>NZ_CP025263.1:6127500-6447697 GCF_002843605.1 Pseudomonas sp. S09G 359 | reverse complement strand
TGGCAGCGCGTGGCCTGGAGCGGGTGTGGCTGCGCTGGCACCCGGCGTATCAAGTCAATAAAGGAGGTGCGGCATGACGGCTCAACAACCTCCGCGCCTGCTCAAGGGGATTCCCCTGGCGGTGCGCAAGCTGCGCAAAGCCTTTGGTGCGCGGGAAGTGCTCAAAGAGATTGACCTGCATATTCCGGCGGGCCAGTTCGTGGCCGTGGTCGGTCGCAGCGGCTGCGGCAAAAGTACTTTGCTGCGCCTGTTGGCCGGCCTCGACAAAGCCAGTGGCGGCGAGCTGCTGGCCGGTTCCGCGCCCCTGAGCGAAGCGATCGAAGACACGCGCTTGATGTTCCAGGAAGCACGCCTGCTGCCGTGGAAAAAGATCATCGACAACGTGGGCCTGGGCCTCAAGGGCAACTGGCGCCCCAAAGCGCTGGAAGCCCTGGAAGCGGTAGGCCTGGCCGAGCGCGCCGATGAGTGGCCAGCGGCGTTGTCCGGTGGCCAGAAGCAACGCGTGGCCCTGGCCCGTGCGTTGATTCACCAGCCGCGCCTGTTGCTGCTCGACGAGCCTCTGGGCGCGCTGGATGCCCTGACCCGTATCGAGATGCAGCAACTGATCGAAAACCTCTGGCAGAAGCACGGCTTTACCGTGTTGCTGGTGACCCACGATGTCAGTGAAGCCGTGGCCATCGCCGACCGGGTAATCCTGATCGAAGACGGCGAAATCGGCCTCGACCTGATCGTCGACCTGCCGCGCCCACGCGCCCGGGGCTCACATCGCCTGGCCGCGCTGGAGGCCGAAGTGCTCAACCGTGTGCTGTCGCTGCCCGGCACGCCGCCGGAACCTGAACCTGTTTCACCGCTGCCTACGCAATTGCGTTGGGCTCAATAACTCACTTGTCCCTGAAGGAAGAACAACATGACTATTAAAGCCATCAACGTCCGTAACCAGTTCAAAGGCACCATCAAGGAAATCGTCGAAGGCGACGTGCTGTCGGAAATCGACGTGCAAACCGCCTCCGGTATCGTGACGTCGGTGATCACGACTCGCTCGGTCAAAGAGCTGGAACTGGTGATTGGCAGCGAAGTGATTGCCTTCGTTAAGTCCACTGAGGTGTCGATCGCCAAGTTGTGATTGGGAGTTGCGCTGCTTTTAAGGCCGCCTTCGCGAGCAAGCCCGCTCCCACATTTGAATACATTCCAAAGTTGGAACTCGGTCAAATGTGGGAGCGGGCTTGCTCGCGAAGAGGCCATCCCAGCCACCCCAAACCTCAACGCTTGGGCAAATACGCCGGCAAATACAACCCCACATACGCATCAAACACCCGCATCCCTTCCTCCGCCATGCGCGGCGTAATCTGCCCATGCTGATGCACCGAACGCGCATACACGCGGTCGCTCAGTTCCAGGGCCAGGGCAAACACGTCGACATCGTCGGGTAGCGTCGGCACCTCGAAGTGGCGGTTGAACACTTCCAGCATCAAATCCCCCAACTCCAGATCATGCTGGCGGTCGGCCTGAGTCACTTCGGTGAGCCCATGCTGGGCCAGGATCAACTGGCGTGCGGCGGCGTCCTGGTCATAGATGGCGAGCATGCGCTGCTCGACGATGTAGGACAGGTCCCGCCAGTGCTTGAGTGAAGCGTGCTCAATGGGTGCCTGAATGGCCGCGCGAAAGGCGGCGTGCACATCGGCCGTCAACGCCTCCAGCAGCGCCGGCACGCTGGCGAAGAAGTGATACACCGACGACGGCGGAATCTGCGCCCGTTCGGCCACGCTGTAGATCGACAAACCGGCCACGCCTTCGGCGGCCAGCAACGTGCGGGCGGCGTCGAGGATCGCGTCGATCCGGGCCTGGCTGCGGGCGCGGGGTTTGCGCGGGGTGGCGGGGCGGGTGGTCATGGAAGTCTCCTACAAGGCAGAGCGCATTGTATGAGCAGGGAGGTGTGTTGTCTGCCAGGCCGCCTTCGCGAGCAAGCCCGCTCCCACATTTGAACTGGTTTCTTCAGGACAACTCGGTCAAATGTGGGAGCGGGCTTGCTCGCGAAGAAGCCAACGCGGTCTACCGCAGAAACCCATAAAAAAACGCCGCGGACCTAAGTCAGCGGCGTTCTCTCAATGCTGCAACCGCTTACACGGTATGCAGGTACCAGTTGTACTCAAGGTCGGAGATGGAGTGTTCGAACTCTTCCAGCTCGCTTTCCTTACAGGCAACGAAGATATCGATGTATTTAGGATCGATGTACTTGGCCATCACCTCGCTGTCGTCCAACTCGCGCAGGGCATCGCGCAGGTTGTTCGGCAGGCTTTGTTCATTCTGCTCGTAGCTGTTGCCTTCCACCGGTGCGCCAGGCTCGATCTTGTTGGTCAGACCGTGGTGCACACCCGCCAGGACCGAAGCCATCAGCAGGTAAGGGTTGGCGTCGGCGCCGGCGACACGGTGTTCGATACGTACGGCGTCGGACGAGCCGGTGGGTACGCGAATCGCCACGGTGCGGTTATCCAGGCCCCAGCACGGCGAGTTCGGCACGTAGAACTGTGCACCGAAACGGCGGTAGGAGTTGACGTTAGGGCACAGGAACGCCATTTGGGCGGGCAGGGTCTCGAGCACACCGCCGATCGCGTGACGCAATGCGGCGTTCTGCTCGGGATCCTCGCTGGCAAAGATGTTCTTGCCGTCTTTGTCCAGGATCGAAATGTGCACGTGCAAACCGTTACCTGCCTGGCCTGGGTAAGGCTTGGCCATGAAGGTGGTGTCCATCTCATGGTCGTAGGCGATGTTCTTGATCAGGCGCTTGAGCAGTACCGCGTAGTCGCAAGCCTTGATCGGGTCGGCCACGTGGTGCAGGTTCACTTCGAACTGCGCCGGGGCACTTTCCTTGACGATGGCGTCGGCCGGGATGCCTTGCTCTTTTGCACCTTCCAGGATGTCCTGGAGGCAGTCGACATATTCGTCGAGGTCGTCGATCAGGTAGACCTGTGTCGAGTGCGGGCGTTTGCCGGAGATCGGCGAGCGGGGCGGTTGTGGGCGGCCGTTCACGTTCTCCTGGTCGATCAGGTAGAACTCAAGCTCGAAGGCGGCGCAGATGGTCAGACCGAGGTCGTCAAATTTGCTTACAACTTGGCGGAGCACTTCGCGCGGATCAGCGAAGAAAGGTTCACCTTCAAGTTCGTGCATGGTCATCAGCAGTTGCGCGGTAGGGCGCTTTTGCCAGGGTTCATTGCACAGGGTATCGGGGATCGGATAACAGATTCGGTCAGCATCACCGATGTCCAGACCCAGGCCGGTGCTTTCCACCGTCGAGCCGTTGATATCCAGGGCAAATAAAGAGGCAGGCAGGTTAATGCCCTTCTCGTAAACCTTGTGGAGGCTGGTGCGTTCGATGCGCTTGCCGCGCACCACACCATTCATATCCGCAATTAGAAGGTCTACGTACAGAACCTCAGGATGATCCTTAAGGAACGCGTTCGCTTCGTTAAGCTGAACGGCACGCGGGGGTACCGACATGATGCAACACCTTTGTTGTTAAAAATATCAATCATTGATCTTTTCTGGTTTCAGTCAACCCGAACGGCATGCCGAAGTCAAGCGAGGGCTTTTTTGCCCTAAAAAAGCGCCGCGAAGGCTTTTTTGGGGCGTTTTGGGGCGATTTTTTCGGTTTGATCGCCTTGGGACTCGCAGGCTTGAGCGGGCCGTGTTGTATTTTTTACGGGGGTGTTGTGTAAAAAAATGAACAAGGCTAAGCTCGATTCAAACCCATAACAGCAATAATACCGGGGTGCTTCATGTTTCACCTGCCGCCGCCCGGCGTCTTGGCCTGCATCAGCCAGGCTCCGTCCGCAGTCCGTTCGTCCCGCGTGAACGCCCACGCACCGGCCAATATTCTTGACGGCCCGTCTGACCTCTCCTTTGCTTCCTCGCCTGCCTCTGACCAGCGCCCTTGCGGTGTGCTGATCATGATTCTGCACGACTTTGGCTTGAGGAATGCAACGCTGCAGCAAATGGCAGGTAAGCTCCTACCCTGAATGAACCAGCGACGCGGATGCTGCGTCAACCAACGCCTGGCCTTTAATGGATGCCAGGAAACCCAGCCCAGAGGCATTTATGAGTAACAACCTCGACCAGCTCACCGATTGGTTGAAAGACCACAAGATCACAGAAGTCGAATGCATGATTGGCGACCTCACCGGCATCACCCGGGGCAAGATCTCGCCGACCAACAAGTTCATCGCCGAAAAAGGCATGCGCCTGCCCGAGAGCGTGCTGTTGCAGACCGTGACCGGCGACTATGTCGAAGACGACATCTATTACGAATTGCTCGACCCGGCCGACATCGACATGATCTGCCGCCCCGACCAGAACGCGGTGTTCCTGGTGCCCTGGGCCATCGAGCCCACCGCCCAGGTGATCCACGACACCTACGACAAGCAAGGCAACCCGATCGAGCTGTCGCCTCGCAACGTGCTCAAGAAGGTGCTCAAGCTCTATTCCGACAAGGGCTGGCAGCCCATCGTGGCGCCGGAGATGGAGTTCTACCTGACCAAACGCTGCGAAGACCCGGACTTCCCGCTGCAACCGCCGATTGGCCGTTCCGGGCGCCCGGAGACTGGTCGCCAGTCCTTCTCTATAGAAGCGGCCAACGAATTCGACCCGTTGTTCGAAGACGTCTACGACTGGTGCGAACTGCAGGAACTGGACCTCGACACCCTGATCCACGAAGACGGCACCGCGCAGATGGAAATCAACTTCCGTCACGGCGATGCGTTGTCCCTGGCCGACCAGATCCTGGTGTTCAAGCGCACCATGCGTGAAGCCGCGCTCAAGCACGACGTGGCCGCCACCTTCATGGCCAAGCCGATGACCGGCGAGCCTGGCAGCGCGATGCACCTGCACCAGAGCATCATCGACATCGCCACTGGCAAGAACGTCTTCTCGAATGAAGACGGGACCATGAGCCAGCTGTTCCTCAACCACATTGGCGGCCTGCAGAAATTCATCCCGGAATTGCTGCCGCTGTTTGCCCCCAACGTGAACTCGTTCCGCCGCTTTCTGCCGGATACCTCGGCACCGGTGAACGTGGAGTGGGGCGAAGAAAACCGCACCGTCGGCCTGCGCGTACCGGATGCCGGCCCGCAGAACCGCCGTGTGGAAAACCGCCTGCCAGGCGCCGACGCCAACCCGTACCTGGCGATTGCCGCCAGTTTGCTGTGTGGCTACATCGGCATGGTTGAAGGCCATAACCCGAGCGCGCCAGTGGTAGGGCGTGGTTACGAGCGGCGCAACCTGCGCCTGCCGTTGACCATCGAAGACGCCCTGGAACGCATGGAAAACAGCAAGACCATAGAGAAATACCTGGGTCAGAAATTCATCACAGGCTACGTCGCGGTCAAGCGGGCCGAGCATGAAAACTTCAAGCGCGTGATCAGTTCGTGGGAGCGGGAATTCCTGCTCTTCGCCGTCTGATGCGCCGGGCGCACCCTTTAAACGGTGCGCCCTTCACTGAAAAGTCTAGGAGATTGGTATGTCCAGCAACAACCCGCAAACCCGTGAATGGCAAGCCTTGAGCAGCGATCATCACCTGGCGCCGTTCAGCGACTTCAAGCAATTGAAAGAGAAAGGCCCACGGATCATCACCAAAGCCCACGGTGTTTACCTGTGGGACAGCGAAGGCAACAAGATCCTCGACGGCATGGCCGGCCTGTGGTGCGTGGCGATCGGTTACGGTCGCGATGAACTGGCTGACGCCGCCGCCAAGCAGATGAAAGAACTGCCGTACTACAACCTGTTCTTCCAGACCGCACACCCGCCGGTGCTGGAGCTGGCCAAGGCCATTTCCGACATCGCACCCGCCGGCATGAACCACGTGTTCTTCACCGGTTCCGGCTCCGAAGGCAACGACACCATGTTGCGTATGGTCCGCCACTACTGGGCGATCAAGGGCCAGCCGAACAAGAAAACCATCATCAGCCGCAAGAATGGCTACCACGGCTCCACCGTGGCCGGCGCCAGCTTGGGCGGCATGACGTATATGCATGAACAGGGCGACTTGCCGATCCCGGGCATCACCCATATCGCCCAGCCTTACTGGTTTGGCGAAGGCGGCGACATGAGCCCCGAAGAATTCGGGATCTGGGCCGCCAACCAGCTGGAAGAAAAGATCCTGGAACTGGGCGTGGACACCGTGGGTGCCTTTATTGCCGAGCCGATCCAGGGCGCCGGCGGCGTGATCGTGCCGCCTGCCACTTACTGGCCGCGCATCAAGGAAATCCTCGCCAAGTACGACATCCTGTTTGTCGCCGACGAAGTGATCTGCGGTTTCGGCCGTACCGGTGAGTGGTTTGGCAGCGACTTCTACGACCTCAAGCCGCACATGATGACCATCGCCAAGGGCCTGACCTCGGGCTACATCCCTATGGGTGGCTTGATCGTGCGCGACGAAGTGGTCGAAGTGCTCAATGAAGGCGGCGATTTCAACCACGGCTTCACTTACTCCGGCCACCCGGTGGCAGCGGCGGTGGCCCTGGAAAACATCCGCATCATGCGCGATGAAAAAATCGTTAACAGCGTGCACGACGAAACGGCACCGTATTTGCAGAAACGTCTGCGGGAACTCGCGGATCACCCGCTGGTGGGCGAAGTGCGTGGTGTGGGCATGCTCGGTGCCATTGAACTGGTACAGGACAAGGCCACCCGCAAGCGTTATGAAGGCAAGGGCGTGGGCATGATTTGCCGCAACTTCTGCTTCAACAACGGCCTGATCATGCGCGCCGTGGGCGACACCATGATCATTTCGCCGCCGCTGGTGATCAGTAAGGCTGAAATCGACGAGCTGGTGACCAAGGCGCGTACGTGCCTGGACCTGACTTTGGCGGCATTGCAGGGCTAAATGCTAGGCTCAGTGCCAAGCGCACTGGGCAGTTACAAATGTGGGGGCTTTGGTTGAAAGCCGGCCCCTGAACTTGCCAGACTGTCGCCCTGTTTTGTTGCCCTCTGGAAGGGCCGTGAAACGATAAAAGAACGTGGCCCAAAAAAGAAAAAATTGGAGCATCACCAAATGAAGGCATTAGGTTTGAAGAACGCTGGCAAGACCCTCCTCGCCTTGTCCCTGATGGGCGCAATGGCGGGCGCGGCCCAGGCCGACGATAAAGTGCTGCACGTCTACAACTGGTCCGACTACATTGCACCGGACACCATCGCCAACTTTGAAAAAGAGTCGGGCATTAAAGTGGTGTACGACGTTTTCGACAGCAACGAAACCCTGGAAGCCAAGTTGCTGGCAGGCAAGTCCGGTTATGACATCGTCGTACCGTCGAACAACTTCCTCGCCAAGCAGATCAAGGCCGGTGTCTACCAGGAGCTGGACAAGTCCAAGCTGTCCAACTACGACAACCTGAACAAATCCCTGCTTAAAGCCGTGTCGGTCAGCGACCCGGACAACAAGCACGCCTTCCCGTACATGTGGGGCTCGATCGGCATCGGCTACAACCCGGAGAAGGTCAAGGCCGCGCTGGGCGTGGACAAGATCGATTCGTGGGACGTGCTGCTCAAGCCGGAAAACATCGCCAAGCTGAAAAGCTGCGGCGTGAGTTTCCTCGACTCGCCAACCGAAATGCTGCCGGTGGCCCTGCATTACCTGGGCTTGCCGACCGACACCCAGAAGAAAGAAGACCTCAAGCAAGCCGAGGCTCTGTTCCTCAAGCTGCGCCCTTCGATCGGCTACTTCCACTCGTCCAAGTACATCTCCGACCTGGCCAACGGCAACATCTGCGTGGCCGTGGGTTACTCGGGTGACATCGAGCAGGCCAAGTCCCGCGCGGCTGAAGCCGGTGGCAAGGTCAAAGTTGCCTACGACATTCCGAAAGAAGGTGCTGGCAGCTTCTTCGACATGGTCGCCATCCCTAAAGATGCCGAAAACGTCGACGCCGCCTACAAGTTCATGAACTACCTGCTCAAGCCGGAAGTGATGGCCGAGATCACCAACAGCGTGCACTTCCCGAACGGTAACGAGAAAGCCACCGCTCTGGTCGACAAAGACATCACCAGCGACCCGGGCATCTACCCGCCAGCGGATGTGCAAGCCAAGCTGTACGCGATTGCGGACCTGCCGGCTGCGACCCAGCGTGAAATGACACGCAGCTGGACCAAGATCAAGTCGGGCAAGTAAGCCTTGAAACCTGTGGGAGGGGGCTTGCTCCCTCCCACAAATTAAATGACAAAAAGTTTTGCCGGATCGGTTTATCGAGGGTAAGTTGCGCGCCGGTTTTGTTGCCGGGCAACAACTTTGGGCCCAACTATTTAAGAGGACCTCCACTTGCCATTTTCTTTATTTCGCAAAGCCTTGCTGGTGGGTGCAGGTATCACGCTGGCTGTCAGCGTGCAGGCCGCACCGACTGTGCATGTTTATAACTGGTCGGACTACATTGGCCCTGAAACCCTGGCCGACTTCGAAAAGGCCACCGGCATCAAGCCCGTGTATGACGTGTTTGACTCCAACGAAACCCTGGAAGGCAAGTTGCTCGCCGGGCGCACCGGCTACGACGTGGTGGTGCCGTCCAACCATTTCCTCGGCAAGCAGATCAAGGCTGGGGCGTTCCAGAAGCTCGACAAGTCATTGTTGAGCAATTACGCGAACCTTGACCCTGCGTTGCTCAAGCGCCTGGAAAAGAACGACCCGGGCAACCAATACGCCGTGCCGTACCTGTGGGGCACCAATGGCATCGGTTACAACGTCGAAAAGGTCAAGGAAGTGCTGGGCGTCGACCATATCGACTCCTGGGCCGTGCTGTTCGAGCCGGAAAACATGAAGAAGCTCGCCACCTGCGGCGTGTCGTTCATGGATTCGGCGGATGAAATGCTGCCGGCAGTGCTCAACTACATGGGCCTGAACCCCAACAGCACCAACCCGGACGACTACAAGAAGGCCGAAGAAAAGCTGCTGAAAGTGCGGCCCTACGTGACCTATTTCCATTCCTCCAAATACATCTCCGACCTGGCCAACGGCAATATCTGCGTGGCCGCCGGGTTCTCCGGTGATGTGTTCCAGGCCAAGGCCCGTGCGGCCGAGGCGGGCAAGGGCGTGAACATCGCCTACGCGATTCCGAAAGAAGGCGGCAACCTGTGGTTTGACGTGCTGGCGATTCCCAAGGACGCCACCAATGTCAAAGAGGCCCACGCCTTTATCAACTATTTGCTGCAACCTGAGGTCATCGCCCAGGTCAGTGATTACGTCGGTTACGCCAACCCTAACCCGGGGGCGGACAAGCTGATGGAGCAATCGATACGCACCGACGAAGCGGTTTACCCACCGCAGGCGGTTCTCGACCGGACATTCGTCAACTTCGAGCTACCCCCGAAAGTGCAACGTTTGATGACCCGTAGCTGGACCAAGGTCAAGACGGGCAAATAAGGCATAGAGCTCAAACTATCCCGGGTTCGCCTGTATCGGGCGAACTCCACATTTTGTTGGGAGTTTCGTAAATGGCAGTTGCCTCCGGCGCCTATAAGAAAGCCCTCGAGGGCGACCAGACACCGAAAAAGGTGCTGGTCAAAATCGACCGGGTCACGAAGAAGTTCGACGAGACGATTGCCGTGGACGATGTGTCCCTGGAAATCAAGAAAGGCGAGATCTTCGCCTTGCTCGGCGGTTCGGGTTCGGGCAAATCCACCTTGCTGCGCATGCTCGCAGGCTTCGAGCGACCGACCGAAGGGCGCATCTACCTCGACGGTGTGGACATCACCGACATGCCGCCCTACGAGCGGCCGATCAACATGATGTTCCAGTCCTACGCCTTGTTCCCACACATGACCGTGGCGCAGAACATCGCCTTCGGCCTGCAACAGGACAAGATCCCCAAGGCCGAAGTTGAAGCCCGCGTGGCCGAGATGCTCAAGCTGGTACAGATGAGCCAGTACGCCAAGCGCAAGCCGCATCAGCTGTCCGGTGGCCAGCGCCAGCGTGTGGCCCTGGCCCGCTCGTTGGCCAAGCGCCCGAAACTGCTGCTGCTCGATGAGCCGATGGGCGCCCTCGACAAGAAACTGCGCTCGCAGATGCAGCTGGAACTGGTGGAGATCATCGAGCGCGTGGGTGTGACCTGCGTGATGGTGACCCACGACCAGGAAGAGGCCATGACCATGGCCGAGCGCATCGCGATCATGCACCTGGGCTGGATCGCCCAGATCGGCAGCCCGATCGACATCTACGAAACGCCTACCAGCCGTCTGGTGTGCGAGTTCATCGGCAACGTCAACATCTTCGAAACCCAGGTGGTGGATGACGCCGAAGGCCACGCGGTGCTCAAGTGCCCGGACCTCGACCGCGACATTTACGTGGGCTACGGCATCGCCACCTCGGTGGAAGACAAGTCGGTGACCTACGCCATCCGCCCGGAAAAACTGCTGGTGACCTCGGAAATGCCGACCTGCGAGCACAACTGGTCCAGCGGCAAGGTGCACGACATCGCCTACCTCGGCGGGCACTCGGTGTTCTACGTGGAACTGCCGAGCGGCAAGCTGGTGCAGTCGTTCGTGGCCAACGCCGAACGCCGTGGCCAGCGGCCGACCTGGGGTGACCAGGTTTACGTGTGGTGGGAAGACGACAGCGGCGTGGTACTTCGCTCATGAACATGAAGAAGCTCAAGCGCCGCCTGCAACGAATAACTCCCACTGGTCGTCACGCGGTCATTGGTATTCCCTTCCTGTGGCTGTTCCTGTTCTTCGCACTGCCGTTCTTCATCGTTCTGAAAATCAGCTTTGCCGAAGCCGACGTGGCGATCCCGCCGTACACCGAGATCTACACCTTCGTTGAGCAGAAGCTGCAACTGGTGCTGAACCTCAGCAACTACGCGATGCTCGGCGACGACGAGTTGTATATCGCCGCCTACCTGGGCTCGCTGAAGATGGCGTTTTTCAGCACGGTGTTGTGCCTGCTGATCGGCTACCCGATGGCCTACGCCATTGCCAGTGCGCGCAAAGAGATGCAGACCGTACTGGTGCTGCTGATCATGATGCCGACCTGGACCGCGATCCTGATCCGCGTGTATGCGTGGATGGGCATCCTCAGCAACAACGGTTTGCTCAACGGCTTCCTGATGTCTATCGGGTTGATCAACGAACCGCTGCAGATCCTCAACACCAACATTGCGGTGTATATCGGCGTGGTCTATTCGTACCTGCCGTTCATGATCCTGCCGCTGTACGCCAACCTGGTGAAACACGACCAGAGCCTGCTGGAAGCCGCGTCCGACCTGGGCTCGAGCACTTTCAACAGCTTCTGGAAAATCACCGTGCCGCTGTCCAAGAACGGCATCATCGCTGGCTGCATGCTGGTGTTTATCCCGGTGGTGGGCGAGTTCGTGATTCCTGAGCTGCTCGGCGGCCCGGAAACCCTGATGATCGGTAAAGTGTTGTGGCAAGAATTCTTCAACAACCGTGACTGGCCGGTGGCGTCTGCCCTGGCGGTGGTGATGCTGGCGATCCTGATTGTGCCGATCATCCTGTTTAACCGCAGCCAAGCCAAAGAGATGGAGGGCAAGATATGAAGCGCGTCAGGTTCTCAAGCTTCATGCTGGTGGCGGGGTTGCTGTTTATCTACCTGCCGATGCTGATTCTGGTGATCTACTCGTTCAACGAATCCAAGCTGGTGACGGTGTGGGGCGGTTGGTCGATCAAGTGGTACGTCGGTTTGCTGGACAACACCCAGCTGATGGGCTCGGTGGCGCGCTCCCTGGAAATCGCCTGCTATACGGCGGTGGCCGCTGTGGCCTTGGGGACGTTGGCGGCGTTCGTGCTTACGCGTATCAGCCACTTCAAGGGCCGTACGCTGTTCGGCGGCCTGGTGACGGCGCCGTTGGTGATGCCGGAAGTGATCACCGGCCTGTCGCTGTTGCTGCTGTTCGTGGCCATGGCGCAGATGATCGGTTGGCCGCAGGAGCGTGGCATCGTCACTATCTGGATCGCCCACACCACGTTCTGTGCGGCGTATGTGGCGGTAGTCGTGTCGGCACGCTTGCGTGAGCTGGACCTGTCGATCGAAGAAGCCGCGATGGACTTGGGCGCGCGGCCGTGGAAGGTGTTCTTCCTGATCACCATCCCGATGATCGCGCCGTCGTTGGCGGCGGGCGGCATGATGTCGTTCGCACTGTCACTGGATGACCTGGTACTGGCCAGCTTCGTGTCGGGCCCAGGCTCGACCACCTTGCCGATGGAAGTGTTCTCGGCGGTGCGCCTGGGGGTTAAACCCGAGATCAACGCCGTGGCCAGCTTGATTCTGCTGGCGGTGTCGCTGGTGACCTTCCTGGTTTGGTTCTTCAGCCGGCGTGCTGAGGAACACCGCAAGAAAGCCATCCAGCAAGCGATCGAAGAAGCGGCGGCGGATGGTTGGCAACAGCCGGACAAGCGCCGGGCGCCTGCACCGGTCTGAATCTGTGTGAGGTCAAAATGTGGGAGGGGGCAAGTCGAATCGTCGCACCGCCCCTCCCACATTTGATTGGGTTTCAAGTCAACTACGCAGCCCAAGGCGATTTGCGAATCACCTCGACAAAATTCATCGGCTTGAACCCCGGCTCCTGATCCACCAGCACATCGGTCTTCACGTTGCCAAACGTGGTTTGCGGGCGGTGGCGCAAGCCGTCGGCAAACGCGCAGATGATGCACTCCTTGAACCCTTCACCGCGTGGATGCGCATGCACCACGGCTTCGCGCTGCACGCTGGAAAACGCGGCGTAATCCATGCCCAGCACGTCCATCTCGACTCCGGCGGTCACCAGCGCAACGGTCGGGCGCAAGTGTTGCGGCACGCCCGGCGTGGTGTGCAGGGCGATAGACAGCCACACCTGTTCGATATCGTCATCGCTCAGCCCATAAGGCTTGAGGAAGGCCGCGGCGGCATTGGCACCGTCCACTTCGAAACGTTCGTCGTCACTGCGATGGCCTTCCACCAGGCCGAGGTCGTGGAACATCGCGCCGACGTAGAGCAGCTCCGGGTTATAGGCCAGTTGCTTGCGCTCACCGCTCAACGCGCCGAACAGAAACACCCGGCGCGAGTGGTGGTAGAGCAGGTCGGATTCGACGTCGCGGATGTACTCAGTGGTGGCCTTGGCGAGGGCGCTGTCAGGGATCTGGATACCGGCGATGGTGGTGGTCATGGTGGTTCTCCTGTGGGAAGGCTCCAGTCTGGTCGCGTGCCTGCCACCGGGCTATCGCGGCGAGGGTGCGATGTCGGCCAATGTGCCTCGATATCACGCCAGATGCTGTCAAATGTGGGAGCTGGCTTGCCTGCGATGCTGGCTACTCGGTCTGTCAGTTAGACTGGGGTGATGCCATCGCAGGCAAGCCAGCTCCCACAGGGAGTTGTATTTATTCAGCTAGGAAAAGGTGTCTGTAGCCATGGGCAAAACCGTCGGCATCCTGATCTTCCCCGGCGTCCAGTCACTGGATGTGACGGGGCCCATGGACGTGTTCTGCGAGGCCAATCGTTTCCTGGCGCCTGAAGATCATTACCAACTGGAAGTCATCGGTTTCGGCCACGGCACCCTGGTCGCGTCCAACGGCCTGTCATTGCAGGCCCATCGGCATTACAGCGACGCCCTGCAAGCCTATGACCTGCTGTTGGTCGCGGGCGGGCCGCAGTTGCCGTTCGAGGATTTCGGCGCGCCGTTCGATGATTGGCTGCGTGGGGCGACGGCGCGGGCGCAACGCTTTGGTTCGATCTGCAACGGCGCCTTCATGCTGGCCCGCGCCGGCTTGCTGGACGGCAAAACCGTCACCACCCATTGGAATGATGCTGCCGGTTTGGCGCGCCTGTGCCCCTCGGCCCAGGTCGAGGCCGACCGCCTCTATGTGCAGGACGGCAACCTCTACACCTCGGCCGGGGTCACGGCGGGCATCGATTTGTCGTTGTATCTGTTGGCCCAGGACCACGGCCCGGAAGTCGCGTTGAGCGTGGCCAAGCGCCTGGTGGTGTTCACCCAGCGCGCGGGCGGGCAGTCGCAGTTCAGTCCATTTCTTACGCCCCACGCCGAAACCACCTCGGCGGTGGCGTTGGTGCAGCTGTACGTATTGGCGAACCTGACCGGGGACCTGACCATCGCCGACCTGGCCAAGGCGGCCAATATGAGCGCACGCAATTTCTCCCGGGTGTTCGCCCGAGAGGCGCGGGTGACGCCAGCGGAATTCGTCGAGCGGGCGCGGGTGGATGCGGCGCGGGTGATGCTTGAAAGCAGCTCCGCACCGCTGAAGACCGTGGCCTATCAGTGCGGCTTTCGCGACGCCCAGCACATGCGCAGTGTGTTCAACCGCCGGCTGGGCGTCACGCCACAACAGTTCCGGCTTAACTTTGCGGCGCCGATATAAAGCAGTACTCGGTGCAAATGTGGCAGGGCAATTACCTTGCCGGCAATAGTTTCAGCGTGCCGCGCGTATTCGCCGTGACTTCCTCATCACTGAAATGCGCCTGCTCGTAGCCGCCTTCGATATAGGTCTCTGCCTGGTCGCCGTAGTGCTTGTCGAAGGGCACGCCGCTTTGCCCGACCGGGTTGATGGTGAGGGCGTGGGCCACATCGGCAAAGTCGATCAGACGCCGGGTCGACGGGCCGTAGGTCACCGGCCACGGCGCGGGGCCGATATTGGCCGATTGGTTATTCGGCACTTCATGGGTGCCTGGCGCCGGGAACGGGCCGACGTTGACGATCAGGTCCAGCGGTTTCTGCGAGCCCAGCGGGTGGCCGTGGGTCAGGGTGTGCGCCTTGCCCCACTGCCACTGGCTCGGGTCATCGCCGAAGGTGGCCTTGAGGTGCGCGAGGCTGTTGTCCCAGGCGAGCTTGACGGTGTCGGCGCGTTTGCCGTCCCACCATGGCGAGTCCGCGGAGGCTGCCAGGCGTGGCAAAGCGGCGTCGACCACGCGGGTGCTGAGCAGGGTCTTGAACATGCCGTCGCCGAGCTTCGGATGAAAGGCCGCATCGGCGAGGTTGTACAGGAACTGGTTGAACAGCGTGGCGCTGGTGGAGTCCAGCGGATAGTCGCCTTTCCAGTTCGCCAGTTGCTCCACCAGTTTCAATTGCGCCGGGTCCTTGACCACCTCACGCAACACCGGCAACAGCGGCGCCAACAGGCGTGGGCCAAAGGCGCTGGCGGTGCCGAGCTGCAAGGCCTGGCTGTTGGTCACGTCCCACTTCACGCTTTTGTCGCTCAATTGCGCGTTCAGCTGCTGGCCACGGTCGGCGAGGTTGTAATACCCGGGGATCTCCATGCCGGTGGGCGACACCGGCTGCGCATTGGCGGACACCACGTAACCGCGCGCCGGGTTTTCTTCCTGGGGGTTGGCGCTGAAGGGGTAGAAGCCCAGCTTGTCGGCCTGGGCGGTGCTGCCATCAAGGATGAAACCGCCATTCACGCCCGCCGGGCGGATCGGCAACTGCGCGGCTGCCCACCAGCCGATATCGCCCTTGGCGTTCGCCCATACAATGTTCAGGCCTGGCGCGGAAACCTTGGCGGCAGCGGCGCGCGCCTTGGCCAGGGTGTCGGCGCGGTTGAGCTGGTAGAACCCTTCGAGGATCGGGTTCTGGGTGTCGAGGAATGCCCACCACATGGCGACCGGCGTTTTGCCGGCGTTGTCGCCCAGCACGTCATTGATGATCGGGCCGTGGGGCGATTGGCGCAGGGTGAGGCTGACCGGCGCCTGGCCCTTGACCGCAATCTGTTGCTCGCTGCTGGTCATGTCGACCCACTGGCCTTGGTACCAGACCTGGTTGGCGTTATCCGGGTTGACCTTCTCGGCGATCAGGTCGAGGTCATCGTTCTGGAACATGGTCAGGCTCCAGCCGAAGTCCAGGTTGTGCCCCAGGAACGCCACCGGTACCAGCGCGTTGTGATAGCCGTACAACTCGAAGCCCGGCGCCGAGAGTTGCGCCTCGTACCACACCGACGGCACCGAGAAACGGATATGCGGGTCGCCCGCCAGCAACGGCTTGCCACTCTTGGTGCGGCTGCCGCTGATGGCCCAGGCGTTGCTGCCTTCGAACTGCGGCAAGCCATTGTCGGCCAGGGCCTGCTCGCTCAGGGAGGCGATGGAACCGAGGGTTTGCCAATCGCTGGCGGCCAGGTTGAGCGCGCCCTTGGGTTGCCAGTCGAGGTCGAAGACTTTCAGGTAGTCGCTGCCCAATTGGTCGCGTACGTAAGTCAGCAGTGGCTCTGTACGAAACGCGGCGGCGAAGCTGTAGGCCAGGTAGCCGGCGACGCTGATAGTGTCCTCTGGAGTGAAGCGGCGCTTAGGGATGCCCAGTACGTCGAACTCCATCGGGCTGGCGTGGCTGTCCTGATAGGCGTTGATTCCGTCCAGGTAGGCTTGCAGGGCCTTCCAAGCGCCAGATTCATGGTCCATGTGTTCCACGTAGCTCAGCGCGCGCTCGCGAATGCGCAGGCTGCGGAACAGCTTGTCGGTCTCCAGCAACTTGGGCCCCAGCACCTCGGCCAGCTCGCCACGGGCCAGGCGCCGCATGATCTCCATCTGGAACAGCCGGTCCTGGGCGTGCACATAGCCGAGGGCGCGGTACAGGTCTGTCTCGTTCTCGGCGCGAATATGCGGCACGCCCCGGTCGTCGTAGCGCACGGTGACCGAGCCCTGCAGGTTCGCCAGCGTAACCGTGCCCTGGCGGGTCGGTTGCTTGCTGTAGACGTACCAGCCGGCGCCGAGGGCGATGAGCACCAGCAGAACCGCGAGAACCCGCAAGACGCGCTTCATGAACATTCCTTACCCGCAGTGGAGGGACTAACGATCTTTAGGCCACGAACAATAGCAGCCCACCGCCAGGGTGTGAGTGGCATTCACCGCGCGATCTGTTTCAAGCGCCTTCAGGATCGGTTCGATAAAGCTGTTACTGGAATTGCACGTCAGCCCTTCGCTGTACGGACCGAAATACGCGAGCTTGCCGGTGCGGTCCCAAATACCCACGGCCGGGCTGGCCGGCACTTGGTCGGCGCCGGGCAGGGCGCTGAGGGTTTTCATGTTGCGCAGGTTGTCGGGCAACCTGCCGTGGCTGCCGGGCTTTTGCAGGGCGTAGAACTCGACGCCTTGAGGCGCGTAATGCTCGATCAGTTCGCTCAGGTGCTGTTGGTTGCCGACGTTGCACGGGCAGGCCGGGTCCCAAAAGTGCACCAGACGGATCGGGCCGGGGCCGCTGAGTTCGGCGGGCAGGCGCAGCGCGTCGCCGGAAAAAACCGCCGTGTGTTCGCTGAAGGCGCGCAGGTAGCGGCCCTGGAACCAGTCGTATGCCGCCCACAGCACGCCGGCGCAGAGGATCAGGATCACGCTGGCGAACACGGCGGTACGGTAGGGTCGTTGCATTCAGATGCATCCTCGAAGGTCGCGTAGCTTGCCATGCTTGCCCTGACAGATGAATATCGCAGCTCGATATTCATCTTCGCCGCAAGTCTGGAACCCTTTATGCCCGTTACCTTTGACCCTGATCATCTGCGCGAAAGTTTGCGGCCCCTGGTGGATGCGCAACCGCTGAGCGCCGAGGCGCGGGTCTACCAGCGTTTCTATGGGCTGGACCTGGCGACGCGCACAGTGCCCGCCGTGAGCCGGCTGGGGCGTTTCGAGGTGGACGGGTTCCAAGTGGTTGCGCAAGTGTGGTGGCCGCCGGTTCCGGTGGCGACGATGTTTATGTTCCACGGCTTTTACGACCATATGGGCCTGTATCGCCATGTGGTGGACTGGGCGCTGGACCAGGGCTTCGTGGTGATCGCCTGCGACCTGCCGGGCCACGGCTTATCCAGCGGCGCGCGAGCCAGCATCGATGATTTTGCGGTGTATCAACGGGTGGTGCAGGCGCTGTTCGCCCAGGCCCTGGCGCTGCAATTGCCACAGCCCTGGCATTTGTTCGGGCAAAGCACCGGCGGCGCGGTGGTGGTGGACCACCTGCTCAACCACGGCGCCGACAGTCCGGCCCAGGGCAAGACGTTTTTGCTGTCACCCTTGGTGCGGCCGCGTGCGTGGGGGTGGTCGCAGCTCAGCTATTACCTGCTGCGGCCGTTCGTCAAAGGTATCGCCCGGCGCTTCAGCGAGAACACCAACGACCCCGCCTTCAAGCCGTTCCTGGAGGCCGACCCGCTCCAGCCGCGCCAACTGCCTACCGCCTGGGTGGGCGCACTGGCGCGCTGGATCAAGCGTATCGAGGCCGCGCCACGCAGCCCGAGGCGCCCGGTGATTGTGCAGGGTGAGGAAGATATGACGGTGGATTGGCAGCACAACCTGCAGGTGTTACAGGGCAAGTTTGATCAGCCTGAAGTGTTGATGTTGCCGCGGGGCAGGCATCACCTGGCGAATGAGATTCCGCAGATTCGCGAGGAGTACTTCAAGTACCTGACGGAGCATCTGAATTAACACAGGTCAAATGTGGGAGGGGGCAAGCCCCTCCCACATTTAGTTACTGTGTCAGGCTGGAGGTGCTTTGGCCCACTGCCAGCCCTGCGCGAATCGCCGCCAGCGCCGCCTGGTAATACGCCTTGCCCTCCGCCGACTCCGCAAACGTAGCGAATTCTTCCAGCTCCGGGTCAGACAAATCCCGGTACACGTACAGCAACGTATTGCTTAGATCCTTATCGATCTGTTGCATCAAACGCTCGCGCTGCCCATTCAACATACCCTGCGCCTGGCCGCCGCCCAATAGGCCGGGGATCATCTGGCTCAGGCTGTCAGCGGCTACGCCGGCGATGGCCAGGCTGACTTCCGCGCCGGCTTCGCGCGCAGGCAGGGCCTGGGCCAGGTGGCCGATGATCAAGCTGCGGGTGGCGTCGGCTTCGATATGCGGCAGGCCCTGGGCGTTTTTCGCCAGCTGGTCGCGGCGGGTGGCCAGCAACTCGGCGGCGACGATCTTGCGCCCCAGCGGCGATTGGAAAAACGCCAAGGCGGGTGCAGGGTCCGCCAGGTTCTTGCGCAATTGCGCTTCGGCGCGCTTGTCCATGGCCTGGGCGGCGAAGCGTTTATTGCTGTTGTCGACCAGCGCCTGGTACACCGCCGGCGGCAGGCTATTGCGGTAGCGTTGCTGGGCCGCACTGAGGGCGTCATTGAAATGCGCACGTTGTTCGGCCCAGCCGGCGACCTTGTACAACTGGTCATGGCCGTCTGCCCAGGCGGGCAAAACGCAGAACATCAGCAAGGAAAAAAACAAACGACGCATATGGACTCCTGTCAGTCGGCCACTATTGTCCGTGTCGGGCGTAGGATTTGTCGAGAAGTCCTATCAGTCACCTGACTAAAGTGTATTCAGACGCTCGGCGGCTCTGTCGTATTCGAAGGCGTATGGATACTATGCGCGCCATGCAAATACCCCTTGATCACCCCCTGCTGCAACGCATTGTCGACGACCTGGCCGAAAAAGGCTGGTCGCAGCAGAACGGCTTCCTGCCCCAGGCTCTGACCCTGGAACTGGCGGCTGAGTGCCGTAAACGTGCGGCTGAAGGCGAGCTGGCACCGGCGGCGGTGGGGCGCGGGCCGGCCCAGGAAATCCGCGAGGGCATTCGCGGCGATCACATCCAGTGGCTGGAAGAGGGTGATACAGGCGGCTGCGACACTTACATGGCGTTGATGGACAGCCTGCGTGTGGCGATGAACCGTGGCCTGTTCCTGGGCCTGGAGGATTTCGAAAGCCACTTCGCGATGTACCCGCCGGGGGCGTTTTACCTCAAGCACCTCGACCGTTTCCGCGACGACGACCGGCGCATGGTCTCGGCGGTGATCTACTTGAACGACGCCTGGCTGCCCGAACATGGCGGCCAGCTGCGCATGTACCTCAAGGGCGACGTCGAATACGATGTGGTGCCCACCGGCGGTTGCCTGGTGGTGTTCCTGTCCGGGGACGTGCCCCACGAAGTCATGCCTGCCACGCGCGAACGCCTGTCCCTTACCGGCTGGTTTCGCCGGCGGGGCAACGAGCCGTTTTAACCATGCAAAAGATTTTGATCAGCCGTTGCCTGCTTGGCCACAAGGTGCGCTACGACGGCGGGGCCAGCGGGCCGTTCGACCAACTGGCGGCATGGCAGGCCGAAGGCCGTGTGGTTGCGATCTGCCCTGAAGTCGCGGGGGGCTTGCCCACACCGCGCCCCGCGGCCGAGATTCCCGGCGGGCAGGGCGTGGATGTGTGGGAGGGCCGCGCCCAAGTGCTGACCGCCGAGGGCGAAGACTTCAGCGCCGCCTTCCTCGACGGTGCCCGCCAGGCCTTGGCGCTGGTGCAGCGTCACAACATCCGTATTGCCGTGCTCAAGGCCAATAGCCCGTCATGTGGCAACTTGCTGACTTATGACGGCACCTTCAGCGGTGTGAAGGTGAGCGGCGAGGGCGTCACGGCGGCGTTGCTCAAGCAGCATGGTGTGCAGGTGTTCAGTGAGCTGGAGTTGCCTGAGGCGGCGGAAGCCCTGGCCCGACTCTCAAACCCTGTGTAAGTCAAAATGTGGGAGGGGGCTTGCCCCCGATTGCGGCGGGTCAGCACAAAGTATTTGTCTGACACACCGCTATCGGGGGCAAGCCCCCTCCCACATTTGATCTCCCACAGTTGATTTACTGTGCCTGGGCTGCCGGTGTTTCACCTTCAAGCCATTTTTGCGCCAACGCTTTCAATCGGCCATCCGCCTTCACCCGCTGCAACGCCTTGTCCAAACTGGCCTTGAACGCCGGATTACCCTTCTGGAACGGGATCGCCAGTTCCGGCTTCTCGTTGTAAGCCTCACTGAAATCGAACCGATCCTGCAGCTCGGCAGTCATAGCGATATGGTTGATGGCCACATCGTACTTGCCGGTTTCCACCCCCGGCAGCAGGTCGGTGTCGTCGGTGGTGATGAATGAGGGGCGTACGTCCATCTCCTTAGCCAGTTGCTCACCCAACTCCACTTCAAAGCCGGTGAGCTTGTCGCCTTCCTTGAAATTGAACGGCGGCGTGTTGGCTTCAAGCGCGATACGCAGTTCGCCGCGGTCAAACACATCATCGACTAATTCGGCGTGAGCCAAAGGGCTCATGAGGGGAAGTAAAAGTAACAGGCCAGGCGAAAAGCGCATGGTCACTCCTAAAGAATTCGAATGTGCGAGGCGCCGTTCAGCATCGCTTTGCTATGGTGTTGAGTGCCTTGGACAGCAATTTGTCGCGAAGTTGTCATAACCCTACAGATTTCACCGAAAAACTGGAGAAGCGAATGAAAGCCTTTATGTCCCGTGCAACGATCGCCAGCTTGTTGCTGGGTGCTTCCATGTTGGCCACCGCTGCTGATGGCATCCCGCGCAGCGCGCCCCCTGAAGACGCCAAAGTCTTCATCGTGTCGCCCAAAGATGGCGCCACCGTGGATAAAACCTTCACCGTCAAATTCGGCATGGAAGGCCTGAAACTGGCCCCGGCCACCGAACAAGCACCCGGTACCGGCCACCACCATCTGCTGGTCGATCAGAAAGAACTGCCTGACGCCAGCCTGCCGATCCCGGCCACCGACACCGTGATCCACTACGGCAAGGCCCAGACCGAAACCGAACTGACCCTCACCCCCGGCAAGCACACCTTGCAGTTGGTGGCCGGCGACAAACTGCACATGCAGTTCAACCCGACTGTAGCCTCGAAAGTCATCACGGTTAACGTCAAGTAAGATTTGTTCAGATGAAAAAAAGGAGCCCCGCGGGGCTCCTTTTTCGTGGTGCGGTTGAAACCTTAGAACAACACGCGGCTACGGATAGTGCCGTTGATGTGCTGCAGCTTCTCTTGCGCCAGGTCCGAGTACTCGGCGTCCACGTCGATGACCACGTAGCCGACTTTCTCGTTGGTCTGCAGGAACTGACCGGAGATGTTGATGCCGTTTTCCGCGAAGACCTTGTTGATCTCCATCATCACGCCAGGGATGTTCTGGTGGATGTGCAGCAGGCGGTGCTTGCCAGGGTGAGCCGGCAGGGCCACTTCCGGGAAGTTGACCGAGGACACCGACGTACCGTTGTCGCTGTACTTGACCAGCTTCTCTGCCACTTCCAGGCCGATGTTGGCCTGTGCTTCGGCAGTGGAACCACCGATGTGCGGGGTCAGGATCACGTTGTCCAGGCCACGCAGCGGGCTTTCGAAGATGTCATCGTTGGAGCGTGGCTCCACCGGGAACACGTCGATGGCGGCGCCGATCAGGTGCTTGTCCTTGATCGCGTCGGCCAGGGCGTCCAGCTCGACCACGGTGCCGCGTGCGGCGTTGATCAGGATCCCGCCTTTCTTGATCGCGCGGATTTCCTTCTCGCCCATCATCCACTGGGTCTCAGCGGTTTCCGGTACGTGCAGGGTCACGATGTCGGACATGCCCAGCAGCTCGTTGAGGCTGCCCACTTGCGTGGCGTTGCCCAATGGCAGCTTGGTCAGGGTGTCGTAGAAGAACACCTGCATGCCGAGGCCTTCAGCCAGGACCGACAGCTGAGTACCGATCGAGCCGTAACCGATGATACCCAGCTTCTTGCCACGGATTTCGAAGGAGTTGGCCGCGCTTTTGATCCAGCCGCCACGGTGGCAGGAAGCGTTCTTCTCAGGGATGCCGCGCAACAGCAGGATGGCCTCGGCCAGCACCAGCTCCGCAACGGAACGGGTATTGGAGTACGGTGCGTTGAACACCGCGATGCCGCGCTCGCGCGCTGCGTTGAGGTCGACCTGGTTGGTGCCGATGCAGAAACAGCCGACAGCCACGAGTTTCTTGGCGTGATCGAAGATTTCTTCGGTCAGCTGAGTGCGGGAGCGAATGCCGATGAAGTGCGCGTCGGCGATCTTTTCCTTGAGCTGGGCTTCCGGCAGAGAACTGGTGATGTACTCAATGCTGGTGTACCCGGCGGCCTTCAGAACGTCGACAGCCGATGGGTGGACGCCTTCCAGAAGAAGGAACTTGATCTTGCTCTTATCGAGAGAAGTCTTGCTCATCTGCGTAAACCTGTATCCCGGAGAAAAATGGCAGGGAATCGGATCACATAAGCTGACCCGGACGGCAGGAAAGCCGTCACCGCAGAAACGCCCTTGGGCTCTGTCCTGCGGGGGCGGTATGCTAGCATACGCGCCCCGCTAACACTCATTCCTGCGACGTGAAGCGTTCTCAGGATGACCATGAATTGTTCGAGAGTTCTGTCGATGAACCATCCTGCCCTGATTGATGAGCTAAAGACCCTGGTTGAGCCCGGCAAAGTGCTGACCGATGCCGACTCCCTGGAGGCTTACGGCAAGGATTGGACCAAGCATTTCGCACCCGCGCCGACCGCCATCGTGTTCCCCAAGACCACCGAGCAGGTGCAGGCCATTGTCCGTTGGGCCAATGCACACAAGGTGGCGCTGGTGCCATCCGGTGGTCGCACCGGCCTGTCGGCTGCTGCCGTTGCCGCCAATGGCGAAGTGGTGGTGTCGTTCGACTATATGAACCAGATTCTCGACGTGAACCTCACCGACCGCACCGCCGTGTGCCAGCCGGGGGTGGTCACCAAGCAATTGCAGAACGTCGCCGAAGAAAAAGGCCTGTACTACCCGGTGGACTTCGCTTCGTCCGGTTCGAGCCAGATTGGCGGCAATATCGGCACCAATGCCGGCGGGATCAAGGTTATTCGCTACGGCATGACGCGTAACTGGGTAGCGGGCATGAAAGTCGTCACCGGCAAGGGCGATGTGCTGGAACTGAACCGCGACCTGATCAAGAACGCCACCGGCTACGACATGCGCCAGCTGTTCATCGGCGCCGAAGGCACCCTGGGCTTTGTGGTGGAAGCCACCATGCGTCTGGACCGGGCGCCGAAGAACCTCACCGCGATGGTGCTCGGTACCACCGATTTCGACTCGATCATGCCGGTGCTGCACGCCTTCCAGAGCAAGCTGGACCTGACGGCCTTCGAGTTTTTCTCCGACAAGGCCCTGGCCAAAGTCATGGGGCGCGGTGATGTGCCGGCGCCGTTCGAAACCGAGTGCCCGTTCTACGCGCTGCTGGAGTTCGAAGCCACCACTGAAGAAGTCGCCAACCACGCCCTGGAAACCTTCGAGCACTGCGTCGAGCAGGGCTGGGTGCTGGACGGCGTGATGAGCCAGAGCGAAACCCAGCTGCACAACCTGTGGAAACTGCGCGAGTACATTTCCGAAACCATCTCCCATTGGACGCCCTACAAGAACGATATTTCGGTAACTGTCTCCAAAGTGCCGGCGTTCTTGAAGGAAATTGATGCGATCGTCGGCGAACATTACCCGGACTTCGAAATTGTCTGGTTCGGTCACATCGGCGACGGCAACTTGCACCTGAACATTCTCAAGCCGGAAAACCTGAGCAAGGACGAGTTCTTCGCCAAATGCGCCACCGTGAACAAGTGGGTGTTTGAAACCGTCGAGAAGTACAACGGTTCGATCTCTGCCGAACACGGCGTGGGCATGACCAAGCGCGACTACCTGACCTACAGCCGCTCACCGGTTGAAATCGAATACATGAAGGCCGTGAAAGCGGTGTTCGACCCGAACGGGATCATGAATCCTGGCAAGATCTTCGCTGTTTAAGGAGTCGTTCCATGAGCTACCAGCATAAGTATGTCGACGGCACCAACATCCACTTCCCGTTGGGCAAAGTGGTGTGTATCGGCCGCAACTACGCCGAACATGCCAAGGAACTGGACAATCCGGTACCCACCGAGCCGCTGCTGTTCATCAAGCCGGGCAGTTGCGTGGTGGCGCTGGAAGGTGGTTTTGCTATTCCGACCGAGCGCGGTTCGGTGCATTACGAGGCGGAAATCGCGGTATTGATCGGCAAGCCGCTGTCGAACAAGCCCAGCCGCGAGGAAGTGCTGGACGCCATCTCCGGCTTCGCCCCGGCCTTGGACCTGACCCTGCGCGACAAACAGGCCGAGCTGAAAGCCAAGGGCCTGCCGTGGGAAATCGCCAAGTCCTTCGACGGCGCCGCAGTGATCGCGCCGTTTGTGGTCGGCAGCACTTTCCCGGACGTCACCGATATCGGCATTCGCCTGAGCATCAATGGCGAAGTGCGCCAGGATGGCAACAGCGCGCAAATGCTCAACCCGATCATCCCGATGATCCAGCACATGGCCGGCTGCTTCTCGCTGCAGGCCGGCGACGTGATCCTCACCGGCACCCCGGCCGGCGTGGGCCCGTTGAATGTAGGCGATGAGCTGGTATTGGAGCTGACCGGCGTGAACCGCTTCGAAAGCAGCGTTCGCTGAACGTCAGGCAAAATGTAGTCAAACTGGGGGAGGGGCGGTGCGACGGTTCGACTTGCCCCTCCCACATTGGATTTATGTACATCCGTTGAACCTTGGGCTTTTGCATTTTTTTCACACGCTATCCGGATAATCCTTGGCCTTGTGCTATCCCCTAATGCTGACTTTCCGGAAAAAGCGCCAATGGCCGTGCCTCTGCCTTCTGCTACCTCCAAGCCGCGTTCCCGCTTTGCCTTGCGCTGGTATTCCTGGCTGCTCCTGACTGGCGTGATCATCTATGGCGTCGCCTGGGTCATGCACTGGGACGATCGTGGCCTGCTGTGGGTGCTGGAGCGTTTCGAAACGCCGACTGAGCGCCAGGCCAGTGTATGGCTGCCGGACTATCACGCCGTCATCGATGGCAAGCGGCTGCCGGGTATGGAGAAGGACGAAGCTTCGGACGTCTCCTACAATCCGCAGACCAAAACCCTGTTTTCGGTGATGGGCAAAAACCCGTTTCTTGTCGAACTGAGCCTGCAGGGCGAAGTGTTGCGCAAGATGCCGCTCAACGGCTGGGACAACCCGGAAGGCGTGACGGTGATGGAAAACGGCCTGATAGCGGTGGTCGATGAGCGCCAGCACACGGTTTCCCTCGTCAAGGTCGACGCCACCACCCAGCAATTGAACAAGGCCGATTTCCCGAATTACGACCTCGGGCCGTCCAAGGACCAGAACAAGGCGTTTGAAGCCGTGGCCTGGGACAAGCGCAACCAGCAACTGGTGTTTGGCGAAGAGCGCCCGCCCGCGCTGTTTACCTGGAAAAGCAACGGTGGCCAGACCCTGGTGGGCGATAAACAGAAGCTGGCCAGCAAAGAGTTGGACATGCGCAACCTCTCAGCCCTGGCCGTGGACCCGCGTACCGGGCACCTGCTGGTGCTCTCGGCTGACTCGCACCTGTTGCTGGAGCTGGATGAAAAGGGCGAGCAAGTCAGCTTCATGACCTTGCTCGGCGGTTTCAACGGCCTCAAAGACACCATTCCCCGGGCGGAAGGGGTGACGATGGACGAGGAGGGCACGCTGTACATGGTCAGTGAGCCCAACCTGTTCTATCGCTTCGAGAAGCAAAAATAGTCGACAGATTACGTCGGAAAGATCTCTATTAGCGGCATTCGCCAGACATCCGCGGGCGTTTAAGTTTAAATTCAGACAGGCGTGATATTCATTCGCCACTTTCTGACTTTGAGCCCGCCCGATGCGCCGATTTGCTCGCCCCAAACCTATTCTTTTTATTCTTGTGCTGATCGCCCTGATCATCGCCGGGGCCGCTGCGCAGCACTTTCGCCTGTTCGAGCGCGCCTGGTTCAACTGGCAGGCCTGGCGCCAGCCGGCAAATGAGCACTCGATTGGCCTGGCTGACTACCGGGTAGCCCTGGAGGCCCAGGTGATCGAGGGGTTGGACGACGATGTGTCGGCCCTCACCTTCGATCCGGTGCGCAAAAGCCTGTTTACCGTCACCAATAAAAACGCCGAGCTGATCGAGCTGTCCCTGGAGGGCAAGATCCTGCGGCGCATCCCCCTGGTGGGGTTTGGCGATGCCGAGGCGGTGGAATTTATCAGCGACAACATCTATGTGATCAGCGATGAGCGCCAGCAGCGGCTGATCAAGGTGCATGTGGACGACGACACCCAGTTCCTCGATGCCGCCGACGCCGAGCAGATGACACTGGGCCTGCATGGAGGCGGTAACAAGGGCTTCGAAGGCCTGGCCTATGACTCAGTGGGCAAGCGCCTGTTCGTGGCCAAGGAGCGTGACCCGATGCTGATCTACGAGGTCCATGGCTTTCCGCATTTCAAACCGGAAAAAACCTACTCGGTGCACGTGATCAACAACCCCAAGCGTGATGCCGGATTGTTTGTGCGCGACCTGTCGAGCCTGCAATACGATGAGCGCAGCGGGCACTTGCTGGCGCTGTCGGATGAGTCGTTTCTGGTGTTGGAGC
Organism: Pseudomonas sp. S09G 359; assembly: GCF_002843605.1. Lineage (NCBI taxonomy): Bacteria > Pseudomonadati > Pseudomonadota > Gammaproteobacteria > Pseudomonadales > Pseudomonadaceae > Pseudomonas > Pseudomonas sp. S09G 359. The sequence continues at coordinate 6,420,544 of NZ_CP025263.1, read as the reverse complement.
TGGACATCGACGGTCGCCCGCTGAGCAGTCTGTCATTGCTCAACGGGCGCCATGGCCTGACCAAGCGTGTGCCCCAGGCCGAAGGGATCGCCATGGATGACGAGGGTACGTTGTACCTGGTCAGCGAGCCGAACCTGTTCTATGTGTTCAAGAAAACAAATCCTTGAGAACTCTGCATAACTAATGTGGGAGGGGGCAAGCCCCCTCCCACATTTGGTTTTGCATCAAGCTTTGAGGGTCTTGACTCCTTCCGGGGTTCCGAGCAACAGCACATCCGCCGGGCGCGCGGCGAACAAGCCATTGGTGACCACGCCAACGATCGCATTGATCTGAGTTTCCAGCGCCACCGGATCGGTGATCTGCATGTTGAACACGTCAATGATGATGTTGCCGTTGTCGGTCAACACGCCTTCGCGGTACACCGGGTCGCCGCCCAGTTTCACCAGCTCGCGGGCCACGTGGCTGCGGGCCATCGGGATCACTTCCACCGGCAGCGGGAACGCGCCGAGTACCGGCACCAGCTTGCTGGCGTCGGCGATGCAGATAAAGGTCTTGGCCACGGCCGCGACGATCTTCTCGCGGGTCAGGGCTGCGCCGCCGCCCTTGATCAGGTTCAGGTGCTCGTCGCTTTCATCGGCGCCGTCGACGTAGAACTCCAGGTCGCTCACGGTGTTGAGCTCATACACCGGAATGCCATGGCCCTTGAGGCGCGCTGCGGTGGCTTCGGAGCTGGCCACCGCGCCGTCGAATGCGCCCTTGTGCTGGGCCAGCGCGTCGATAAAGCAGTTGGCGGTGGAGCCGGTGCCGACACCGACGATGCTCTTGTCGTCGAGTTTGGGAAGGATTAAATCGACGGCGGCCTGGGCCACTGCCTGTTTGAGTTGATCCTGGGTCATGCGGGCTCCGGAACGGGCGGGGAGTTATTGAGGCGCGCGAGTATACCCCAACAAACCTTGGGATTCGTGTGGTCTCCCGGCCAAACGCTGGGTTAGACTCCTTGGCCCTGCCCAACCCGCCCAGTGATGCCTGCCGATGCTTGAACAGTACGTCAAAAAGATCCTCACCTCGCGCGTTTACGACGTTGCCGTAGAAACCCCATTGCAGACCGCCCGCCAGCTTTCCGAGCGGCTGGGCAACACGGTCTGGCTCAAGCGCGAAGACTTGCAGCCGGTGTTCTCGTTCAAGATTCGCGGCGCCTACAACAAGCTGACCCAGTTGAGCAGTGAGGAGCGCGCGCGCGGGGTGGTCACCGCCTCGGCGGGCAACCATGCCCAGGGCCTGGCCCTGGCGGCGAAAGTGCTGGGGGTCAAGGCCACCATCGTGATGCCCAAGACCACCCCGGAAATCAAGGTGGAAGGCGTGCGCTCGCGTGGCGGCAAAGTGGTGCTGCACGGCGATTCTTTCCCGGAAGCGCTGGCGTATTCGCTGAAGCTGGTCGACGAAAAAGGCTACGTCTACATTCACCCTTACGATGATCCACACACCATTGCCGGGCAGGGCACTGTGGCGATGGAAATCCTGCGCCAGCACCCAGGGCCGCTGGACGCGATTTTCGTACCGGTGGGCGGCGGCGGGCTGATCGCGGGCATCGCGGCGTATGTGAAGTACCTGCGCCCGGATATCAAGATCATCGGCGTCGAGCCGGACGACTCCAATTGCCTGCAAGCCGCCATGGCGGCGGGCGAGCGCGTGGTGCTGCCAACCGTGGGCATCTTCGCCGATGGCGTGGCGGTGGCGCAGATTGGCCAGCACACCTTCGATATCTGCAAAGACTATGTGGATGAAGTGATTACCGTCAGCACCGACGAAATCTGTGCGGCGATCAAGGACATCTACGACGACACCCGTTCCATCACCGAGCCTGCGGGCGCGTTGGGCGTGGCCGGGATCAAGAAGTATGTCGAGACCCGTGGTGTCAGCGGCCAGACCTTTGTTGCCATCGACTCTGGCGCCAACGTCAACTTCGACCGCCTGCGCCATGTGGCCGAGCGCGCCGAGCTGGGTGAAGGCCGCGAGGCCATCATCGCCGTGACCATTCCCGAAAAGCCGGGCAGCTTCAAGGCGTTCTGCGAGGCCGTGGGCAAGCGCCAGATCACCGAATTCAACTATCGCTACCACTCCGGCAGCGAGGCGCACATCTTCGTCGGCGTGCAGACCCACCCGGAAAACGACCCACGCAGCGCGTTGATCGCCAGCCTTACCGGCCAGGGCTTCCCGGTGCTGGACCTGACCGAGAACGAATTGGCCAAGCTGCACATTCGCCATATGGTCGGCGGGCACGCGGCGCACGTCAGCAATGAAGTGGTGTTCCGCTTCGAATTCCCGGAGCGTCCGGGGGCCTTGTTCAACTTTCTTAACAAATTAGGCGGGCGCTGGAACATCTCGATGTTCCACTATCGCAACCACGGCGCTGCTGACGGCCGTGTGGTTGCCGGCCTGCAAGTGCCAGCGAACGAGCGCCACCTGGTGCCGGCAGCCCTTGAGGCCATTGGCTACCCGTACTGGGATGAAAGCGACAACCCGGCCTACAAACTGTTCCTCGGTTGAGCGACTACGCTGATGGGGGCGGCCTTTAAGGAAGACGACACATGGAAACCCTGACCACCCTGAAAGTTATCCACATAGCGGCCACTGTGTTGCTGCTGCTCAGCGGCCTTGGCCTGGCGTTGCTAGCGTGGCGCAAGCGCAGCGCCGGTCCGGCCGTAACCGTGCAACGCCCGTGGGTGTTCGTGTGGTTGCTGATGGGCGTTTGCGTGGTCAGCATGCCGTTTACCGGCTGGTGGCTGGCGCACTTGATCGGCTGGCCGTTGGGGCAGGCCTGGATTCTGGGTTCCAGCATCCTCTATACCGTGGCGGCGCTGGCCTGGTTCTGGCTGGTGGCGCGGCTTAATCGCCTGCGCAAGGGCGAGGGCGGTAGCCTGAATTTCACCCTGGTGCTGGCGGTGGTCAGCCTGGTGGGGTTTGTGGCGATTGCGGGGTTGATGGGGGCCAAGCCGGTTTAAGGCTTTAGACCGAGTTGCCTGCATCGGGGGCAAGCCCCCTCCCACATTTGATTTGTGAACACAGGCAAATGTGGGAGCGGGCTTGCTCGCGAAGGCTTTATCAGCTGCGCAGCGTAATCACCGGCCAACCACGCTTGTGTGCCTCTGCCCGCAGGTTCGGGTCAGGGTCCACTGCTACCGGGTGCGTGACCTGCTCCAGCAACGGCAGGTCATTCATCGAGTCGCTATAGAAGTAGCTGTCTTCCAGGCTGTACCCGGTTTCTTCCAGCCAGCGATTCAGGCGTGTCACCTTGCCTTCACGGAAGCACGGCACATCGGTGCTGCGCCCGGTGTAGCGGCCGTTTTCCATCTCGCACTCGGTGGCGATCAGGGTTTCAACCCCGAGCAACTCGGCAATCGGCGCGGTGACGAAGCGGTTGGTGGCAGTGATGATCACCAGCTTGTCGCCAGCGGCGCGGTGCTTGGCCAGCAGCTCCAAGGCCAGTGGCAGCATCAGTGGGGCGATGCAGTCGCGCATGAAGTCACGGTGCCACTCGTCCAGCTGGGCCATCTCGGTGCGGCCGAGGATTTCCAGGCTGAAGTTCAGGTAGGCGGCATTGTCCAGCTTGCCGGCCAGGTAATCCTGGTAGAACTCGTCGTTGCGGGCCTTGTAGGCCACCGGGTCGAGAATCCCGCGTTCACACAGGTAATCGCCCCAGGCGTGGTCGCTGTCACCGCCGAGAAGGGTGTTGTCCAAGTCGAATAAAGCCAGGCGCATTGCAGTTACTCGCTGAAAAGTCTGTAAAAAGGCGTCCAGAATACGGTCTTTTCACTAGAGTGCACATAAGGTAAGAAGCCTCGTTGCCGCTGTATCAACCTTTGTGGAACAATGCGACGACATGCGTTTGCGAGGTTGTTGCCGTGATCGACCCCGATGGTTTCCGTCCTAATGTCGGGATCATTCTTACGAATGATGCCGGACAGGTGCTATGGGCTCGCCGAATCAACCAAGATGCCTGGCAGTTTCCTCAAGGCGGAATCAACCCCGATGAAACCCCTGAAGACGCCTTGTACCGTGAGTTGAATGAAGAAGTCGGCCTTGAGCGCGAAGATGTGCAAATTCTGGCCTGTACCCGTGGCTGGTTGCGCTATCGTTTGCCGCAACGCCTGGTACGTACCCACAGCCAACCGCTGTGCATCGGCCAGAAGCAGAAATGGTTTCTCCTGCGCCTGATCTCCAACGAGCAGCGGGTGCGGATGGATTTGACCGGTAAACCGGAGTTCGATGGCTGGCGCTGGGTCAGCTATTGGTACCCGTTGGGCCAGGTGGTGACATTCAAGCGCGAGGTTTATCGTCGCGCTCTCAAAGAGCTTGCCCCGCGCCTTTTAGCGCGCGACTGACGACGGAGTTCGACCCCGAGCCATGCTCAATACGCTGCGCAAGATCGTCCAGGAAGTTAACTCCGCCAAGGATCTCAAGGCGGCGTTGGGGATTATTGTGTTGCGCGTCAAGGAAGCCATGGGCAGCCAGGTCTGCTCGGTTTACCTGCTGGACCCCGAGACCAACCGTTTTGTGCTGATGGCGACGGAGGGCTTGAACAAGCGCTCCATCGGCAAGGTCAGCATGGCGCCCAATGAAGGTCTGGTGGGCCTGGTGGGGACGCGTGAAGAACCCCTGAACCTTGAAAACGCGGCCGATCACCCGCGTTATCGCTACTTTGCCGAAACCGGCGAAGAGCGCTACGCCTCGTTCCTCGGCGCACCGATCATTCACCACCGCCGCGTTGTCGGCGTGTTGGTCATCCAGCAAAAAGAGCGCCGCCAGTTCGACGAAGGTGAAGAAGCCTTCCTCGTGACCATGAGTGCGCAGCTCGCCGGGGTTATTGCCCACGCCGAAGCCACGGGCTCGATTCGCGGCCTGGGGCGCGAGGGTAAAGGCATCCAGGAGGCCAAGTTCGTCGGTGTGCCGGGTTCGCCTGGCGCGGCGGTCGGTACTGCGGTGGTCATGTTGCCGCCTGCTGACCTCGACGTGGTACCGGACAAGATCGTCAAAGACATCGACGCCGAGATCAAACTGTTCAAGACCGCCCTCGAAGGCGTGCGCGCCGACATGCGCAACCTGTCGACCAAGCTGGCCACCCAGCTGCGCCCCGAAGAGCGCGCGTTGTTCGACGTGTACCAGATGATGCTCGATGACGCGTCCCTGGGTAACGAAGTCAAGACCGTGATCAAGACCGGCCAGTGGGCCCAAGGCGCGCTGCGCCAGGTGGTCACCGATCACGTCAACCGTTTCGAATTGATGGACGACGCCTACCTGCGCGAGCGCGCCTCGGATGTGCGCGACCTCGGTCGCCGTCTGCTGGCCTACCTGCAGGAAGACCGCACCACCAACCTGGTCTACCCCGACAACACCATCCTGATCAGTGAAGAACTGACCGCCACCATGCTCGGCGAAGTGCCGGAAGGCAAACTGGTGGGCCTGGTTTCGGTACTGGGTTCGGGTAACTCCCACGTCGCGATCCTGGCCCGGGCCATGGGCATCCCGACGGTAATGGGCCTGGTGGACCTGCCGTATTCCAAGGTCGACGGCATCGACATGATCGTCGATGGCCATCGTGGCGAAGTGTTCACCAACCCCAGCGAAGTGCTGCGCAAGCAATACGCCGAGGTGGTGGAAGAAGAGAAACAACTGGCGCTGGGCCTCGATTCGCTGCGCGAACTGCCCTGCGTAACCCTCGACGGCCATCGCGTGCCGCTGCTGGTCAACACCGGCCTGCTGGCCGATGTGGCCCGCGCGCAACAGCGCGGCGCCGAAGGGGTGGGGCTGTACCGCACTGAAGTGCCGTTCATGATCAACCAGCGCTTCCCGAGTGAGAAGGAACAGCTGGCGATCTACCGCGAGCAACTGTCCGCCTTCCATCCGTTGCCGGTGACCATGCGCAGCCTGGACATCGGCGGCGACAAATCGCTGTCGTACTTCCCGATCAAGGAAGACAACCCCTTCCTCGGCTGGCGCGGTATCCGCGTGACCCTGGACCACCCGGAAATCTTCCTGGTGCAGACCCGCGCCATGCTCAAGGCCAGCGAAGGCCTGAACAACCTGCGCATCCTGTTGCCGATGATCTCCGGCACCCATGAGCTGGAAGAGGCGCTGCACCTTATCCACCGTGCCTGGGGCGAAGTGCGCGACGAAGGCGCCGACGTGCCGATGCCGCCGATTGGCGTGATGATCGAAATCCCGGCGGCGGTGTACCAGGCCAAAGAGCTGGCGCGGCAGGTGGACTTCCTCTCGGTGGGCTCCAACGACCTGACCCAGTATCTGCTGGCCGTGGACCGTAACAACCCACGGGTGGCCGACCTCTACGACTACCTGCACCCGGCGGTGCTGCAAGCCTTGCAACATGTGGTGCGCGACGCCCATGCCGAAGGCAAGCCGGTGAGCATCTGCGGTGAAATGGCCGGTGACCCGGCGGCGGCAGTGCTGTTGATGGCGATGGGCTTTGACAGCCTGTCGATGAACGCCACCAACTTGCCGAAGGTGAAGTGGATGCTGCGCCAAGTTGAACTGAGCATGGCCAAGGATCTGCTGGCCGAGCTGATGACCATCGACAACCCGCAAGTTATCCACAGTTCGCTGCAACTGGCGCTGAAGAATTTGGGACTGACGCGGATGATCAACCCGGCTTCGGCAAAAACCCTCTAAAGCCTGGCAAAAATCAAAATGTGGGAGGGGGCTTGCCCCCGATAGCGGTGGATCAGCTGAGTATTTGGTGGCTGAAACTCCCCTATCGGGGGCAAGCCCCCTCCCACATTGGTTTTTGGTGACGCTAAATATTGAGGTCGACCTCGCCCAACCTGCCCCCCTGCGGCCCAAAGCTGCGCTCCACCATCCGCCGCGTGCCGTCGGCATTTACAATCAGCGCCGTACTCGCTCGCGTCCCGTAACTCGGGCTGGCAATAAACACGCTGGATAAAAGGCTTTCCGTCGCCAACCCAACACCGGTATCCGGCAACTCGGCAAACGGTGCCGTCTGCGGATCGCTCAAGATCTCCAGCAAAGCTTCCGGCTGCGGGTCCTCCAACACCTCGCTCAACCCCGCCTTGGCCTTGAGCAACTTGGGCCACGGCGTATCCAGCCCGGCGTTGGATAACCCATACACCCCGGCCTTCAACTGCGTGGGCTCGGTCTGATTGGCGTTGTAATGCCACAGCTCATCCCGCGTGCCCACCAACAGGTTAAACCCGGCATATTCAATCGAACGGCCGTTAACGTCGGCCAAATACTCGGCAATCGGTAGCGAACTGCTGAGAAACCGCGCTACCAGTTCCCCGCGGGATTTGCGTGCCGGCGGCTGGTGCGGGTCGCGGATGTTGGTCAGGGCGGCAAACCGCCCATCGGCATTTACCCCAAGCCAGGTGCCGCCGGCTTCCTGATCGCGACCGGCGTAGATATCGGGCGCATCCGGCCACTGGGCCAGCGGCAGGCTGGGGCGGGCGTAGAACTCGTCACGGTTGGCCGCGACGATCAGCGGTTGGGCGTGGCCCGGCCGCCAGGCGAAAACAATCAGGCACATCAGGCGGTTCCCTTTTGTGTTTTTAGCCACTCTACCCACTCAGGCAGCGGCGTTCCATCGTATCCAGTTGGGTCGCATGCCTTCCATCCGTTAACATGCCGGACTTGGTTTGGGGGCTCCCATGGAATTTCTGCTGTATTTGCTGCTCGGCGCCTGTGCGGGCGTGCTCGCCGGGCTGTTTGGCGTGGGTGGCGGGATCATCATTGTGCCGGTGCTGGTGTTCAGCTTCACCTTGCAGGGTTTTGACCCGCAAGTGCTGACCCACCTGGCCGTGGGCACTTCCCTGGCGACTATCATCTTTACCTCGGTGAATGCGGTGCGTGAGCACCACCGGCGTGGCGCGGTGCGTTGGCCGATCTTTGTGTGGATGACCGTTGGCATTTTGATCGGCGCAGGCTTTGGTGCGCTGACCGCCGAGGCGATTTCCGGCCCGCATCTGCAAAAAATCATTGGTGTGTTTGCCCTGCTGGTGGCCGTGCAGCTAGCCCTGGACGTCAAGCCCAAGGCCAGTCGCACAGTGTCCGGCAAGGTTGGCCTGACCCTGGCCGGCACGGTGATCGGCTGGGCCTCGGCGATTTTCGGGATTGGCGGCGGCTCGCTGACCGTGCCGTTCCTGACCTGGCGCAGCGTGCCGATGCAGCAGGCGGTGGCCACCTCATCCGCCTGCGGCCTGCCGATTGCCCTGGCCAGTGCATTAAGTTTCATGATTCTGGGCTGGCATGACCCGCTGCTGCCCGCTCATAGTCTAGGGTTCGTGTATTTGCCGGCGCTGTTGGGCATTGCCCTGACCAGCATGGTGTTTGCGCGTTTCGGCGCGCGCTTGGCGCACCGGTTGTCGCCGCGTTTATTGAAGTGGTTGTTCGCCGGGCTGTTGTTTTGCGTCGGTTTAAACTTTTTGCTTTAAAGAATTTATGTAACGCAGGCTTAATCGCGCCCCGGCATGGTCCGGTCGCCATGACTAATGATTTAACGAGGAGTCGCAATGCTGCCTTACCCGCAGATCGACCCGGTGGCCTTGGCCATCGGTCCGCTGAAAATCCACTGGTACGGGTTGATGTACCTGATCGGCATCGGCGGTGCCTGGCTGCTGGCTTCCCGGCGCCTGAACCGTTTCGACCCGACCTGGACCAAGGAGAAGCTCTCCGACATGGTGTTCTGGATGTCGATGGGGGTAATCGTCGGCGGGCGCCTCGGGTACGTGCTGTTCTATGATCTGTCTGCCTACATCGCCAACCCGACGCTGATCTTCGAGGTGTGGAAGGGCGGCATGGCGTTCCACGGTGGTTTTATCGGCGTGATGATCGCCGCCTGGTGGTTTGGCCGTCGCAATGGCAAGTCGTTCTTCCAGCTGATGGACTTCGTCGCGCCCTTCGTACCGATCGGCCTGGGCGCCGGGCGTATCGGTAACTTCATCAACGCCGAGTTGTGGGGCAAGCCGACCGACGTGCCGTGGGCCATGGTGTTCCCGCCGTTCAGCGACCCGGCGCAACTGCCGCGCCATCCGTCGCAGCTGTACCAGTTCGCGTTGGAAGGTGTGGCACTGTTCCTCATTCTGTACATTTTTTCGCGTAAGCCACGCCCCACCATGGCGGTGTCGGGCATGTTCGCCTTGTTCTACGGGATCTTCCGATTCATCGTCGAGTTCGTGCGTGTGCCGGATGCACAGCTGGGCTACCTGGCGTTTGGTTGGGTGACCATGGGCCAGATCCTCAGCCTGCCAATGATCCTCGGCGGCCTGGGCCTGCTGTGGTGGGCGTACAATCGCCCGCAAGGCATCAAGAACGCCGCGCTTTAAATTCGAATGCCTGGGCCCTCTGTGAAGGGCCCGGGCTTCAACGATACGGGTAAAAACATGAAGCAATATCTCGAACTACTGAACGACGTCATCACCAATGGATTGACCAAGGGCGATCGCACCGGCACCGGCACCAAGGCCGTGTTCGCCCGTCAGTATCGGCATAACTTGGCCGACGGCTTCCCGCTGCTGACCACCAAGAAGCTTCACTTCAAAAGCATCGCCAACGAGCTGATCTGGATGTTGAGCGGCAACACCAACATCAAGTGGCTCAACGAAAATGGCGTGAAAATCTGGGACGAATGGGCCACCGAAGACGGCGACCTGGGCCCGGTGTACGGCGAGCAGTGGACCGCCTGGCCGACCAAGGACGGCGGCACGATCAACCAGATCGACTACATGGTGCACACGCTCAAGACCAACCCCAACAGCCGTCGCATCCTGTTTCATGGCTGGAACGTCGAGTACCTGCCCGACGAAACCCAGAGCCCCCAGGAAAACGCGCGCAACGGCAAACAAGCGCTGCCGCCGTGCCACCTGCTGTACCAGGCGTTTGTGCACGACGGCCATCTGTCGATGCAGTTGTACATTCGCAGCTCCGACGTATTCCTCGGCCTGCCGTACAACACCGCCGCGCTGGCCCTGCTGACGCATATGCTGGCCCAGCAATGCGACCTGATCCCTCACGAGATCATCGTCACCACCGGCGACACCCACGCCTACAGCAACCATATGGAACAGATCCAGACCCAGCTGGCGCGCACGCCGAAGAAGTTGCCGGAGCTGGTGATCAAGCGCAAGCCTGCGTCGATCTACGACTACAAGTTCGAAGACTTCGAGATTGTTGGCTACGACGCCGACCCAAGCATCAAGGCCGACGTGGCCATCTGATCAATGTGGGAGGGGCGGTGCGACGATTCGACTTGCTCGCGAATGCGGAGTATCAGCTTGCACATGCAGTGGCTGACACACCGCATTCGCGAGCAAGCCCGCTCCCACATTTAGCCGGTGATCACTTGATTTAGTGGCCGTGGCTTCTGCCTACATGCGAGGGCTCAGCCTCGCTGGCTGCCACACTGCCGCTGACTTCCAGCCGCTGCAGAATCCCGCACTCGGGCCCGCCGCCACAGCGTTGGCGCAGATCCAGCAATTGCTCCTGCAACGCCAGTAGCCCATCGATCCGCGCTTTCACGTGGTGGATGTGTTCGTCGATCAACGCATTTACGTTTTCGCACTGGTCCTGAGGGCTGTCGCGTAGCCCGAGCAGGCTGCGGATTTCTTCCAGGGTCATGTCCAGGCTGCGGCAGTTGCGGATGAAGATCAGCCGTTCGGTGTGCGCCTGGGTGTACACGCGGTAGTTGGCGTCGGTGCGCGCCGGGGGCGGCAGCAAGCCTTCTTTCTCGTAATAACGGATGGTTTCCACCGGGCAGTCGGTGAGTTTGGCCAATTCGCCGATCTTCATCGCAGCAATCTCCAAATGGGTGCTTGACCCTATAGTGGCTACAGGGTCTTTACTTGGCAACAGGCACCTTTACGGACGCGACAGAATGAGCGACTCCATCCACACCCCGCACAAACACGACCATGACCATGACCATGACCATGATCATGAACCGAAGAAACTCACGCCTGTGCATAACCATGGCGGTTCCTGCTGCGCCGCCAGCCCAGCCCCCGCGCTGGTGCAACTGAGCGAAGCGCCTACCGCTGGCTCGCGCTTGAGCACCTTCCGCATCGAAGCCATGGACTGCCCCACCGAGCAGACGCTGATCCAGAACAAACTGGGCAAGCTCGCCGGCGTGCAGCAGCTGGAATTCAACCTGATCAACCGCATCCTCGGCGTCACCCATGACCTGCCGAACACCGCGCCGATCATCGACGCCATCAAATCCTTAGGCATGCAGGCCGACCCTATCGAAGAAGGCACACCTGCCGCCGAGCCACCGGCCAAGAAACATTGGTGGCCGCTGGCAGTGTCCGGCGTAGGCGCGTTGGGCGCCGAAGTGCTGCACTTTACGGGGGCCGCGCCCACCTGGGTGGTTGCCATTGTGGCGCTGGTATCGATCCTCAGCGGCGGCCTCACCACCTATAAGAAGGGCTGGATTGCCCTGAAAAACCTCAACCTGAACATCAACGCGCTGATGAGCATCGCGGTCACGGGTGCCGTGCTGATCGGCCAGTGGCCCGAAGCGGCGATGGTGATGTTCCTGTTTACCGTGGCCGAGTTGATCGAAGCCAAATCCCTGGACCGTGCGCGCAATGCCATCAGCGGCTTGATGCAAATGGCCCCGGAGCAGGCCACGGTGCAGTTGGCCGATGGTAGCTGGGTCGAAAAAGAAGTCAAAAGCATCGAACTCGGTGCCATCGTTCGGGTAAAACCCGGCGAGCGCATTGGCCTGGACGGTGAAGTCACCGCCGGGCAGTCCACCATCGACCAGGCGCCGATCACCGGCGAAAGCCTGCCGATTGAAAAGACCGTGGGCGATAAAGTCTTCGCGGGCACCATCAACCAGGCCGGCTCCCTGGAATACAAAGTGACGGCGGCCGCGAATAATTCGACCTTGGCGCGCATTATCCACGCCGTGGAACAGGCCCAGGGCGCCCGCGCGCCGACCCAGCGTTTCGTCGACAGCTTCTCGAAAATCTACACCCCGGCGGTGTTCCTGTTTGCCTTGGGCGTAGCGGTGATCCCGCCGCTGTTCATGGCCGGCGCGTGGTTCGACTGGATTTACCGCGCCCTGGTGCTGCTGGTCGTGGCGTGCCCCTGCGCCCTGGTGATTTCCACCCCGGTGACCATCGTCAGTGGCCTCGCTGCCGCCGCGCGCAAAGGCATCCTGATCAAAGGCGGTGTGTACCTGGAGGGCGGCTACAAGCTCGATTACCTCGCGCTGGACAAGACCGGCACCATCACCCACGGCAAGCCGGTGCAAACCGATTACCTGGCGCTGTTCCCCAACGTCGAAGACCGCGCGCCGGCCCTGGCCGCCAGCCTGGCCGGGCGTTCCGACCATCCGGTGTCGCTGGCGATTGCCAATGCGGCTGTGGATAAAAACCTGCCAAGCCACGTTGTGGATAACTTCGAGGCCCTGGCCGGTCGTGGCGTGCGCGGCGATATCAACGGCGAAACCTACCACCTGGGCAACCACCGCCTGGTGGAAGACCTGGGCCTGTGCTCGCCGCAGCTGGAAGAGAAACTCTTCGCCCTGGAGAAACAAGGCAAGTCGGTGGTGCTGCTGCTCGACAAATCCGGCCCGCTGGCGCTGTTCGCCGTGGCCGACACGGTCAAGGACAGCAGCCGCGAAGCCATCGCGCAATTGCATGAGTTGGGCATCAAGACCCTGATGCTCACCGGTGACAACACCCACACCGCCCAGGCGATTGCCGCCCAGGTTGGCATCGACCAGGCCCAGGGCGACCTGCTGCCCACCGATAAACTGCAAGCCATCGAAGCCCTTTACGGCCAAGGCCGCCGCGTGGGCATGGTCGGCGACGGCATCAACGACGCCCCGGCCCTGGCCCGCGCCGAGATCGGTTTTGCCATGGCCGCAGCCGGTACCGACACCGCCATCGAGACCGCCGATGTGGCGCTGATGGACGATGATTTGCGCAAGATTCCGGCATTCATTCGTTTGTCGCGGCAAACGTCGAGTATCCTCAAGCAGAACATCACCCTGGCATTGGTGATCAAGGCGATCTTCCTGGTGGTCACCTTCTTGGGCATGGCCACCATGTGGATGGCGGTGTTCGCCGACATGGGCGTGGCCCTGCTGGTGGTGTTCAATGGCCTGCGCTTGTTGCGCAAATAGACGATGAGAGGGTGGCGTGCTGAGTGCCGAGTTGAAGGCGTTTTTTATGGTCGCGCGTTTGGGCAGCATTACCCAGGCGGCGAAAAAACTCGGCCTGAGCCAGCCCACGGTCACCACCCAGATTCGCAACCTGGAAGGCCAGTACGGCGTTGAGCTGTTCTACCGTGGCGGCCGCCGCCTCACCGTCAGCGACGACGGCGCGCGGTTATTGCCGATGGTCAAGGCGTTGCTGCAGCAGGAAGCGGACATCGAGTTCTTCCTGCGCAACAATGGCCAGGTCCAGGGTGCCCTGCGAATTGCCGCAACGGCGCCGTATTACATCCTCGATCTGGTCAAAGCCTTTCGTGAGCGCCTGCCCCAGGTGGAAGTATCGGTGGAAATCGGCAACTCCCAGCAAGTGCTCGAAGCGCTGGACGACTACCGCGTCGACGTTGCCGCTTCCTCGCAACTGCTGGAAGACCCGCGCCTGATCCGCCGCGTACTCGGCACCGACCCCCTGGTGCTGGCGGTGCATCGCAACCATCCCCTGGCCAAACGGGATCACGTGCCGCTCACCGCATTGGCCGGGCACACCTTATTGATGCGTGAAGCGGGCTCCACCACCCGGCGCCTCACCGAAGAGTTGCTGCAGGGCGCCGGCGTGAGCCATGGGCCGCTGCTGGAAATCGGTAGCCGCGAGTCGATTCGCGAGGCGGTGCTGCGCAATATCGGCATCAGCATCATCGCCCGCCAGGAAGTGCCCCATGACCCGCAGCTGCGCGTGCTGACTATCGAGAATGCGCCGCAGATTCCGGAGTATCTGTATTGCCTCAAGGAGCGCAAAGGCGCGCGGCTGCCGGCGGCGTTTCTGGGGTTGGCGCAGGAAATGTCGCCGCTCTGAGGTTTTGGGGTGGCTTTTGGGGCCTCATCGGGGCAAGCCCCCTCCCACATTTTGACCGCATTCTCATGTTGGAACTCGGTCAACTGTAGGAGGGGGCTTGCCCCCGATAGCGGTACACCCAAATCCACCAATACCACTATCGCCGCGTTTTGCCTTTCTGCCACATCAGGGACGCATTGCCCCCCTAGCATGGCCTTCATCCGTTCGATGAGGTGCCACCATGAACACAGCCCTGACCCAACCCGGCGCGCCGATGAAGGTGCGTGGTATCCAGAAACGCTTCGGCGCCTTCACCGCGTTGGACAACGTGTCCCTGGACGTCGCCGCTGGCGAGCTGGTGTGCCTGCTGGGCCCGTCGGGTTGCGGCAAGACCACCTTGCTGCGCTGCATCGCGGGCCTGGAGCGCCAGGACAGCGGCGAACTTTACTTGGGCAACCGCGACGTTTCCCTACTGCCGCCCCAGGCTCGGGACTACGGCATTCTGTTCCAGTCCTACGCACTGTTTCCCAACCTCAGCGTTGAAGCGAATATCGGCTACGGCCTCACCGGCAGCGGCCGCGATGAAGTGCGCCAGCGTGTCGGCCAGATGCTCGAACTGGTAGGGCTGGTCGGCAGCGAGAAAAAATACCCCGGCCAACTTTCTGGCGGCCAACAGCAACGCGTGGCCCTGGCCCGCGCCCTGGCACCGGCGCCTTCGTTGCTGTTGCTGGATGAGCCGATGTCGGCCCTCGACGCCCGTGTACGCGAGCACCTGTGCACCGAGCTGCGCCAACTGCAACGGCGCCTGGGCATCACCACCTTGATGGTGACCCACAACCAGGACGAAGCCATGCTGATGGCCGACCGTATCGCCGTGATGAACAACGGCAAGGTCGAGCAATACGCCACGCCCCAGGAGATCTACGACCGCCCGGCCACGCCATTCGTGGCAGAGTTTGTCGGCCAGGGTAACTGGCTGCCGTTCAGTCGCAACAGCGCCAGCCACGCCCAGGTGGGCGGGATGAACATGCGCCTGGCCGACGATGCCGGCGTGGCCAGGTCCGGTCGGCTGTTCTGCCGCCCGGAAGCCATCAGCGTCAACCCGCCGGTGCATGAAGAAAACCTGTTCCCGGCCAAAGTGCGCGAGATCACCTTCCTCGGCAACCGCTGCCGCATGAGCTTTGAGCTGGAGCAACTGCCCGGCCATCCGCTGCTGGCCGAGCTGGCCCCGGAGGCCATGCCGCGCCTGGGCGCCCAGGACATCTGGGTAGCCTTGCCGCCGCGCAGCCTGCAGGTGTTTGCCTGAGATGGCCGCGGTGATGACGCTGCCGCGCCAGGTGTCCCGCGCCGAACTCGGTGATCGCATTTTCGTCGTCGGCGGCAAGCTCTTGTGGCTTGTGCTGCTGGGTATCGCCGTATTGCTGCCGTTGTTGGCGATCTTCTGGCGCGGCTTCAGCAGTGAAGCCGGGCAGGGCGGTGGGCTGGTTGCCGCGCGGGAATTGCTCGCCAGCGATAACTTCCACTGGTTGCTCGGCAATAGCCTGAAAGTTTCCCTCAGCGTGGCGGCCATCGTCGTACCGCTGGCTTACCTGTTTGCCTACGCCCTGCAACGCACACTTATCCCCGGTAAGGCCATCTGGCGCGGCCTGTCACTGCTGCCGCTGATGGCGCCGTCGATGTTGCCAGGCATTGCGCTGGTGTACCTGTTCGGTAACCAGGGCCTGTTGCGCGGTTTGCTCTCGGACAATATCTACGGCTTCTGGGGCATTGTTCTCGGGGAGGTGATTTACACCTTCCCACACGCCTTGATGATCTTGCTGTCGGCACTGTCCCTGGCGGATGCGCGCCTGTTCGATGCGGCCTCAAGCATGGGTGCCAGCCCGGCGCGGGCGTTTCGCAGCATTACCTGGCCGGCCACGCGCCAGGCGGTGTTCGCCGCGTTTTGCCTGGTGTTCACCCTCACCATCACCGACTTCGGCGTGCCCGTGGTGGTCGGCGGCGACTATCAAGTATTAGCGCTGGAGGCCTACAAGGCGGTGGTCGGCCAGCAACAATTTGGTCGTGGCGCGTTGATCGGCATGGTGTTGCTGTTGCCAGCGCTGTTCAGCTTTGCGGTGGATGCCTGGTTGCGCCGCCGGCATGGCGACTCCATGAGCGGCCGCGCCCAGGTGTTCCAGCCGGCGCCGTCGCGCACAAGAGACGCCTGCTACCTGGCCCTCGTGCTGCTGATCTGCGCCGTGTTGCTGCTGGTGTTCGGTATGGCGGTGTACTCCTCGCTGGTCAAATTCTGGCCGTACAACCTGTCGCTGTCCCTCAGCCACTACCAGTTTGAAGACACGGCCGGTGGCGGCTGGCTGGCCTACCGCAACAGCCTGACCATGGCCCTGTGCACGGCATTGGTCGGCAGTGTGCTGATCTTCACCGGCGCCTACCTGATGGAAAAGACCCAGGGGCAAAAGAGCCTCAACCTGGCGTTGCGCATGCTCAGCTTTGTGCCGATGGCCGTGCCGGGGTTGGTGCTGGGCCTGGGCTATGTGTTCTTTTTCAACCTCAACGGTAACCCGCTGCATGTGTTCTACGGGACCATGACGTTGCTGGTGGTGTGCACGATTGCTCATTATTTGACCACCGCACAGATGACCGCCACCACCGCGCTGCGCCAACTGGACGCTGAATTCGAAGCCGCTGCCTTGTCCCTCAAAGCACCGCTCTACCGCCATTACTTGAAAGTGACGGTGCCGATCTGCCTGCCGGCGCTGCTGGACATCGTGCGCTACCTGTTTGTGTCGGCGATGACCACCGTGTCCGCCGCGATCTTCCTCTACAGCCCCGACACCATCCTCGCCGCCGTCGCCGTGTTGAACATGGACGACGCCGGCAACGTCGGCGGTGCGGCGGCCATGTCGACCCTGATTCTGTTCACGTCGGCCGGCGTTTCGCTGCTGCTGGCGTGGGCCTCACGTGGCGCGTTGCGCCGCTCCCAAGCCTGGCGCCAGACCGCGCCCGGCCAATAAACATCCCTAAGGAGGTGCTCCATGTTCAAGCCCCTGGCGCTGGTCGCTGCGGTACTCACTGCATTCAGCCTGAATGCCTTCGCCAAGACCGAGCTGACCGTGTACACGGCCCTCGAAGCCGAGCAGTTGAAGAGCTACAAAAAGGCCTTTGAGCAGGCCAACCCTGATGTCGAGATCAAGTGGGTGCGCGATTCCACCGGGATCATCACCGCCAAGCTGCTGGCCGAGAAAGCCCGCCCGCAAGCCGACGTAGTCTGGGGCCTGGCCGCCTCCAGCCTGGCGATCCTCGACCAGCAAGGCATGCTGGATAACTACGCACCCAAGGACCTGGACAAGATCGGCAAGAACTACCGCGACGCCGCCAACCCACCCGCCTGGGTCGGCATGGATGTGTGGGCCGCAACCATCTGCTTCAACACCGTCGAAGCCGAAAAACAGGGCCTGACCAAGCCGGTGAGCTGGCAAGACCTGACCAAGCCTGAGTACAAGGGCAAGATCGTAATGCCCAACCCGGCGTCTTCGGGCACCGGCTTTCTGGACGTGAGCGCTTGGTTGCAAACCTTCGGCGAGAAGCAGGGTTGGCAGTACATGGACGACCTGCACCAGAACATCGGCCAGTACGTTCACTCCGGTTCCAAGCCGTGCAAGCTGGCGGCGTCGGGTGAGTTCCCGATTGGTATTTCGTTTGAATACCCGGCGGTGCAGCTCAAACGCCAAGGCGCACCGCTGGACATCATCCTGCCGAAAGAAGGGCTGGGCTGGGACATCGAAGCCACTGCTGTGATCAAGGGCACCGCCCACGCCGATGCGGCTAAAAAGCTCGCCGACTTCTCCGCCAGCCCTGCCGCGATGGAGTTGTACAAGGAAAACTTTGCCGTGCTCGCCCAGCCGGGGATTGCCAAGCCGCAGACTGAGCTGCCGGCCGATTATGAGCAGCGGTTGATCAAGAATGACTTCTCCTGGGCCTCGAAAAACCGCGATAGCATTTTGACCGAGTGGCGCAAGCGGTATGACGGTAAGTCGGAGAAGGTGGCGGGTCAGTAAATTCTCGGGTTGGGCTGATGGCCTCATCGGGGGCAAGCCCCCTCCCACATTTGAAAGCGTTCGCAGATCAAAGGTGGGAGGGGGCTTGCCCCCGATGGCGGTCTTGAAAACAGGACATCACTTAATGACACAACTGCTGATCATCGGCGCCGGCATCCTCGGCCTCTCCCACGCCTACGCCGCCGCCAAGCGCGGCCTCAAGGTCAAGGTGTTCGAGCGCAGCGCCACGCCGCTCGGCGCCTCGGTGCGCAATTTCGGCCAGGCATTGGTCACCGGGCAACCGCCCGGGCCGATGCTCGACCTGGCACGCCAGAGCCGTGATATCTGGGGCCACTGGGGGCAGGCGGCCGGCATCCAGCTCAAGCGCAATGGCTCCTACCTGTTCGCCCGCACTGAAGCCGAAGAGCATCTGCTCGAAGCTTTCTGCGCCGGCCGCGCTCGGGAGCACGGCTACAACGTCGACCTGCTGCAAGGCGCGGCACTCAAGGATGTGTACGGCGGCCAGTTCCGTCATCACCGCGCCGCGCTGCATGGCAAGGACGATCAGCAGCTGTATTCCCGCGAGGCGATCCCGGCGCTGATCAATTATCTGGCTCAAGAGCTGAAGGTGGAGTTTCATTTCTCCACCCTGGTGCGCGACGTGGAGCCTGGCCAGTTGCACAGCACGGCGGGCAGTTTTCGTGGCGAACAGATCATTGTCTGCTCCGGCCACGACTACCAAACCCTGCTGGCCGAGCAGATAGCCGAACTCAACCCACAGATTTGCCGCCTGCAAATGCTGCGCGCCCGCCCGGCGGTCAACCTGAACCTGCAACATGCCTTGCTCACGGGCCTGAGCTGCGTGCACTACGGCGCCTTCGCCGACCTGCCGCAAGCTGCGCCGGTACAGGCGCAGATCCTGCGTGAGGCACCGCACCTGCATGAACACGGGATTCACCTGCTCATCAGCCCGACGCCCCATGGCGAGTTGATCATTGGCGATTCCCACCATTACGGCAGCGATGCCTCGCCGTTCAACGCCGAGCAGGTCGATGACTGGATGATCGAATTGGCCGAGCAAACCTTGGGCTGCAAGATCCAGGTGGTCGAGCGCTGGCAGGGTGTCTACGGTTCACGTGGGCCGGGGCCGTTTTCATTCCTGCGCGCGGCGCCGGGCGTCAGTGCGGCGTTGATGCACACAGGTGTGGGCATGAGCGTGGGGCCGGCGCTGGCCGAACGCAATATCAGCGCACTGTGGGGAGATGCGTGATGAGCCCGGAACAGGCGATTGCCGAAGTCTTCGGCTTGTATGAGCAGCACGGCACGGCGGATTACATCGGCGAGCCGGTGTCGCAGATCGAACATATGTCCCAGGCCGCGCAGCTTGCCATGGCCGAGGGCTATGACGATGAAGTGGTGCTGGCGGCGTTTTTCCACGATATCGGGCATATCTGCAGCAGGGGCGGTGAGAACATGGGCGGTTATGGGGTGGTCAGCCATGAGCGGCTGGGCGCGGATTACCTGCGCCGCGCGGGCTTCAGCGAACGCATGGCCAAGCTGGTGGAATACCACGTGCAGGCCAAGCGTTACCTGACCTTCAGCCAGCCGGACTATTACGCACGCCTGAGCGAAGCCAGCCGCCGCACCCTGGGTTACCAGGGCGGCGTGATGACGGCCGAGGAGGCCCAGGCCTTTGAGCAAGACCCGCTGTGCCAGCTCAGCTTGCGCATGCGCCACTGGGACGAACAGGCCAAGGCAATGCACGTGCCGGTACTCGACCTCGAAGTGCTCAAGGCCAAGGCCCGGCAGTTGCTCGCAGCCTAGGTTTCGTCGAGGCGCTGGGCCAGGGCTTCGACCTGTTCCTGACGCTCGGCCTGGCTGAGCTTGGCGTGGGGGTTGAGGGACGACCATTGCGGGTGGGCGCGGGCCTTGTGCAGCGCGTCCGGCAGCTTGCCTTCGCGCCAGGTTTTGTCCTGGGGCGTGTCGACCTTGATGCTGTGCATCGCCGCATGGCCGCGCAGGTTCAAGGCCTTGAGCAGCTGGCGTTGGCGCAAGGCGAGCAGGCGCAACACGCTGTCGTCGACGGTCAGCTCGCGCTGGCCCTTGAGTTTGCCGAGCAGGCGGCTGCCGTAACTGCGTGCGGTTTGCAGCGCGCCACCGGCAATGGCACCGGCGATGGCAGCGGCACCAAGGGTCAGGCCGCCGACCAGTAAATCCACCCCGGCCCCGGCGGCGGCGCCTGCGGCGATGCCGCCACCGACGCGTACGCCGAGCTGCTTGAGGGTTTCCGGGTTGAACAGGTCATCGCCCCAACGCCCGTCCAGCAAGGGCAAGTCGCTGGCGGCGGCATCCTGCGCGCGGAAGCCGAACAATTTGAGCAGGGCTTCGACACACTTTTGTTCACGCTGGCGCACAGCCTTGCGCAAGTCGCCGATGGCTTGCTGCTCATCTTCGCTGACCACACTGCGCCGGCACGCAGCGCAGTCGATCAACAGTTCGGCGATCAAGCGCGCGGCGCTTTGCTGGCGGGCCTGGCGCTGGGCCTGCTGATCGAGGATCAGCCGTTCCAGCTGCGGCCGCGCGTTTTCCAGCAGCAGGGCCAGGCTTTCATACAGCCTGCGTTCGCCGTCTTCCGGCGGCGCCACGCTGTCGAAGCGCACCAGTGCGTGCAGGCCCAGGCGCGCCAGGGCTTCGCGCCAGTCCGGCTCGCGGTGGTCGCTGCTGCTGACAAAGTTGAGCACCGGCAGCAATGGCTTGCCGCAACTGGCCAGCACTTGCAACTCGTCGCGGTACTTGGCCAGCACCGGCTCGCGGGCATCGATCACATACAGGCCGGCGTCCGAGGCCAGCAGTTGGCGCAGCACCTTGGCTTCCTGTTCGAAACGCTGGCGCGCTTCGCTGCCTTCCAGGAAACGTGCCAGGCGCGCCGGGCCGTCAAGACGTTCGCCAGGGCGGTCGAGGCGTTCCAGGTAGTCGAGCAGGGCGATGGCATCTTCCAGGCCGGGCGTGTCATACAGCTCCAGCAAGGCATCGCCGTCCACCGACAACCGCGCACCTTCTACATGCCGCGTGGTGCTGGGGCGGTGGGAGACTTCGCCGAAGCCCACATCCCGCGTGAGGGTGCGCAGCAGCGAGGTCTTGCCGACATTGGTGTGGCCGACCACGGCGAGTTTCAGTGGTTTAGTCATGACCGGTCTCCAGCCAATTCAGCGGCGCGCAATCGGCGAAGGGCAGCTCCAGCTGCTGCAGCGCGGCGTGCCAATCACCCAGGCGTTCGGCGTCCAGCGCCTGGCCGGGCGGGGCTTGCAGCAGCCATACGCGGGTGGCCGTGGCGCTGCGCGCGAGTTCGGCGATGAGTGCCAGGCTGCCGCGGTCCGGCGAGCGCCGTGGGTCGCAGGCGATGGCCAGGCGTGCGGGTGGGAAGCGGCTGAGTTGCTCCAGGAGCTTGTTGCGTGACTCGCGGCTGTCGAGGATGCCGGCGTTTTTTACCTTGACGGGTAGTTTGGGCGGCCACGGGTGTTGGTCGTCCAGTTCGATGGCCACCAACAGGGCGCCGTCGCTTTCCAGTTCGCTGACCCCGCCGGTGACGTGATGCAGCTGTTGCGGCGCGGCATCGTTGACCCCCAGGCGCTCACTGCTCGGCATCAGACGTTCGCGCAATTGGCTGTAGCCGGGCAGGTTGAGGTCCAGGCGCAGGGCGGCGCGCCCACGTTGCCAGCGCCACAGGCACAGCAGGGCGAGGACCAGCCGCGGCAGCAGGCCGTACACCAGCAGCACGCCCACCAGCCAGGCGGCCCAGGCTTGGCGGGCGCTTTCGATATTCAGCGCGGCATCGCCGCTGGCGCGGATCATTTCCACCGTCGGCACATTAAACCCAAGCAGGGCGGGCAGGGCGCCGAGGGCCTGGGTCACGGCCACAAAGGTATCGGCGCCGAGGATGGTGGTTTCCCACACAAAGCCGTAGCGGCGCGTGGCGAGTAAGGTAAGCACAATCACCATGGCACTGAGCAACGCCAGCAACCACAGGCTGTTGACCAGCACGCCGACTGCCCAGCGATTGAGTTTCTGGCGCTGCAACAGCAGCAGCAAGGCGGGCGCCAGTTGCGCGGCCTTGGCATCACGCGCGAGTTTCTCGCTGAGCCACAACCACAGGCGCCCCAGGCTGGCGGCGTGTTCGCCGGCAAACACCAGGCCCAGGGCCCAGCTGATCAGCAACATGAGATTCAAGCCGAGCAGGCTGCCCAAGGCCCAGAACACATTGACTGGGGCCAGGCCATTGCCCAGCGCGGCAAAGCCCAGGCCGGCACCACTGACCACGGCGACGATCGCCAACAACACCAGCGCCAGTCGCGCACCTTGCAGCCAGCGGGTGAGGGCGGCGGTGAGGCCATCGCGCTCGGCGAGGTGCAGGGCACGGTGCTGGATGCGCGTGGGCAAGTCGCCGCCGGCCGTGCGGGCCAGGCGGTTGGCTTCGAGGTCTTCCAGAGGGCCGGCGTGTTCTTCACGCAGGCGCACGGTTTCGGTCAGCCAGAGTTTGTGCAGGGGGTTCAGTGCAGTCACGCGCCGTCCTGTTGAGCAAGTGAGTTTGGAGCATAACCGCTGGGTCGTTGCTCTGGTATTCTCGTCGGCATGAAAAAAACTCTCCCTTTAAGCCTGATCGCAGCCCTCGGTGAAAACCGTGTGATCGGCGTCGACAACAGCATGCCCTGGCATTTGCCGGGGGATTTCAAATATTTCAAGGCCACCACGCTCGGCAAGCCGATCATCATGGGGCGCAAGACCTGGGATTCCCTGGGCCGACCGCTGCCGGGGCGCTTGAACCTGGTGGTTAGCCGTCAGACCGACCTGACGCTGGAAGGTGCGGAAGTTTTTCCGTCACTCGACGCGGCGGTTGAGCGGGCTGAGGCCTGGGCGCTGGAGCAGGGCGTGGATGAGCTGATGCTGATCGGCGGCGCGCAGCTGTATGCGCAGGGGCTGGAGCAGGCGGATCGCCTGTATTTGACGCGTGTGGCGTTGAGCCCGGAAGGGGATGCATGGTTTCCGGAGTTTGATATGAACCAGTGGAAGTTGGTGTCGAATCTGGAGAATCCGGCTGAGGGGGATAAGCCGGCTTACAACTTTGAGGTTTGGGAAAAAGCCTAAAAGCATCGGGGGCAAGTCGAACCGTCGCACCGCCCCTCCCACATTTTGACCGAGTTCCAACATGAGAATGCGGTTGAAATGTGGGAGCGGGCTTGCTCGCGAAGGCGATCTAACAGGCGCCGCTAAACCTGCGCTAACTCAGCATGCTCATCCGCATCCAGCAGCGCCTTATCCGTCTGCCCCATGATCTGGCTGGTAATCGCCCCCGCCGTCATCGAACCATTCACGTTCAGCGCCGTACGGCCCATATCAATCAGCGGCTCCACGGAAATCAGCAGCGCCACCAATGACACCGGCAAGCCCATCGCCGGCAGCACGATCAGTGCGGCAAAAGTCGCCCCGCCGCCCACGCCCGCCACACCGGCCGAACTCAGGGTCACAATCGCCACCAGGGTCGCGATCCACAAGGGGTCCAGCGGGTTGATACCCACGGTCGGCGCGACCATCACCGCCAACATCGCCGGGTAAAGCCCCGCGCAACCGTTCTGGCCAATGGTCGCGCCGAACGAGGCGGCGAAACCGGCGATGGATTGCGGGATGCCCAGGCGGCGGGTCTGCGCCTCGATGCTCAGTGGGATGGCCGCTGCGCTGGAGCGGCTGGTGAAGGCAAAGGTCAGCACCGGCCACACCTTGCGGAAGAACCGCAGCGGGTTGATCCCGGCCAGCGACAGCAGCAGCCCGTGCACCACGAACATCAAGCCCAGGGCCAGGTAGGACACCAGGACAAAACTGCCGAGCTTGATGATGTCTTGCAGGTTGGAGCCGGCGACCACTTTGGTCATCAGCGCCAATACGCCGTAGGGCGTGAGCTTCATCACCAGGCGCACCAGGCGCATCACCCAGGCTTGCAGGGTGTCGATGGCGTTGAGCACTTTCTGGCCTTTTTCCACGTCATCCTTGAGCAGTTGCAGTGCGGCAACGCCCAGGAAAGCGGCGAAAATCACCACGCTGATAATCGAGGTGGGCTTGGCCCGGGCCAGGTCGGCAAACGGGTTGGCCGGTACGAACGACAGCAGCAACTGCGGGATATTCAGGTCGGCGACCTTGCCCGCGTAATCGCTCTGGATCACTTGCAGGCGCGCCATTTCCTGGGTGCCGGCCACCAGGCCTTCGGCGGTGAGGCCGAACAGGTTGGTCAGGCCGATACCGATCAGCGCCGCAATCGCGGTGGTGAACAGCAGGGTGCCGATGGTCAGGAAGCTGATTTTGCCCAGGGAGGCGGCATTATGCAGGCGTGCCACGGCGCTGAGGATCGAGGCGAATACCAACGGGATCACGATCATTTGCAGCAGTTGCACGTAACCGTTACCGACCAGGTCGAACCAGCCGATGGAGGCCTTGAGCACCGGGTTGCCGTCGCCGTAAATCGTATGCAGCGCGGTACCAAACAGCACACCCAGCACGAGGGCAAACAGCACCTTCTTGGCGAGGCTCCAGTGAGTCCGGCGGGTTTGTGCCAGGCCCAACAGCAGGGCCACGAACACCAGTAAGTTGAGAATCAGGGGCAGATTCATTGAAGCTCCGTTGAGAAGGCAGCCAATCGCGTGAGCCTGCGATTGCGAACCGGAAATCCTAACAGCTTGAAATATATTGATTTAATACCGATATGGAATGGTGACTGTCGTTTTTGGAATAAGCGATTGACGCTCAGGCATATGCCGTTGGCGGGATCAGGACGCACACGGTCGTGCTCAACGTGGGAACTGTCACAGGGATTTGTTAGCGTCGATATCTTTCACTCAGGGAGACAACGCCTATGAAGCTCGCGCCGAAATTACTGGTATCCGCTGCATTCTGCCTCGGGCTCGCCAGCCAGGCGTTCGCCGCCACCGAGTTGAAACACTGGCCGGCGCCCGCTGCCAAGCAACTCAACGAAATGATCGCCGCCAACGCCAACAAGGGTAACTTCGCGGTCTTCGACATGGATAACACCAGCTACCGCTACGACCTCGAAGAGTCCCTGCTGCCCTACATGGAAAACAAGGGCCTGATCAGCCGCGACAGCATGGACCCGTCCCTGAAGCTGATCCCGTTCAAAGATACGGCCGACCACAAGGAAAGCCTGTTCAGCTACTACTACCGCCTATGCGAAGTGGACGACATGGTCTGCTACCCGTGGGTGGCGCAGATTTTTTCCGGCTTCACCCTCAAGGAGCTCAAGGTCCAGGTCGACGAGCTGATGGCCTCGGGCAAGCCGGTGCCGGTCAGCTATTTCGAAGGCGACGTGGTGAAGAAATCCGAGGTGCAGCCACCCAAGGTCTTCACCGGCCAGGCCGAGCTGTACAACAAACTGATGGAAAACGGCATCGAGGTGTATGTGATGACCGCCGCTTCGGAAGAACTGGTGCGCATGGTCGCCGCCGATCCGAAGTACGGCTACAACGTCAAACCCGAGAACGTCATCGGCGTGACCACCCTGCTCAAGGACCGCAAAACCGGCGAGCTGACCACCGCGCGCAAACAGATCACTGCCGGCAAGTATGACGAGAAGGCCAACCTCGGCCTGGAACTCACCCCGTACCTGTGGACCCCGGCGACCTGGATGGCCGGCAAGCACGCGGCGATCCTCACCTACATCGACGAATGGAAAAAACCGGTGATCGTCGGCGGCGATACCCCGACCAGCGACGGCTACATGCTGTTCCACGATGTGGACGTGGCCAAGGGCGGCATCCACCTGTGGATCAACCGCAAGGATAAATACATGACCCAACTCAACGGCATGATGGCCAAGCACGCCGCGGCGCAGGCCAAGGAAGGCTTGCCGGTGACGGCGGACAAGAACTGGGTGATTGTGAAGCCGGAGGAGATTCAGTAGGACCGAGTTGCCTGTAATCGGGGGCAAGCCCCCTCCCACACTTGACTGTGTTCACAAATCGAAATGTGGGAGGGGCGGTGCGACGATTCGACTTGCCCCCGATGGCGGCCTCAAGAACACCACCAAGCCAATGCAAAAATAGATATCAATTGCGAACCAATCTCATCCTCTGCTAGCGTGCGCACCTCCTGAACCCTCCGTTCTTCTCAAGGTAGTGCTGTGTCCTCCTGGAATTCGCAGATTGCGCGCCTGTTCGCGGAGCAGAAGAAAGCCCTCGAAGCCTTCGTCACCCGTCGCACCGGCAGTGCCCAGGTGGCCGCCGACCTGACCCAGGAATCGTTCCTGCGTCTGGCCCGCCTGGATTCCGGCGAGAAGATCGACAATCTGCCAGCCTTTCTCTTCACCATCGCCAGCAACCTGGTGCGCGATCACCAGCGCCAGGCCATCCGCCGTGAGCGCCTGGACGCCGGCGAGCCGAGTGAGGAACTGCCCTGCGGCAACCCCGGCGCCGACGAACAATTGGCCGCCTACCAACAGGAGCAACTGATGCAGGACGCGATCCTGGCGCTGCCCGAAGCGACTCGGCAGATCTTCCTGCTTTATCATGTCGACGAACTTTCCTACCGCGAGATTGGTGAACGCCTGTCGATCACCCCGCGCAGTGTGGAATACCAATTGCGTCGCGCCTTGATTGAATGCCGCGCCTACATCAAGACGCGGCTTGCCTGCGATGCACAAGGACGTCGGTCATGACTGCCACACCCACTGCCGACGAACTGTTCGCCGAAGCCTCCGGTTGGTATTTCCGCCTGCAGGCCGAGGACGTGACTCCCGCCGAAATGGATGCGTTTGCCGCCTGGCTCGGGCAGGGCCGAGCCCAGGATGATGCCTGGCAGGAAGTGCAGGCCATGCTCGGCGGCCTGCGCGAACCGGCGCGGGTGGTTCGCCGCGCCGAACAGGCTGCCTGGCGCACACCGCTGCGGCGTTGGGCCTGCGCCGCCGCGGTGCTGTTGGCAATAGGCCTCACCGTGCAAAACACCCCCTGGCTTGACCGCCTGCGCGCGGACTACGCCACCGGCACCGGCGAATCACGCACCATCGAACTGACCGACGGCTCCCACCTGCAACTCAATACCGACAGCGCGGTGCAAATCCGCATGAGCGCAGGTGAGCGGCAGATTCGTTTGCTGCGTGGCGAGGGTTTCTTCGAGGTGACCAAGGACCCGGCGCGGCCCTTCGTGGTGCAGTCCGGCGACGGCTGGGTCAAGGTCGTCGGCACCCAGTTCAGCGTAGCGCGACGCGAGGCGCAGACGCGTGTGCAGGTGGCGCAGGGCAAGGTCCAGGTCAGCGCCGGCAGCGGCGCGCCGGTGTACCTGGAGCCGGGGCGGGCGGTGGAGTATCAGGGCCAGCAACTGGCCGAGGTGCATGGCTTCGACCCGGCCAGCGGGTTTGCCTGGCGCCAGCGGCAACTGGTGTTTCGCCAGCAGCCGCTGTCGGAGGTGGTCAGCGAGTTGAATCGCTACTGGCCGGGCAAGACCCTGGTGCTGGGTGACGCGCTGCGCAATCGTGTGGTCTCCGGTGTATTCGAAATCGATAAACCCGAGGCGGTGATCAAGGCGCTGGAGTACACCCTCAACCTGCGCGCCGAGCATTACACCCCGTATTTGCTGGTGCTGCGCGAAGGTAAAGCGTCGTAATCGCAATTATTTGAAAAAACTTTCAGGGTTTTTCCCCAGGCGGTCGTCCTTGATCACTGAGGCGTAAATAGTAAGCACTCTCAAGTAGTGCGGCGCCGATCACCGACTTTTTTGCACCGGGGAGCACCATCCATGGCACACCGATTCGCCGCACGGCCCTTGCTGGCGCTGGCTATTTCCATCGCCAGCGGCATCGCGCCGCTGTACCTGCAAGCCGCCGAGACCACCCAGGCCCAGACCTACCGGTTTGAAATCCCGGGGCAAAGCCTGGACGGTGCGCTGGCGGCGTTTTCGGCGGTGACGCGGGTGCAGGTGTTGGTGTCCGGTGAGTTGACCCAAGGGGTCGTGTCGCCAGGTGTGAGTGGCAACCTCGGCCAGCGCGAGGCGTTGGGCCAGCTGTTGGGCGGTACAGGGTTGAGCGCGGCGTTCATCAATGCCGATACCGTCACCCTGGAAAAACGCGTCGACACAGGTGGCGCTCTCGAAGTCGGCGCCACCACCATCAGCGCCGAACGCATGGGGGCCACCACCGAAGGCAGTGGCTCCTACACCACGGGGGCGGTGACCATCGGCAAGGGCGAACAGAAGCTCAAGGACATCCCGCAGTCGGTCAGCGTCATGACCCGCAAGCAGATGGATGACCAGAACACCACCAAGCT
Organism: Pseudomonas sp. S09G 359; assembly: GCF_002843605.1. Lineage (NCBI taxonomy): Bacteria > Pseudomonadati > Pseudomonadota > Gammaproteobacteria > Pseudomonadales > Pseudomonadaceae > Pseudomonas > Pseudomonas sp. S09G 359. The sequence goes on along the minus strand of NZ_CP025263.1, from coordinate 6,392,176 downwards.
GTCGGAAGTGGTCAAGCGCACGCCTGGCCTGACCGCGACCAAATCCCCTGGCCCCGGCATGTTCATCTTCTCCCGTGGTTTCGAGATCGGCACCCTGCAATACGACGGGGTGGGGCTGCCGCGTAATACCTACGCGCTGGGCAGCTACCTCACCGAAAACATGGCGATCTATGACCGCGTCGAGACCCTGCGTGGCCCGGCCGCCCTGCTGCAAGGCGCCAACAGCCCCGGTGGCACCATGAACCTGGTGCGCAAGCGCGGCCAAGTGGCGCCAACGGTAACCATCACCGCCAAGGCTGGCTCCTGGGACCACTACGGCACCCAGGTCGACGCCGGCGGCCCGCTCAACGCCGAAGGCACCCTGCGCGGCCGCTTTGTGGCGGACTACGACACCACCGACTCCTTTATCGACTATGTCGGCGGCTGGAACCAGACGGTGTATGCCGCCGTCGATTACGACTTCACCCCGGACACCACCGTGGGCGTGGGCATCAGCAACCAAAAAGGCCACACCCGTCCCAACTTCATGTCCCTGCCCCGGTATGCCAATGGCAACGATATCGGCCTGCCGCGCTCGACCTTCGTGGGCGCCAGCTGGAACCGCAGCGTCAACAACCAGACCCAGGTGTTTGCCGACATCGAGCATCGTTTCAATGATGACTGGAAGGTGAAAGCCGCCGTGGTTGCCATGGACGAGCACAACGACGCGACCTACCAGGCGACGTGGGACGAGATCCCCAACCCGGGGACGACAGGCAACGTTCGCTACGTGGACTGGGTCACCGACTTCAATACCAAGAGTCGCGGCGTTGATGTTTACGTCGACGGCAAATTCGAAGGCCTGGGTTTTCGGCAGGAGATGGTACTGGGCGCCAACTATTCCAAACTCACTACGGATGATTTCTGGGCGCGTGCGGCCACGGCGGGTGCGGATATCTTCAACATCGACCACAACCGCGTGCAGCGCGACAGAAACCAGTTATTCCAGGCGGGCAATGCTACCAAGAGCTGGTATGACATTCGTCAGAAAGGGATTTATGGCACTTGGCGCGTCCAACTAGTGGACCCGCTGACGTTGATCCTGGGTGCGCGCACCAGTTGGTATGACTATTCCTACAAGGACGAGAGCGGTTTCCAGGGTGTGTACGGCGAACCTACCAGCAGCACCACGCAAAGCAATGGCCACGTCACGCCGTACGCTGGCCTGGTCTATGCGCTCAATGAACAATGGTCAGCCTACGCCAGCTATACCGACGCCTTTGAGCCACAAACCAGCCTGACCACCTCATTGACCGTGCTCAAGCCCATCGAGGGCCAGAACTACGAGCTGGGCCTGAAGGGCGAACTGGCTGACGGTCGCCTCAATACCTCGTTCGCGGTCTTCCGCTATGACCAGGAAAATCGTGCGGCTCAAGACCTGCAGGGCGGCAAAGTCTGTGGCGGCTGGTACTGCTCGCTCGCCTCCGGCAAGGTTCGCAGCCAGGGCTTCGAAGCCACGTTGAGCGGCGAAGTGTTGCCGGGCCTGCAACTGGTCTCCAGCTACACCTACAACACCACCAAATTCCTCAAGGACGACACCTACGAAGGCAAGATCTTCAGCACCTGGACCCCCAAGCACCTGCTCAAGGTCTGGGGTGATTACCAGTTGCCGGGCGACTGGCACAAAGTCAGCGTCGGCGCCGGCGTGACCGCGCAAAGCAGCACCGAAGCCTATGACCGCAAATTCAGCGTGCCGGGTAATGCGCTATGGGACTCGCGGGTGGCCTACAAGATCAACCAGGAATTCACCGTGGCGGCGAACCTGAACAACCTGTTCGACAAGAAGTACTACATCCCGGCGTATAACGCGACGTGGGGCAGTAACTACTATGGCGATCCGCGCAATGTGATGTTCACCATGACCTACACCCCACAGTTTTAAGCCTCACCCCTGACTCATGTGGGAGGGGGCTTGCCCCCGATGGCGGTGGATCAGTCGGATAGATTTTGACTGACGCTCCCTCATCGGGGGCAAGCCCCCTCCCACAGTTGATCTCTGTGTATTGGAGGTTTTTGGCAGGCAAAAAAAAAGCCCCGCACAGAGCGGGGCTTTTTTATGCGCGCGGCTTACAGACCGTCAAGCATCGCCTTGTTACGCACAGCACCCTTGTCGGCACTGGTGGCCAGCAGGGCGTAGGCTTTCAGCGCAGTGGTCACTTTACGTGGACGCTTCTCAACCGGCTTCCAACCTTTCTTGTCCTGCTCAACCCGGCGTGCGGCCAGTTCTTCGTCGCTGATCAACAGGTTGATCGAGCGGTTCGGAATGTCGATCAGCACTTTGTCGCCATCCTGCACCAGGCCGATTGCGCCGCCGGCTGCCGCTTCAGGCGAAGCGTGGCCGATGGACAGGCCCGACGTGCCGCCGGAGAAACGGCCGTCGGTGAGCAGGGCGCAGGCTTTGCCCAGGCCTTTGGATTTCAGGTAGGACGTGGGGTAGAGCATCTCCTGCATACCCGGGCCGCCTTTCGGGCCTTCGTAGCGGATGATCACGATGTCGCCTTCTTTCACTTCGTCGGCGAGGATGCCGCGAACCGAGCTGTCCTGGCTTTCGTAGATCTTGGCGCGACCTTCGAAGACGTGGATGGATTCATCCACACCGGCGGTTTTCACCACGCAGCCGTCGAGGGCGATGTTGCCGTAGAGCACGGCCAGGCCGCCTTCTTGCGAGTAGGCGTGCTCGACACTGCGGATGCAGCCGTTTTCACGGTCGTCGTCGAGGGTGTCCCAACGGGTCGACTGGCTGAACGCGGTCTGGGTCGGGATGCCCGCCGGGCCGGCCTTGAAGAAGGTGTGCACGGCTTCGTCGTCAGTCTGGGTGATGTCCCACTTGGCGATGCCTTCGGCGATGGACTTGCTGTGCACGGTCGGCAGGTCGGTGTGCAGCAGGCCGCCACGGGCCAGCGAGCCGAGGATCGAGAAGATCCCGCCGGCACGGTGCACGTCTTCCATGTGGTACTTCTGGATGTTCGGCGCGACTTTGCACAGTTGCGGCACGTGGCGGGACAGACGGTCGATGTCGCGCAGGTCGAAATCGATCTCGGCTTCCTGGGCGGCGGCCAGCAGGTGCAGGATGGTGTTGGTGGAACCGCCCATGGCGATGTCCAGGGTCATGGCGTTTTCGAACGCCTTGAAGTTGGCGATATTGCGCGGCAACACCGACTCATCGTTCTCGGTGTAGTAACGCTTGCACAGCTCGACGATGGTGCGGCCGGCCTGCAGGAACAGTTGCTCGCGGTCGCTGTGGGTGGCCAGGGTGGAACCGTTGCCCGGCAAGGCCAGGCCCAAGGCTTCCACCAGGCAGTTCATCGAGTTGGCGGTGAACATGCCGGAGCACGAACCGCAGGTAGGGCAGGCGCTGCGCTCGTATTCCGCGACCTTCTCGTCAGAAGCGCTGGAATCGGCGGCGATGACCATGGCATCCACCAGGTCGAGGCCGTGGGAGGCGAGCTTGGTCTTGCCGGCTTCCATCGGGCCGCCGGAGACGAAGATCACCGGGATGTTCAGGCGCAGGGCAGCCATCAGCATGCCGGGGGTGATCTTGTCGCAGTTGGAGATGCACACGATGGCGTCGGCGCAGTGGGCGTTGACCATGTATTCCACGGAGTCGGCGATGATCTCGCGGCTCGGCAGGGAATACAGCATGCCGTCATGGCCCATGGCGATGCCGTCATCCACGGCGATGGTGTTGAATTCCTTGGCCACGCCGCCGGCGCGTTCGATCTCGCGGGCGACCAGTTGGCCGAGGTCCTTGAGGTGTACGTGGCCCGGTACGAACTGGGTGAACGAGTTGGCAATCGCGATGATCGGCTTCTTGAAGTCGTCATCCTTCATCCCCGTGGCGCGCCACAGTGCGCGCGCGCCGGCCATGTTGCGGCCGTGGGTGGATGTTTTCGAGCGGTAATCTGGCATGGAGCACTCCGGGCGGCTAATCGGTATCAAAAGGGAGTGAGCTTCTATTGACGTCTGGAACACCCGAAAAATGGCCGTGGTGTCCGGAAGTTGCCGCAAACGTTACGGGATCGCCGTGCGCAGTGGCCTTGAGCTCATAAACCCGCCGGGGGATGACTGGCGATGAATAGAGCCGATTCTACACCGCTGGCGGCTGGAGGGAATGGTCGATATGACAAGGCAGAGTCTCGTTGGTCAAACCGCGTTACAGGCAATTGCAGTCCAGTGACATGTTGCTCACGCCGGTAATTCGTGAGCCTTAGCCGCGCCTGCTCGGCGATTGGTGACCAACCCCCAGAGGCTCAGCCCGATGAAACTGACGGCGATGGTCATCAGCAAATGATCGCCCGCCTGGGCCAGCGCTGCGCTGCTGACGGCCGCGGTGAGGAACATGATGCTGTTGCCCGCCGACGCGGCCGTGCCGGCGCTGCTGGAAAACAACCGCATCGCCGCAGAAATCGCGGCCGGGCGAACCAGGGTGACGGCCAGGGCGCTGATCAGCATCGGAATCAGCAGAGTCACGGTGGTGATTGCATCCAGGCTCAGGATCAGCGTTAACAGCACGCCTGCGACGCAGAGCAGGCCGAGGCCCATATTGATTTGTCGGGACAGCGAAATGCGCTTTTGCAGGTACGACGCTGCCACCCCGCCCAGCAGATAGGCAACGCCGTACACCATCAGCACCAGCGCGTATTGGTATTCGGAGAGTTTCAGGGCATCCATGAAAATCAGGGGGGTCACGCTGATCAGCGCGAAATAACAGGCGAATACCAGTGCGGCGATCCACCAGTAACGTAGGAAGTCGCGGTGACTGGCGACGGCTTTCAACGTGCCGAGAATCGACACCGGCACGCGGTGCGGGCTGGCGGATTTGGACGGCAGGATGCACATCGCGTGGATCAACATGCCCAGTGCCATCAACGCAAAGCCGTAGAAGCTGCCTTGCCAGTCGAAGGTGGTTTGCAGCCAGGAGCCGATCAACGGCGACAGCGCGACAAACGAGCCACTCAGCGTCATGTAATAGAGGCGCACGCGGGCGCGGTCTTGTTCGTCGAACAGGTCTTCCACCAGAGCATGGCCCAGTACGAAAAAGCCACAGCCCATGGCCTGTACGCTGCGAAACAGCAGGAAGGTCAGGTAGTCCGACGCCAGTGCGCAACCAATCGCACCAAGGATCGACAGCGTGATGCAGCCGAGCAGCACCTCTTTACGCCCCCATTTATCCGACAGCGGGCCCGCGACCAGTTGCGAGATCGAAAAGACCAGCGTGAACAAACTGATGGACAGCGCGATATCCGCCGAAGGCGTATCGAACCTGGCGGCCAGGGCGGGGAATGAGGGCAGCAGAATATTGATCGGGAAGAAGCTGATCAGCGAGATGCAGGTGATCAGGATGAAGCGGGAAAGGTATGGCCCAGACATTGTTTTTGTTTTCCGGAGTAAAACCAGAAACCGATACTAGTCTGCGAAAAATGGAATTCAATCAAAAGCGTTTTGACACTACACAAAACAACTGTGGGAGGGGGCTTGCTCCCGATAGCGGAGTGTCAGTCGACACTTATGTGACTGATCCACCGCTATCGCGGGCAAGCCCACTCCCACCTTTGATCGGTGTGTTACTTAGCTATTGGGCAACAACCGGCACGTAATGCTCTTGATGTAGCGCGTCTCGGCAATCGCCGGGTGCACCGGGTGGTCCGGGCCCTGGCCGCCACGCTCCAGCATCTGGATATTGCGGTCCAGGTGGCGGGCGCTGGTGAGCAGGATGTTTTGCAGGTCGTCTTCCGGCAGGTGCATGGAGCAGGAGGCGCTGACCAGGATGCCGTCCTTGCTGAGCAGGCGCATGGCTTGCTCGTTGAGGCGGCGGTAGGCGCCTTCGCCGTTTTTCATGTCTTTTTTGCGTTTGATGAAGGCCGGTGGGTCGGCGACGATCACGTCGAAGCGCTCTTCGCTGGCTTTCAGTTCTTTCAACGCTTCAAACACGTCGCCTTCGATGCAGGTCATCTTCTCGGCAAAACCGTTCAGCGCGGCGTTGCGCTCTACGCCGTCGAGGGCGAAGGCGGAGGCGTCGACGCAGAACACTTCACTGGCGCCAAACGCTGCCGCTTGCACGCCCCAGCCGCCGATGTAGCTGTACAGGTCCAGCACGCGCTTGCCTTTGGCATATGGCGCCAGGCGGGCGCGGTTCATACGGTGGTCGTAGAACCAGCCGGTTTTCTGGCCATGGATCACCGGGGCTTCGAATTTCACGCCGTTTTCTTCCAGCGCGACCCATTCCGGCACCAGGCCGAACACAGTTTCGACGTAGCGGTTGAGGCCTTCGGCGTCGCGAGCGGCGGAGTCGTTCTTGAACAGGATGCCGCTCGGCTTGAGCACTTGGGTCAAGGCGGCGATCACGTCTTCCTTATGGGCTTCCATGGTCGCCGAAGCGATCTGCACCACCAGGATGTCGCCGAAACGGTCAACCACCAGGCCTGGCAACAGGTCGGAATCGCCGTAGACCAGGCGGTAGAACGGCTTGTCGAACAGGCGGTCACGCAGGGACAGGGCGACGTTGAGGCGGTGCACCAGCAGCGACTTGTCCAGCGGCAACTTGATGTCGCGCGACAGCAGGCGCGCGCAGATCAGGTTGTTCGGGCTCATGGCCACGATGCCCAGGGTCTTGCCGCCGGCGGCTTCCAGGATGGCTTGGTCGCCCGCCTGGAAACCGTGAAGTGGGGTGGCGGCCACGTCGATTTCGTTGCTGTAGACCCACAGGTGGCCGTTGCGCAAACGACGATCGGCGTTGGCTTTGAGACGCAGGCTTGGCAGGGACATGACGTCGCTCCGGAAAAAAGAGCGGGAGTATACCTGTTGCGGCGCGGTTCATGTGGGAGGGGGCTTGCCCGCGATGCAGGCAACGGGGTGTATCTGACGTACGGCGGTGATGCTATCGGGGGCAAGCCCCCTCCCACATTTAGTCCGATTTCAATCGGGCATTTGGGTGTCGGTCAGGTTTGCTTAGGGGTTAGAATCCCCGCCTAGCCCAGAGTGTGTACTTATGTCCCAAGAACTGTCCGCCGAACAGATCCAACAGGCCCTGCAAGGCATCAGCGTGCCGCCCCAGCCGCAAATCATGGTGGATTTGCAGATGGAGCAGTACATGCCCGACCCGGACCTGGAGGTGATCGCGCGGTTGATCGCCCAGGACCCTGGCCTGTCCGGCGCGCTGCTGAAGATCGTCAACTCGTCATATTACGGGCTGAGCAACAAGATTGCCTCGATCCAGCGCGCGGTGAACCTGCTGGGCAGCCGTTCGATCATCAACCTGATCAACGCCCTGTCGATCAAGGGCGAGATGAGCGATGACACCATCGTCACCCTCAATCGCTTCTGGGACACCGCCCAGGACGTGGCCATGACCTGCCTCACCCTGGCCAAGCGCACCGGCGCCCAGGCCGTGGACGAGGCGTATGCCCTGGGGCTGTTCCACGATTGCGGCGTGCCGCTGATGCTCAAGCGCTTCCCCAACTACATGTCGGTGCTCGAGCAGGCCTACGCCAACGCCGGCCCTGACTGCCGCGTGGTCGACACCGAAAACAACGCGTTCAACACCAACCATGCCGTGGTCGGCTACTACACGGCCAAGTCCTGGCGCCTGCCGGAGCATGTGACCGACGCCATCGCCAACCACCACAACGCCCTGGCGATTTTCAGCGATGAGTCGTCGCGCAATTCACAGCTCAAGAACTTGCTGGCGATCCTGAAGATGGCCGAGCACATCTGCTCGTCCTACCGGGTGCTGGGCAATCAGTCGGTTGACCATGAGTGGAATGCAGTCGGCCATCTGGTGCTGGACTACGTCGGCTTGTCGGAATACGACTTCGAAAGCCTGAAGTTGTCGATCCGCGAGCTGGGCGCGCACTGATCCGCTATTCAAGAGGTACACATGCCTGAGTTACCCGAAGTCGAAACCACCCGGCGCGGAATCGCGCCGCACCTGGAAGGCCAGCGGGTCAGCCGCGTGGTGGTGCGCGAGCGGCGTTTGCGCTGGCCGATCCCGGAAGACCTGGATGTGCGCCTGTCCGGGCAGCGCATCGTGTTGGTGGAGCGGCGGGCCAAGTACCTGTTGATCAATGCCGAAGTGGGCACCTTGATCAGCCATCTGGGTATGTCCGGCAACCTGCGCCTGGTGGAAGCCGGCCTGCCGGCGCTCAAGCATGAGCATGTGGACATCGAACTCGAATCCGGCATGGCCCTGCGCTACACCGATCCTCGGCGTTTTGGCGCGATGCTCTGGAGCCAGGACCCGCACAACCACGAGCTGCTGATTCGCCTGGGGCCGGAGCCGCTGACCGACCTGTTTGATGGCGAGCGCTTGTTCCAGCTGTCCCGTGGCAAGTCGATGGCGGTGAAGCCGTTCATCATGGACAACGCGGTGGTGGTGGGCGTGGGCAATATCTACGCGACGGAGGCGTTGTTTGCCGCAGGGATTGATCCGCGCCGCGCCGCCGGTGGCATTTCACGCGGGCGCTATTTGAAATTGGCGATCGAGATCAAGCGCGTGCTGGCCGCCGCCATCGAGCGCGGCGGCACCACGTTGCGCGATTTTATCGGCGGCGATGGGCAGCCGGGGTACTTCCAGCAGGAGCTGTTCGTCTACGGCCGTGGGGGCGAGGCGTGCAAGGTCTGCGGGGCTGAGCTACGCAATGTGGTGCTGGGGCAGCGGGCGAGTGTGTTTTGCCCTAAGTGTCAGAGCTGATGGGTGTGTGAGGCCTTCACAGCCACTAAAAAGCCTCAAGCCTTACCGGTAATCTTCCGGTACTTATCCATCAACTGCTCTTCAGTCTCAGGATGGGCTTCATCCAGCGGGATGCAATCCACCGGGCACACCTGCTGGCACTGCGGCTCGTCGTAGTGGCCAACACACTGGGTGCACAGGTTGGGGTCGATCACGTAGATCTCTTCGCCTTGAGAAATCGCAGCGTTCGGGCACTCGGGTTCGCAGACGTCGCAATTGATGCAATCGTCGGTGATGATCAGGGACATGGAAACTCCTGCCAGGGCTATCAGCCAGGGCATCTGAAAACTAATGCGCGCAATTGTGCCGCATTGGCGCCCGCAGTGCGAGCCGGTCAGACTTGCGGCCTTCGATTCTGTGGCGAGCGGGCTTGCCCGCGTTGGGGCGCGTAGCGCCCCCAAAAGCCAGACACTGCGGGCTTACCTGAAACTACGCGGTGCCTTGATTGGGGCTGCTTCGCAGCCCAACGCGGGCAAGCCCGCTCGCCACACAAGCAGGGCGAAGAAGCCTTACTTTTTGAAACGCAGCGTCAGCGCATCGGCCACGGCCGGGTGCACGAACTTGGTGATATCTCCGCCCAAAGCAGCGATTTCACGGACCAACGTCGAGGAAATGAACGAATAACGTTCCGACGGCGTGAGGAACAGGCTTTCCACGTCCGGCGCCAGTTGGCGGTTCATGTTGGCCAGCTGGAATTCATATTCGAAGTCCGACACCGCGCGCAGGCCACGCAGGAACACATTGGCGTTCTGCTCTTTGGCGAAGTGCGCCAGCAGCGTCGAAAAGCCCACCACTTCTACGTTAGGCAGATGCTTGGTGACCTCACGCGCCAGCTCCACGCGCTGTTCCAAGGGAAACAGCGGGTTTTTCTTGGGGCTGGCCGCGACCGCGATGATCACATGGTCGAACAAGCGAGAGGCACGTTCGACCAGATCGCCATGGCCTTTGGTAATCGGGTCGAAGGTACCTGGGTACAACACTCGGTTCATCGCGTCGTCCTGGCGGAGTCCGTTGGGGAACCGGATGGTATCGCAGCCATCCCGGTCGGCCAAGTCGACTTATGTAGATACATACCGCTAATCGAGGGTTTTTTCATGCTGTTTTCAGACGTTCGGCCAAGGCTGTCGCCAATTGCGCGGTCAAGCCGTACACCGACAATTGTGGGTTGGCCCCAATGCTGGTGGGAAATAACGAGCCATCGTGGATCGACAGGTTGCGTAACTGGTGATGGCGACCAAGGCTGTCGGCCACTGCGTTTTTCGGCTCTTCGCCCATGGCACAACCGCCCATCACATGGGCGCTGCCCAGGCAGGTGCGGTGCAGTTCCAGGTTCAGGCCGTCGATCAGCGTGCGGGCTTCGCCCAAGGTTTTCACGTAGCGCGCATCATGGTGCAGCGGCTTGACCGACTTTGCGCCCGCCGCGAACTGGATCTCGGCCATGCTGTGGAAAGCCCGGCGCAGGCCGTCCCAGGCGTAGTCCGACACCTGGTAGTCGAGCACCGGCGTGCCGTCGCCGCGCAGTTCCACACTGCCGCCCGGGCTGTCGGGGTGGAAACCGTCGCGCAGCAGGGCGAGCATGGCGTGGGTATTGGGCAGTTGGCTCATATCCAGCGCGTTCTGGGTGCCGTAGCCACCGAGCAACGTACTGGCCAGGGCTGGGTGCAGCGGTGGCGCCTCGAGTTTGTAGGACATCTTGCCGGTGGTGCCATCCTGCCATTGGAAATGGTCGGAGTAGATCGACTGCGGCGCGCCGTAGAACGGGTTGATCACCTCGTCGAACAGCGCTGCGGAGAAATTCACCAGGTGTAAAAAGGTGCGTTTGCCCAGCCGCGAATGCGGGTCTGGAGCGTCCGAGCGCATCAGCAGCGCCGGGCTGTTGATGCCACCGCCCGACAGTACGTAATGCTTGGCTTTTACGCTGATTTTGCGCCCGGTCGGGGCGACGCAAAGGGCGTCCATCGCCACGCATTCCAGGCTGGTGATGCTGTCGCCCTTGTAGACCAGGCGTTCGGCGCGGGCCAGGTAGAGTAGTTCGCCGCCTTTTTCCAGGGTGGAAGGGATAGTGGTCACCAGCATCGACTGCTTGGCATTCACCGGGCAGCCCATGCCGCAATAGCCCAGGTTGAAGCAGCCGCGTACGTTGCGCGGAATCACGTGCCAGCTGTAGCCGAGTTTTTCGCAGCCTTTGCGGATCACATCGTTATTGGCATTCGGCGGCAGGGCCCACGGCGCGATGCCCAGGCGCTGTTCCATTTTTTCGAACCAGGGCGCCATCTCGGCGCTGCTGTGGCCCTTCACCGCGTATTCACTGGCCCAGTGGGAAAGGGTGGCGTCGGGCGTGCGAAAGCTGGAAGTCCAGTTGATCAAGGTGGTACCACCCACCGCGCGGCCTTGCAGGATGGTGATCGCACCGTCCTTGCTCATGCGGCCGATGCCTTCCTGGTAGAGGCTGGTGTAGGCCTCGTCCTCAAGTAGCTTGAAGTCACTGCTGGTCTTGAGCGGGCCTTCTTCGATCAGCAACACCTTGTAGCCGGCGGCGCTGAGGATTTCGGCGGTGGTGCCGCCACCGGCACCGCTGCCGATGATGGCCACGTCGGCTTCCAGGGTCAGGTCATGGTCGAGGGTGGCACCATTGTGGGTTTTCCACCCACGGGCCAGGCCGTCGCGGAACAGATCGGGTACGGGCATAGAAATGCACTCTTGTTGTTATAGGCATCAGTGGCTACGGAGTTGCACCAAAACACTAAATTTTCGGCGGGCCGGGGTAGCCGCAGTGGGCCCAGGCGGCCGGCTGGAAATACCAGGCCATGATCACCAGCTTGAGCAGCGAGCCCTGGCCCATGCGCAACAGGTTCAGGTAGCTGTTTTCCCAGCGCTGCAGGAAGTTGCGGATCTGCTCCGCGCTGGCGTTTTCCCAGCTGCCCCAGATACCGGTCAGCGGGCCACGGGTGATGCCCATGCCCAATACGTCGAACAGTTGCTGGGTGAGCTTGAACATCTCCGGCGAGAGGCGCTGCAGGCTGAAGTCGAGTTTTTTCAGGGTGTCTTCGATCCTCGAGGCCACCTCCTGAGCGCTGGCCACGCCTTCGAGCAACACCGGAATTACCGCGCGCAGAAACGGCAAGTCACTGCTGCGCAACATGGCAAAACCGCTGGCCGGGGTGCTGCTGGAGCATCCGCTGAGGCTGGCGCCCAGCCCGGCGGTGGCCAGGAAGGCACTGGCGCACAGGCCGATTTTCAAGACGCCGCGCCGTGACAGCGCGGGTGAATCCGTAAGGCTAGGGTTCATTGTTATTGTTATCCCGTGGGTGGCGGTTTCAGCGAACAAACAGCTTCTGGATCAACTTCTGGATGGCTTTTCCGTAGGGCGGGTAGATCAACTTCGCCGCGTTCAGGCGCTGTTTCACCAGCACACCCTTGGCTTTGCTGAAGGTGAGGAAGCCTTCGTGGCCGTGGTAGTGGCCCATGCCGGACGGGCCGATTCCGCCAAAGGGCATGTCGTCCTGGGCTACATGCAGCAACGTGTCGTTCAGGCATACGCCGCCGGAATGGGTTTCGTGGAGCACGCGATTCTGTTCGCCCTTGTTGTAGCCGAAGTAATACAGCGCCAGTGGGCGAGGGCGCTGGTTGATGTAGGCAAAGGCCTGGTCGATACCGCGATACGGCACGATCGGCAGCACTGGGCCGAAGATTTCGTCCTGCATCACGGTCATGTCATCGCTGACATTCAGCAACAGGCTGTGGGCCATGCGCCGTGCCTGGCCTCTGTCGTACAGGGGGATCAGGGTTGCGCCCTTGTCGGTGGCGTCCTTGACGTAGGCATTAAGCCGGGCCAGTTGCCGCTCGTTGATGATAGCGGTGTAGTCCGGGTTGTCATTTAAGGTCGGATAGAACCCGCGAATTGCCTGAGTGTAGGCCTCGACGAAACCCTCGACGCGGTCTTCCGGTACCAGCACGTAGTCCGGCGCGACGCAGGTTTGTCCGGCGTTCAAGGCTTTGCCGAAGGCGATGCGTTCGGCGGCGTCCTTGAGTGGCACGTCGGCAGACACGATGGCGGGCGACTTGCCGCCCAACTCCAGAGTCACCGGCGTGAGGTGTTCGGCCGCCGCGCGCATCACATGCTTGCCGATGCTGGTGGCGCCGGTAAACAGCAGGTGATCGAAACGTAGCTTGGAAAACGCCATGCCCACTTCGGCCTCGCCGAGCACCACGCACACCAGGTCTTCGGGGAAGATCTTCGCCAGCAGCGCCTTGAGCAAGGCGCCAGTGGCGGGGGTGGATTCGCTGAGCTTGAGCATCACCCGGTTGCCGGCGGCCAGCGCCCCGACCAATGGTCCGATGGCCAGGTATAGCGGGTAGTTCCAGGGCACGATCACTCCCACCACACCCAGTGGTTGGTAGATCACTTTGGCCGACGCCGGCTGGAAGGCAATGCCTACAGCGCGACGGGAAGGTTTCATCCAGCCTTTGAGGTGTTTGCTCGCATAGTGAATGCCATGCAGGCTCGGCATCAGTTCGGCGAACAGGGTTTCGTCGGCGCTGCGGTGGCTGAAATCCTGGCTGATGGCAGTGATCAGCGCCTGGCGTTCGTCGCTGAGCAATGCGCGCAGGGCCTTGAGCCATTGCTGGCGTTGCCCCGCCGGCGGCATCGGGTTGGCGGTGTAGGCGCGGCGTTGGGCGTCGAACAGGTCCTGGAGTTGATCCAGCGCCTGGGAATCTTGCAGATAGGCAATGTTGGCAGACATGGCGCAGTTCCCGATTGTTATAGGTCTGCGTGGATTTTTAGAGTCATTGCTCTAAATTGTCAAATGCCATTGCAACAACATGCAGATTTAACCTGGCAAGGATAGGCCGTAAGATGCCTCATCACGTGTACAGAAGCTGATTCCCCTATGGCACCACGAGTAAAGACCAGCGAGCGCATTGTGCAAACCAGCCTGGAGCTTTTTAACCAGCAGGGCGAGCGCAGTGTGAGCACCAACCACATTGCCGCCCACATGGAAATTTCGCCGGGCAACCTGTACTACCACTTCCCCAACAAGCAGGCGATCATCGCCGTGCTGTTTCGCGAATACGAAGCCTTGGTGGACAGTTTCCTGCGGCCACCCCAAGGCCGCGCCGCCACCGTTCAAGACAAACGTTTCTACCTGCAGGCCTTGCTGGCCGGCATGTGGCGTTACCGCTTCCTGCACCGCGACCTTGAACACCTGCTGGAAAGCGACCCGGAACTGGCTACCGGTTACCGGCGGTTTTCCCAGCGCTGCCTGATCCAGGGCAACGCCATTTACCAGGGGTTTGTCGATGCCGGCATCCTCAATATGAACTCCGTGCAAACCGAAGCCCTGACCCTCAACGCCTGGATTATCCTCACCTCCTGGGTACGCTTCTTGTGTACCACCAATGAAAACTCCGAACATTTGAGCGCCGAGGCGATCAAGCGCGGGGTGTATCAGGTGCTGGTGCTGGAGGCCGGATTTATCACGCCCCAGGCGAAAGAGGCGGTGGACGCCCTGTTCAAAGAGTTTTACGTGCCGTTGAATCAGGCACTGGAAGAAGTGAAGTAGGCCCTTTCCCGAATCTGTTCACAGGAGTCCGTCATGTCGCTTGCCCAACTGATCAGCCCCCCGCAATTGGCCGAGCGCCAGAAGGCCGGCGGCTTGGTGATCCTGGATTGCCGCTTTGCCTTGGAAGACCCGGACTATGGGCTTTGCAGTTATGCCGAAGGGCATATCGAAGGCGCGCAATATGCCGACCTGGAGCGCCATCTCAGCGGCCCGGTCACCAAGGGCGTGACTGGCCGCCACCCCTTGCCGGCGGCGGGTGCCTTCGCCGAGCAACTGCGAGCTTGGGGCGTCAGCGCCGATACCGAAGTGGTGCTGTACGACGACGGCCCCGGTGCATTTGCCGCCCGGGCCTGGTGGTTGCTGGCCTGGCTGGGCAAGCGCGATGGCGTGTTTATCCTCGACGGCGGCCTCAAGGCCTGGCACGCCGCCGGTTTCCCGCTGAGCCTGGACGCGCCGGTGATCGAGCCGGGCAGCTTTGTCGGAACGCCGGACAATCGCCTGCTGCTGGATGCCGAACACCTGCAAAAACGCCTGGGCCAGCCGGGCATGACCCTGATCGACGCCCGCGCCCAGCCGCGTTTTCGCGGCGAAGTGGAGCCCATCGACCCGGTGGCGGGGCACATTCCCGGCGCGCAGTGCGCGGCGTTCAACGAAAACCTGGGCAGTGACGGGCGTTTTTTGCCAGCGGACCAGCTTAAACAACGTTTCGCCGCCCAATTGCAGGGGCGCTCGCCCGATGAGCTGGTGGCGTATTGCGGTTCTGGCGTGACCGCGTGCCACAACCTGTTCGCCCTGAGCCTGGCGGGTTACCCGTTGGGCAAGCTGTATGCGGGGTCGTGGAGTGAGTGGATTACCGATCCGGCGCGGGAAATTGCGACCGGCGACTGAGCCACCAGACCTGTAAACCCAATCAAAAATCAAATGTGGGAGGGGGCTTGCCCCCGATGAGGGTGTGTCAGATTACTAAATCTATAACTGACCCACCGCCATCGGGGGCAAGCCCCCTCCTACATTTTTAACCGTGTTGTGCCCGTAACCACTGGGGGATTCGCCGCTCCAGGTAATATCCCGGGCGCTTGATAGACCCATCGACAAACCCCACATGCCCGCCCTTGGCCAGCAACTCGAACTCGGTGCAGTCCGACAGCTCGCTGGCCTCGGGCAGGCTGTGGGCGAACACGAACGGGTCATCGGCGGCCTGGATAATCAGGGTCGGCGTGCGGATTTCACCCAGGTAATAGCGACTCGACGCGCGGCGGTAATAGTCCTCGGCACTGAGGAAACCATGCAGCGGCGCGGTCACCCGGCCATCGAAGTCCCAGAATGTGCGCATCTTCTCCAGTGAGCCGAGGCCTTCCAGGGTTTTCAGCCCGTCCGCGCGGCCATCCTGTGCAAAGCGGCTTTGTTTGACGCGGATATACGCGAGCATCTCGCGCATGAAGTGCTTTTGATACACCCGCGAAAAGCCCAGCCCGATGCGATCGGCGCACTGATCCAGGCGAAACGGTACCGACACCGCCGCTGCGCCCTGCAACCCCGATGCCGCGCCGGTTTCCCCCAGGTGCTTGAGCAGTACATTGCCGCCCAGGGAATAACCCACCGCATACAGCGGCGCCAACGGCCGCTTCGCGCGCAGGTGCGCAATCGCCGCAGCCAGGTCTTCACTGGCGCCCGAGTGATAACTGCGCGCCAACAGGTTCGGCTCGCCCGAGCAGCCGCGCCAGTTCAGCGCGGCGCTGGCCCAGCCCTGGGCGGCGAGGACTTTTTGCAGGCCGGCCACGTAGGGCGAGTTGGAGGAGCCCGTCAGACCGTGCAGCACCAGCACCAACGGCGCTTGAGCGTCGTGGGGGCCATGCCAGTCGAGGTCAAGGAAGTCGCCATCTTCCAGCCACAGGCGCTCGCGTTGGCGTTCGATATGCGTAGTGGGGCGCCACAACGGGCCCCACAATGTTTGCAAGTGGGGGTTGCCGAGGCCGAAAGCAGGGGTGAACAGGTCGGCGGAAGGGGTCATGAAGATCTCGGTGATGAGTTACCCAACTGTGGCGAGCGAACTTATTGTGGCGAGCGGGCTTGCCCGCGCTGGGGTGCGAAGCAGCCCCAAAACCAGGCGACTGGGTATGCCTGATGTACTGAGGCGGTCTTGGTGGGGCTGCTGCGCAGCCCAACGCGGGCAAGCCCGCTCGCCACAAAAGCGTGTTTGCCACAACAAGCCCGCTCGCCACAAAAGCGTGCTTGCCACAATAAGCCCTCACTCTACAGAGAGCTCGCGCGGCAGAGGTTTAAGCGGCGCTTTCGACCAAACGGTGCCACAACGCGTAATACACCCGACCGGACTTCTGCTCGCGGTGCAGGCGCCAGCTCCCCGGCAGGCCGAGGGTGGAGGGTGCCGTCTCGCTTTCAGTGTAGATCCACGCATCCGGCGCCAGCCACTGGCGTTCTTCCAGCAGCGTGCACACGGTTGGCAACAGGTTCTGGTTGAACGGCGGGTCGAGGAACACCACGTCGTAGGCGCTGGCCGCCTGGGTTTCCAGGTAGCGCAATGCGTCGGCGGTTTGTACCTGGCCGGTGGTGCAACGTAGGGTGCCCAAGTGTTCCTTGAGGCTGGAAACCGCCACGTTGCTGGCGTCCAGCGCCTGGCCCATGGCGGCGCCACGGGACAGCGCCTCCAGGAACAGCGCGCCACTGCCGGCAAACGGGTCGAGTACCTTGGCCCCGCCGATGTACGGCGCCAGCCAGTTGAACAGGGTTTCACGCACGCGATCCGGCGTCGGGCGCAGGCCGACGACGTCGGGGAAGCTCAGCTTGCGGCTGCCCCATTCGCCACCAATGATGCGCAGTTGACCCACGCCATTGTGTACGTTGTGGACAGGTTTTTTTGGGCGAGATGAACTGGCCATTAATGCTCCGGAACCCCGAGCGGCTGCTCGGCAGGTTTATCAGTGGGGGGCGGTAGTGGCTTTTGCGCAGTCGTCGGGCCGGCGGTCACGATGACCATCTTGTCGGCGCTCAAGTGTTTGTTCAATGCAGCCTTGACCTGTTCTACAGTCAGGGCCTGGGATTGTTTCATGAAATCCTCAAGATAGCTCAGCGGCAGGTTATAGAAACCCATCGCGCCCAGCTGCCCGACGATATCCGCGTTGCTTGCGGTAGAGAGCGGGAAGCTGCCCGCCAGCTCGCGCTTGGCGTCGTCCAGTTCCTTTTGCGTCGGGCCGGTCTTGAGGTAGTCGGCCAGTACGTCCTCGACCAGGCGCAGCGTGCCGCCGCTCATTTCGGCGCGGGTCTGCAGGTTGATCATGAACGGGCCGCGCACCTGCATCGGTGAGAAACCGGAGTAGACGCCGTAGGTCAGGCCGCGTTTTTCGCGTACTTCGCTCATCAAACGGGTGCCGAAGCCACCGCCGCCGAGGATCTGGTTGCCCAGGGACAAGGCCGCGTAGTCCGGGTCGGCGCGGTCGATGCCCAGTTGCGCGAACAGCAAATGCGTCTGCTTGGACGGGAACTCGATGTGGCTGAGGCCGGCTTTTGGCTCGGTCGGCTGGGCAATCTTGGCCAGCGCCGGGCCTTTTGGCAGCGCCGCCGAGACTTTGGCCGTCATCGCCTCAGCTTCGGCGCGGGTGAGGTCCCCAACCACGGCGATCACCGCATTGCCCGCTGCATAAGCCTTGGCGTGGAATGCCTGCAATTGCGCGAGGTTGATCTTCGGCACGCTGTCGGGCGTACCTTCGCTCGGGTGCGCATAAGGGTGGTCGCCGTACAGGCGCTTGAACAGCTCCAGGCTGGCCAGCTTGGCCGGGCTTTGTTTCTGGTATTCAAAACCGGCGAGGATCTGGTTCTTGATCCGTGCCAGGGAGTCGGCAGGGAAGGTGGGCTTGCCGATCACGTCGTCAAACAGTGCAAGCGCTGCGTCGCGTTTGTCGCTGGCGCTCAGGCTGCGCAGGGACACCAGGGCCATGTCGCGGTAGGCGCCATTGCCAAAGTCGGCGCCCAGGCCTTCAAAACCGCTGGCGATCTGGCTCACATCCTTGCCCGGCACACCTTCGTTGAGCATGGCGTTGGTCATCAGGGCCAGGCCGGGCACGTCGCCGTCCTGGCTGCTGCCGGCGGCGAACAGGATGCGCATGTCGAACATCGGCAGTTCATGGGCTTCAACGAACAACACCTTGGCGCCTTCGGCGGTGGTCCAGGTTTGCACGTCGAGTTTGCGGTTGGTCGGCGCCTTGCCGTCCAGTTCTGCCAGGGATTGCAGCTTGTTGGCTGATTCGGCCTTGTCCAGCGCCTGGCTGGCAACGGAGTCACTCGGGCGCAGGAGATACACGGCACTCGCCGCAATCAGGGTGACGACGACCAAACCGGGGAAGATCAGGCGGCTGCTTTTGCGATCACTCATGAGCGGTCTCCTCAGGCAGAACATGGGCGACGCTCAGACGTTCGCGGGTGAAATAGGTGCGCGCGGCCTTCTGGATATCTTCCGGGGTCACGCTTTGCAGGTCGGCCAGCTCGCTGTCCATGAGCTTCCAGGACAGGCCGACGGTTTCCAGGGAGCCAATGGCCGTGGCCTGGCTGGTGATGGAGTCACGCTGGTAGACCAGGCCGGCAATGACCTGGGCGCGGATACGCTCCAGCTCCTCGGCGGTCGGTGGCTTGGCTTTCAACTCTTCCAGCAGGCGCCACAGGCCAGCTTCGGCTTGGGCGACGGTCTTTTTCTTCTGCTGGTTCGGCGTGGCCGTCAGCATGAACAGCGTGTCGCCACGGGTATAGGCGTCGTAGTTGGTGGAAGCGGCGGACACCAGTTCCTCACCGCGCTCCAGCTGCTCCGAAATTCGTGCGCTGTAGCCGCCGTCCAGCAGGGCCGAGATCAGGCGCAGGGCTTGTACCGAGCGTTTATCTTCTGCGGTGGCCAGGCCTGGCACGTTAAAGCCCAGGATCACGCTCGGCAGTTGGGTCTGCACATGCAGGGTCAGCTGGCGCTCGCCAGGCTCGGCCAGCTCCATCGGGATCTTGGCCGGTGGCACATCACGCTTGGGGATCGGGCCGAAGTAGCGCTGGGCCAGGGTTTTCACCTCGTCCGGGGTCACGTCGCCGACCACCACCAGGGTGGCGTTGTTGGGCACGTACCAGGATTGGTACCAGTGGCGCAGTTCTTCGACCTTCATGCGGTCCAGGTCGGCCATCCAGCCGATGGTCGGCGTGTGGTAGCCGCTGGCCGGGTAGGCCATGGCCTTGAAGCGCTCGTAGGCCTTGGACATGGGGTTGTCGTCGGTGCGCAGGCGGCGTTCTTCCTTGATGACCTCGATTTCACGGCTGAACTCGTCGGCCGGCAGGCGCAGGCTGGCCATGCGGTCGGCTTCGAGTTCAAAGGCCACGCCCAGGCGGTCACGGGCCAATACCTGGTAGTAGGCGGTGTAGTCGTCGCTGGTGAAGGCGTTTTCTTCGGCGCCCAGGTCGCGCAGGATCAGCGAGGCTTCGCCTGGGCCGACCTTGGCGCTGCCCTTGAACATCATGTGCTCCAGGGCGTGGGACAAACCGGTCTGGCCCGGGGTTTCGTAGCTCGAACCGACCTTGTACCAGACCTGGGAAACCACCACTGGCGCGCGATGGTCTTCGCGTACGACCACCTTGAGGCCGTTATCCAGGGTGAATTCATGGGTGGGTTGTGGGTCGGCAGCCAAGGCTGTGAGAGGCAGACAAACTGTGCTGAACAGCAGGCCTGCGGCGCGGCGGGCTAGAGCATTCATTCGTTTTTAAACCTGTTGAGCTGCCCGCTTGGTCTTAGCGTCGGCGGGCGAGGAGGTGCTAGGATACTGATCCGACCTAGGGACGGCCACTATGGCTGTCTTGTTAAGGCTCTATTTAGGCCTTACAAAATGTTGCGCATGAACGAGCTGGCTAAAATACAGTCTGTTACGCATCGAATTTTATTTACCGACGCGCCCCTTTGGCGCGTCGCTACCTTGAGATAGCCGTCTCCATGTTTGGTTCCAACGACGACAAGAAGACCCCAGCTGCGGCTGGCGAGAAGAAAGGCCTGTTCGGATGGCTGCGCAAAAAGCCGCAGGAAACCGTTGCCGAACAGCCGCAGGTTCAAGCTGAACCGACCCCCGAGCCTATAGTAGAAGCCGAACCGGTTGCCGAAACGCCGGCGCCGGTAGTGTTGCCGATGGCTGAGCCGGTATTGCAGCCGGTTGCCGAGCCAGAGCCTGAGCCAGAGCCAGCCCCTGAGCCCGAGCACAAGCCGTGGCCGGAACTGCCGGTGGCCGAAGAGCCTGTGGCACTGGTTGAAGATGTGCAGGCTGAACATGTGGCGCCGCCGATCCCAGCGGTGGTTGAGCCGGTTGCAGCGCCGCCAGTGGTGGAAGTGCCAGTGCCGGTTGTGGTCGCTGCTCCTGCCGTTATCGAGCCAGAGCCCGTCGTCGCCCCCGCCGAAACCAGCAAATCGGGCTTCTTCGCCCGCCTCAAACAGGGCCTGAGCAAGACCAGCGCCAGCATCGGCGAAGGCATGGCCAGCCT
Source organism: Pseudomonas sp. S09G 359 (assembly GCF_002843605.1). NCBI lineage: Bacteria > Pseudomonadati > Pseudomonadota > Gammaproteobacteria > Pseudomonadales > Pseudomonadaceae > Pseudomonas > Pseudomonas sp. S09G 359. The sequence continues at coordinate 6,371,338 of NZ_CP025263.1, read as the reverse complement.
GTTCCTGGGCAAGAAGGTCATCGATGACGAACTGCTGGAAGACATCGAAACCAGCCTGCTGACCGCCGACGTGGGCGTCGAAGCCACCGCCGTGATCATCCAGAGCCTCACGCAGAAGGTCGCGCGCAAGCAGCTGACCGACGCCGACGCGCTGTACAAATCCCTGCAGGCCGAGCTGGCCGCAATGCTCAAGCCGGTGGAAGCGCCGCTGGTGATCACGCCGAACAAGCCTTTCGTGATTCTGGTGGTGGGCGTCAACGGCGCCGGCAAGACCACCACCATCGGCAAGCTGGCCAAGAAGCTGCAGTCGGAGGGCAAGAAAGTCATGCTCGCCGCCGGCGACACCTTCCGTGCCGCTGCCGTGGAGCAACTTCAAGTCTGGGGTGAGCGCAACAAGATCCCGGTGATCGCCCAGCACACCGGCGCCGATTCCGCTTCGGTGATTTTCGACGCCGTGCAAGCCGCCAAGGCGCGCAATATCGATGTGTTGATCGCCGATACCGCCGGTCGCCTGCACACCAAAGACAATTTGATGGAAGAGCTGAAGAAGGTCCGCCGCGTGATCGGCAAGCTGGATGCCGACGCCCCGCACGAAGTGCTGCTGGTGCTCGATGCCGGCACCGGCCAGAACGCCATCAGCCAGGCCAAACAATTCAACCAGACGGTGCAACTGACCGGCCTGGCATTGACTAAGCTCGACGGCACGGCCAAAGGCGGGGTGATTTTCGCCCTGGCCAAACAGTTCGGGTTGCCGATTCGTTATATCGGCGTCGGTGAAGGCATTGACGACCTGCGCACCTTTGAAGCCGAACCCTTTGTACAGGCACTCTTTGCCGAGCGGGAGCGTTCATGATTCGATTCGAACAGGTCGGTAAACGCTATGCCAACGGGCATGTGGGCTTGCATGAGCTGAGCTTTCGAGTGCGTCGTGGCGAGTTCTTGTTTGTCACCGGCCATTCGGGTGCCGGCAAAAGTACCCTGCTGCGCCTGCTGCTGGCCATGGAACGCCCGACCACCGGCAAATTGCTGCTGGCGGGGCAGGACCTGGCCACCATCAGCAATGCGCAGATCCCGTACCTGCGCCGCCAGATCGGCGTAGTTTTCCAGAACCACCAGTTGCTGTTCGATCGCACGGTGTTCAACAACATCGCCCTGCCGTTGCAGATTCTCGGGCTGTCCAAGGCCGAAATCGTCAAGCGTGTGGATTCGGCCCTGGAACGTGTGGCGCTGTCGGACAAGACCGACCTCTACCCCGGCGACCTGTCCACCGGCCAGCAACAGCGCGTCGGCATTGCCCGTGCCATCGTCCACCGCCCGGCCTTGCTGCTGGCGGACGAACCCACCGGTAACCTCGACCCGCGCCTGGCGGCCGAGATCATGGGCGTGTTCGAAGACATCAACCGCCTGGGCACCAGTGTGCTGATCGCCAGCCACGACCTGGCGCTGATCGCGCGTATGCGCCATCGCATGCTCACGCTGCAACGCGGCCGCCTGATCGGTGACGGGGAGGCTGGCGTATGAGTGCCACACGCAGCCCTAAAGTCTCCGAGCGCGTCGCGCCGAAACCGGCCGACCCGCAGCCGCAGAAGAAAAAACACGACGACGATGACGGCCCGGACTTCAGCACCCTGCTGCGCGCCTGGGTTGAAAGCCATCGCGCCAGCCTGCTCGACAGCCTGCGCCGTCTGGGCAAACAGCCGATCGGCAGCTTTTTCACCTGCCTGGTCATGGCCGTGGCCTTGAGCCTGCCGATGGGTTTGTCGCTGCTGCTTAATAATGTGGAACGCCTGGGCGGTTCCTGGCAGCGCGCGGCGCAGATTTCCCTGTACCTGAACCTGGATGCCAGCGCCAAAGACGGCGAGGCCCTGCGCGACGACATCAAGAACCTGCCGGGCGTGGCGGATGCCGAGTACATCAGCCGCGATCAGGCCCTTGAAGAGTTCCAGCAGCAGTCCGGCCTGGGCGAGGCGCTTAAAGAGCTGCCGCAGAACCCGCTGCCGGGCGTGGTGCTGGTGACGCCGAATGAAGTCGATAAGCCAGCGCTGGAAGCCCTGCGACAAAAACTCGCAGAGATGCCCAAGGTGCAACAGGCGCAGCTTGATCTAGTCTGGGTAGAGCGCCTGGCGGCGATCCTCAAGCTGGGCGACCGCTTTGTGTTCGGCCTGACGGTGCTGTTGGTGTCTGCATTACTTTTGGTGATAGGTAATACCATTCGTCTTCATATTGAAAACCGCCGCACCGAGATAGAAGTGATTAAACTTGTCGGCGGCACAGACAGCTATGTGCGTCGGCCTTTTCTGTATATGGGCGCGCTTTATGGCTTCGGCGCAGGGATTTTGTCCTGGGGCGTGCTGGCATTTGGCCTGGACTGGCTGAACGACGCGGTAGTCGGGCTTGCCGGCTTGTACGGCAGTGATTTCGCCCTCGCGGGTGTACCGGTAGCCGATGGTCTTAGCCTCTTGCTTGGCGCGGTCTTGTTGGGGTATATCGGTGCTTGGATTGCGGTCGCACGGCATTTACGCGAGCTGGCACCGAAGTAGTTAATGTCTGGGTAATGTGGTTTCGTTTGTATTGACCGTATCAGTGGTTTAGGGAACTTGTCCTACGGTTCCCGGTCAATTTTCGCAGTGCTGAACTGCACGAGTTATGTGAGTCGGAGGTTTTTTCGTATGACCACTTCTTTGCAACCTGCTTATGCCTTGGTCCCGGGTGCGAACCTGGAAGCCTATGTGCACACGGTCAACAGCATTCCATTGCTGACGCCCGAGCAGGAGCGTGAACTGGCCGAGAGTCTCTACTATGAGCAGGATTTGGGGGCGGCTCGGCAGATGGTGCTCGCCCACCTGCGTTTTGTCGTACATATCGCCCGTAGCTATAGCGGCTACGGCCTGGCCCAGGCTGACCTGATCCAGGAAGGCAACGTTGGCCTGATGAAGGCTGTAAAGCGCTTCAACCCTGAAATGGGCGTGCGCCTGGTGTCGTTTGCCGTGCACTGGATCAAGGCGGAAATCCACGAGTTCATCCTGCGTAACTGGCGCATCGTGAAAGTGGCGACCACCAAGGCCCAGCGCAAGCTGTTCTTCAACCTGCGCAGCCAGAAAAAACGCCTGGCGTGGCTCAACAACGAGGAAGTCCACCGCGTGGCCGAAAGCCTCGGCGTGGAGCCCCGTGAAGTGCGCGAGATGGAAAGCCGCCTGACTGGCCATGACATGGCCTTCGACCCGGCCGCCGAAGCGGACGACGACAGCGCCTTCCAATCGCCGGCCAACTACCTGGAAGACCACCGGTACGACCCGGCGCGTCAACTGGAAGACGCTGATTGGAGCGATAACTCCAACCACAACCTGCACGAAGCGCTGGAAGTGCTCGACGACCGCAGCCGTGACATCCTCTACCAGCGCTGGCTGGCAGAAGAAAAAGCCACGCTGCACGACCTGGCGCAGAAGTACAACGTGTCGGCCGAGCGGATTCGTCAGCTTGAGAAAAGCGCGATGAACAAGCTGAAATTGTCGATCGCCGCCTGATCCAGCGGGCAACACTGGGGCAAAAATGTGGGAGGGGGCTTGCCCCCGATAGCAGGGTATCAGTCACTAAATACAGTGATTGGCCCACCGCTATCGGGGGCAAGCCCCCTCCCACATTTGTTTCTATGTTGTGTCATTCGGACCAAGGGGCTTTGCGGGAGTTGTTCAGCTCAAGCAGATACCCATCGCCACCGAGTTGACTCATCTGCTGACGAATCCACGCCGCGCGCCTTGCCACGTACGCCGTTGGATGGCTCGCACTCCATACCCGTGGGTTAGGCAGTACCGCCGCCAGATAACTGGCCTGCTGCCGCGAAAGACCCTTGGCACTCACCCCAAAGTGATGCCGCGCCGCCGCTTCGGCACCGAACACGCCTTCATCCCACTCCACGCTGTTGAGGTACACCTCAAGAATCCGCTGCTTGGGCCACAGCACCTCGATCAACCCGGTAAACCACGCTTCCAGGCCCTTGCGCAGGTAGCTGCGGCCGGCCCACAGGAACAGGTTTTTCGACACCTGCTGGCTCAAGGTGCTGGCGCCGCGAATAGAGCCGCCGCGCTCGTTGTGCAGGATCGCCGCCTGGATGGCGCCGAAATCAAAGCCCCAATGCTGCGGGAAGCGCTGGTCTTCACCGGCCATCACCGCCACTTTGAGCTCGTCGGAGATCTCGTCCCACGGCACCCAGGTGCGCTGCAGGTCAATGGGCTCGCCATCGAACCAGGATTCGACTTTGCGCTCCACCATCAATGCGGTGAACGGCGGCGGGACGACACGAAACAGCATCACCAGCAGCACACTGCCGATGGCGAACCATTTCATGACGTTGAGAAAGCGTTTGAAGAGGAGACGCAGCATAGAGATGGCTTGGCCGAACCCGTTGAGCGGGCCATTATACAGACCCTGCCCACTGAGTCTGACTGGAGTTCCTCATGCTGCGTAGCTTTCTGCTGCTGGCCGCCTTTTTCGGCTTCACCGGTGTCGCCCTTGGGGCCTTTGCCGCCCATGGCCTGAAAAATCGCCTGAGCGCCGAGTACCTGGCGATCTTCCACACCGGCGTGACCTACCAACTGGTGCACACCCTGGCGCTGTTCGGTGTGGCGCTGCTGGCGGCACATATTCCTGGCCGAATGGTCACGTGGGCCGGTATCTCCTTTGTCGTCGGCATCCTGCTGTTCTCCGGCAGCTTGTATGCGCTGACCATGACCGGTATCAGCAAACTCGGGATCATCACGCCGTTTGGTGGGCTGGCGTTCCTGTTGGGCTGGTTCTTCCTCGGCCTCACTGCCTGGCGCTTGCAGTCAGCCTGACCAAGGGGCTTGGGCCCGCTACGCCAATCGGGCTAGAATGCGGGCCCCTAAAAACGATGGCGGCCCGTGGCATGCGCATTCAGTTGAACGGCGAATCCTTTGAACTGCCCGACGGTGAAACCGTTGCGGCCCTGCTGACCCGTCTGGATCTGACCGGGCGTCGCGTCGCAGTAGAACTCAATCTGGATATCGTCCCGCGTAGCCTGCACGCCGAAACCGCCCTCACCGAAGGTGACCAGGTCGAAGTGGTCCACGCCATCGGCGGCGGCTAGTCGCCTACCCCGGATTCTGCAGAACCTCACCCCATTACGAGGATTTCCCATGAGCATCGTTCGTAGCGACAAGCCTTTCGTCCTGGCCGGTCGTACCTACCAGTCCCGTCTGCTGGTCGGCACCGGCAAGTACCGCGACATGGAAGAAACCCGTCTGGCCATCGAAGCCTCGGGTGCCGAGATCGTCACCTTTGCCGTGCGCCGCACCAACCTTGGCCAGATCGAAGGCGAGCCGAACCTGCTCGAAGTGCTGTCACCGGACCGCTACACCTTCCTGCCGAACACTGCTGGTTGCTACGACGCCATCGAAGCTGTGCGCACCTGCCGCCTGGCCCGTGAGCTGCTCGACGGCCACAACCTGGTGAAGCTGGAAGTGCTGGCTGACCAGAAAACCCTGTTCCCCAACGTGATCGAAACCCTCAAGGCCGCTGAAACACTGGTCAAGGAAGGCTTCGACGTGATGGTCTACACCAGCGATGACCCGATCATCGCCCGTCAATTGGCGGAAATCGGCTGCATCGCGGTCATGCCGCTGGCCGGTCTGATCGGTTCGGGCCTGGGCATCTGCAACCCGTACAACCTGCAGATCATCCTCGAAGAAGCCAAGATCCCGGTGCTGGTGGATGCGGGCGTGGGCACTGCCTCCGACGCAACCATCGCCATGGAGCTGGGCTGCGACGCGGTGCTGATGAACTCGGCCATCGCCCATGCCCAGCAACCGATCCTGATGGCTGAAGCCATGAACCACGCGATCGTCGCAGGCCGCCTGGCCTACCTCGCCGGTCGCATGCCGAAAAAACTCTACGCCAGCGCCTCCTCGCCGCTGGATGGTCTGATCAAGTAAGAGCCATTGATGACTGAATCAAACGAAACGCCGAACACCCTGGAAGAAGGCGACGAGTCCAAGCACCGCCGCATCAAGAGCTTTGTGATGCGCGCCGGTCGCATGACCGAAGGCCAGCAAAAGGGCCTGGAACAAGGTACGCCGTTGTTCGTGTTGCCCCTGGCCGACGCGCCGGTGGACTACGACCAGGTGTTCGGCCGTTCGGCCCCGCGCTCCCTGGAAATCGGCTTCGGCATGGGCCATTCCCTGCTGGAAATGGCCGCTGCTGCGCCGGACCAGGACTTTATCGGCGTGGAAGTTCACCGCCCAGGTGTCGGCGCGCTACTTAACGGCGTGCTGACCCAGGGCCTGACCAACCTGCGCGTGTATGACTGCGACGCGATCGAAGTGCTCAACCGCTGCATCGCCGACAACAGCCTCGACCGCCTGATGCTGTTCTTCCCGGACCCATGGCACAAATCCCGCCACCACAAGCGCCGCATCGTCCAGGCTTCCTTCGCGGAACTGGTGCGCAGCAAGCTGAAAGTGGGCGGCATCCTGCACATGGCCACCGACTGGGAACCGTATGCGGAATACATGCTGGAAGTGATGGATGTGGCCCCCGGCTACCGCAACCTGGCGGAAGACGGCAAGTGCGTGCCGCGCCCGGCCGAGCGCCCGATCACCAAGTTTGAGCGTCGTGGTGAGCGTTTGGGGCATGGGGTGTGGGATTTGAAGTTTGAGAAGCTGGATTAATCAGCCATCAGCTTTGAAATGCGATAAAAAATGTGGGAGCGGGCTTGCTCGCGAATGCGGAGTGTCAGTCACTGAAGATGTCGACTGATCCACCGCATTCGCGAGCAAGCCCGCTCCCACATTTGTATCTGTGTTGGCTGGGGTCAGCGGCGGTCTGCGACTACACCAATCAACACCAGCACCACCACCAACACCGGTGCCAGGCTGTAGTTATTGAACTGGCTCAACCCCCGCACAATCCACGGCGTGGCGTAGATCAACGCGGCGCCGCTGCCGATCATGCACACCAGCGCCATCAGTGGTACGCGCAACGCGCCGGCGACGCTGCCCAGGCGCGCTTCGACCCAGCCTTTGATATCGGCACCGAACAGCACCAGCAGGCAGCCGACAAGGGCCAAGGAGATTTCCGACAGGTTGCTACGGCTCCAGCGGGATACGGTGGCGAGCAGGTCGAGTACCAAATCCATTCGATTTCCTTAGAGCGATCAGCTCAAAAACTTCTGCAACAGGTCATTGAGAAACAGTTGCCCACGGTCGGTGGCCGCCAGGCGTGACGGTTCGACCTGCATTAAGCCGCTTTGTTCTGCCTCGCGCCGCGCTTCATCGAGGCTTGCCAGCTCGAGGCCGGTGCGTTCGGCGTAGAGCCTGGCGTCGACGCCTTCGGTAAGGCGCAGGGCGTTCATCAGGAACTCGAACGGCAACTCTTCGTTGGTCAGCTCTTTGGCACCGGCCTGAAAGCTTTTGGCCGGGTTGAGGTAATCCTTCGGCGCGCGGGTCTTCCAGGTGCGCACAATGCGCCCGTCCGGGTGGCTGAGCTTGCCGTGGGCGCCGGCGCCGATGCCGATAAAGTCGCCAAAGCTCCAGTAATTCAGATTGTGCCGTGCCGGGCGACCCGGTTGGGCATAGGCCGAGACTTCATATTGCGCGTAGCCGTGTTCGGCGAGCAGCGCCTGGCCGGCTTCCTGGATGTCCCACAGGGTGTCATCTTCCGGCAGCGCGGGCGGCTGGTTCCAGAACACGGTGTTGGGTTCCAGGGTCAGCTGGTACCAGGACAAGTGTGTCGGCTTGAGCGCGATGGCCTGGCGCAGGTCGCTCAGGGCGTCGTCCAGGGATTGATCGGGCAAACCGTGCATCAGGTCCAGGTTGAAGTTGTCGAACCCGGCCTGGCGCGCCATGCCGGCGGCGCGTACAGCCTCATCGCCATTGTGGATACGCCCCAAGGCCTCAAGCTTCTGCTGCTGGAAGCTCTGGATACCGATGGACAGGCGATTGATCCCCAGCTTGCGGTACGCCACGAACTTCTCTTGCTCGAAGGTGCCGGGGTTGGCTTCCAGGGTGATCTCGATGTCAGCGGCAAACGCGATACGCGCTTCCACGCCCTTGAGCAGGCGGCCCAGCGCGGTCGCGCTGAAGAGGCTCGGCGTGCCGCCGCCGAAGAAGATCGAACTCAGCTCGCGCCCGTAAACCGCGTGCAGGTCTTGATCAAGGTCGGCCAGCAATGCGTCCACATACTCTTCTTCCGGCAGCACTTTGCTGGCGGTGTGGGAGTTGAAGTCGCAATAAGGACATTTGCGCACGCACCACGGGATGTGGATATACAGCGCCAGGGGCGGCAGCACAGGCAGGGCCGCCCGAGGTGTTTGCGCGCCGCCGTGGATCAGCGGCTGCGCAGAGGTGTTCTGGGTCATTTCAGGCTCAGGCGTTGGCGCAGCAAATCCATTGCGCGGGCGCGGTGGCTGATCTGGTTCTTGTCGGCCGGGCTCAGTTCGGCGCTGGAGACATTGCGCTCCGGCACCCAGAACAGCGGGTCATAGCCAAAGCCATGCTCGCCGCTGGCCGCGTGCAGGATACGCCCGTGCCACAGGCCTTCGCAGAGGATCGGCAGCGGGTCATCGGCATGGCGCACCAAGGCCAGCACGCAGACGAACTGCGCGCCGCGCAGCGCGTCCGGAACGTCCTTGAGTGCGTCGAGCAGCTTGGCGTTGTTGGCCGCGTCGCCCTTGCCGTCGGCATAGCGCGCCGAATAGATACCCGGCGCACCGCCGAGGAAGTCCACCGCCAGGCCCGAGTCGTCCGCCAAGGCTGGCAGGCCCGAGATGCGTGCAGCATTGCGCGCCTTGAGGATGGCGTTCTCGACGAACGACAGGCCGGTTTCCTCTGGTTCTACCTGGCTGAACTCGCCAATCGAGCGCAATTGCACGGACTCGCCGAGCATGGCCTGGAGTTCTTTGAGTTTGCCGGCGTTATGGCTGGCCAGTACGAGTTGTGTCAGGTTCATTTGTCGGCCGGGAAAAGTTCTTGGACGAAACTGAAACCGTGGGCCTTGCCGCCGGTTTCAACGTTGATGGTAAACGTCCGGTATTCCTGCTGCGGCACGGAGTAGGGCGCGAGGTAATAGATCGCACCTTTCTCGGTGATCTGCTTGAACGTGAGAATCTCGCTCTTGCCGCTCAGGTCCTTGATGGTACCAGTCACTTGCGCCGCCACCGGGGTTACGCCCTTGACCACGGACACGTTGATCAAACCCTTGTTCTTGCTGCGCACCACGCCGACGGCCTGGGCCGTTTCCGGCTGCAGGAAGCTGGACGTGAAGGTGTTGTAGTGCACGGTGATATCGCCGAATTCTTTCTGGCGATTACCGTCGATAGCGTCCGCGGCCACGGCGCTGGCGCCCAGGCAGGCGGTGAGTAGAAAAACAGCCAGGCGACTCATGATCGTCCTCCTTGAAAATAGTTAGACGGCAATCTTGTGATCGGTCAGGCCAGGGCTGCTGACCCGGTAAATGCCGATTTCACCCAACAGGTTGGGCCATAGCTTACTCGCCCAGCCGTGGCGGTGCTGTTGATCGACAGCAAGGCGGTTGATCACCTTGGCTTCACGCTTGCCACACAGGGCTTCGAAGTCTTCGAAGGTGCAGAAGTGGATATTCGGCGTGTTGTACCAGGTGTAGGGCAGGAAGTCCGATACCGGCATGCGGCCCTTGGTGGCCAGGTACCAGCGGCAGCGCCAGTGCCCGAAGTTGGGGAACGTGATGATGCACTGGCGGCCTACGCGCAGCATTTCGTCGAGGATCCGGTCGGGGTAGTGCACGGCTTGCAGGGCCTGGGTCATCACCACGATATCGAAGCTGTTGCTGGCAAAGTTGCCCAGGCCCTTGTCCAGGTCCTGCTCGATCACGTTGATGCCCTTGGCCACGCATTGGGCGATGTTGTCCGGGTCGTTTTCCAGGCCATAGCCGGTGACTTGCTTGTTGTCGCGCAGCCAGCTCAGCAGTTCGCCATCGCCGCAGCCCAGGTCGAGCACGCGGCTGCCGGCGGGGATCCAGTCTTGGATGATGTCCAGGTCGGCTCTCATGGCGTTCTCACAGAGTTATGCGGTTCATGTAGTTGCTGAAAGCCTGCAAGTAGCGCGGGATCGGGATCAGGAAGGCGTCGTGGCCTTGCGGTGCATCGATCTCCAGGTAGCAGACGTCTTTGCGGGCGGCCATCAGCGCATCCACCAGTTCACGCGAGCGGGCCGGCGAGAAGCGCCAGTCGGTGGTGAACGACATCACGCAGAACTTGGCCGTGGCGCCCTCGAAGGTTTTCGCCAGGTCGTCATTGTGGTTGGCGGCCGGGTCGAAGTAGTCCAGCGCCTTGGTCATCAGCAGGTAGGTGTTGGCGTCGAAACGGCCGGAGAACTCCTCGCCCTGATAACGCAGGTAGCTTTCGACCTGGAACTCGACGCTGTGGAAGTCGTAGTTGAGCTTTTCGCTCTTGAGCCCACGGCCGAATTTCTCGCCCATGGAGTCATCGGACAGGTAGGTGATATGCCCGACCATCCGCGCCAGCATCAAGCCGCGCTTGGGGATCACGCCCGCTTCCTGGAACGAACCGCCGTGGAACTCGGGGTCGGTGAGGATGGCCTGGCGCGCTACTTCGTTGAACGCGATGTTCTGCGCCGACAGTTTTGGCGCCGAGGCGATGGCCAGGCAATGGCGCACGCGGTCCGGGTAGGTGATGGTCCATTGCAGGGCTTGCATACCGCCGAGGCTGCCGCCGATCACGGCGGCCCATTGGTTGATGCCCAACAGGTCGGCGAGGCGGGCCTGGCTGTGCACCCAGTCTTCTACGGTCAGCACCGGGAAGTCGGCGCCGAACGGCTTGCCGGTTTCCGGGTTGAGACTGCTCGGGCCGGTGGAGCCGTTGCAGCCACCGAGGTTGTTCAGGCTGACCACAAAGAACTTGTTGGTGTCGATGGGCTTGCCGGGGCCGATGCAGCTGTCCCACCAGCCGGGCTTGCGCTCGTCAACACTGTGGAAGCCGGCGGCATGATGATGGCCGGACAGGGCGTGGCAGATCAGCACGGCGTTGCTCGCCGTGGCGTTCAGTTGGCCGTAGGTTTCATAGATCAGGTCATAGGCAGGCAGCGAACGGCCGCAGGCCAGGGCCAGGGGTTCGCTGAAGTGCGCCACTTGGGGCACAACCAGTCCAACAGAATCGGGGGGGAAGGCAGCTGGCATCGACCCTGCTCTCGTTTAAATGAGGCGTAAGTCTAAAGAGCGGGGACCCCAGCGGCAAGCAAAGGCCTGCACGGATTCAATTCAATACACAGATACAAAATGTGGGAGGGGGGCAAGCCTCCTCCCACACATGCCTGCTCTGTGAATCAGATCAAGCCGAACAGCTCTTTTGGCATGAACGCATAGAACGCCAGGCGTGGGATCACCCAGCTTTGCAGCAGCTGGATCGCGATAAACGCGAAGATCGGCGAGATATCCAGGCCGCCCAGGTTGGGGATCAGGCGACGGAACGGCGCCAGCACCGGCTCGGTGATCTGGGACACCAGCTCGGCGCCCGGGCTGCGGCTACCCGGTGCGACCCACGAGAGGATCACGCTGATGATCATCGACCAGAAAATGATCTTCAAGAACAGCGAGAAGATCCCGATCAGCGCCCACGGCAACAGCAGCACCGTGAAGGCCTGGTAGCCATTGAGCATCAGGATCACCGCGAACAGCAGGATCTGCAGCAGCAGTGCCAGCACCAGCGACGACATGTCCAGCCCGAACAGGCTCGGGATCACCCGGCGCAGGGGCTTGAGCAGCGGCTGGGTGGCCTTGACCACGAACTGGCACAGCGGGTTGTAGAAGTTCGCCCGCACCAGTTGCAGGATAAAGCGCATCAGCACGATCAGCAGGTACAGGCTGCCCAGGGTCTGGATGATGAAGATGGCAGCGTCATTGATTCCGAGCATTATTGATTCCTTCGTAAGGTAGGACTATTTGCCCAGCTGCTCGGCCATTTCGGCCGAACGATGTGCCGCGGCACCCAAGGCTTTTTCCACCAGGGCTTCAAAGCCCCCGGCCTGGAACGATTCGATGGCAGCCTGCGTGGTGCCGCCCGGAGAGGTCACGCGACGGCGCAATTCGGCAGCGTCCACGTCGCTGGCGACGGCCATTTTGGCAGCGCCCAGGGCGGTCTGCTCGGCCAGTTGCTCGGCGATCTCATGGGACAGGCCCAGTTTCACGCCGGCGGCGGTCATGGCTTCGATCAGCAGGAAGAAGTACGCCGGGCCGCTGCCGGACACCGCGGTAACAGCGTCCAGTTGCTGCTCCTGTTCCAGCCACAGGGCGATGCCCACGGCGGACAGCAGCTCCTGGGCCTGGTCGCGCTGGGCGGCGCTGACCTCGGCGGTGGCGTATAGGCCGCTCACCCCTTGGCGCAGCAGCGACGGGGTGTTGGGCATGCAACGTACGATCGGCTGCGCGCCGAGCCAGGTGTTCATGCTGGCGCAGGTGATGCCGGCGGCGATGGACACCACCAGTTGCTGCGGCTGCAGGCTCGGGCGCAGGCTTTCGCACACGGCTTTCATGGCCTGCGGCTTGACCGCCAGCACGATCACGTCGACGCCCTGGATGGCGTCGGCGTTGTCGGCAAAGGTTTCAATACCGTGCTCGGCGCTGACACGGGCGCGGGTATCGGCGCCCGGGTCGCTGGCGCGGATCTGCGCGGCGTCCAGGCCCTTGGCCCGCAAGCCACCGATCAGGCTGGCCGCCATGTTACCGGCGCCGATAAAGGCAATACGCGTGTTGCTCATGACAGGTCCTTATTCAGATGGATGTCAGCCATTTCATGGCTGGCCGTAGTCGCGGGCGCCAAACAGGGCGGTACCAATCCGTACCCAGGTGGCGCCTTGGGCGATGGCCGACTCAAGGTCGTGGCTCATGCCCATGGAAAGTGTGTCCAGCGGCAGATTCAAACTGGCTTGCAGGTCGCGAACGGTAGCGAACGCTGCGTCTTGCTGGGTCCGATCTTCAGTCGGCTCAGGGATCGCCATCAGGCCGCGCAGCTTCAAGCGCGGTAAGGCGCTGATCGCGTCGGCCAGGGCCGGCAGGTCGGTGGGTGTACAGCCGGACTTGCTGGCCTCGCCACTGACGTTCACCTGGATGCAGATATTCAGCGGTGGCAGGTCGGCCGGGCGTTGTTCGGACAGGCGTTGTGCAATTTTGAGGCGGTCCACGGAATGCACCCAAGCGAAGTTCTCGGCGATAGCGCGCGTCTTGTTCGATTGAATGGGGCCGATGAAGTGCCAACTCAAGGGCAGGTCGGTTAATTCGGCCTGTTTGCCCAAGGCCTCCTGCAGGTAGTTTTCGCCAAACTCCAGCTGCCCGGCGGCATAGGCTTCGCGAACGGCTTGCGCGGGTTTGGTCTTACTCACGGCCAGCAGGTGGATGCTGCTTGCGTCACGTTGCACGGCGTCGGCTGCGGCGCGGATGCGCTGGCTAACCTGGCCGATGTTGTCTGCTATCGTCGACATTCAAGATGCGCCCGTGGATATGGAGTCCGCGGCATTCTACTGGAAATGGAAAGCCCTATGGATATCACTGAATTGCTGGTGGCCGGCGTGCGCCGTGGCGCCTCCGACCTGCACCTGTCGGCCGGGCTGGCGCCGATGCTGAGGATTGATGGCGAGGTCTGGCCCCTGGATTGGCCCGTGCTTTCACCCCCGCAAGTGGCGGACTTATTGAGCCCGTTGCTCAAGCAGCACCAGCAAAAGGATTTCGAAACATCTCTTGAAACGGATTTTTCCTTCGAACTGCCAGGGGTGGCGCGGTTCCGGGCGAATGTGTTCCAGCAGGATCGCGGCATGGGCGCGGTGTTTCGCACCATTCCCGCTGCGGTCCAGAGCCTGGAAAGCCTCGGCCTCGGGGAGGTGTTCCGGCGTATCGCCCAGTTGCCGCGCGGCCTGGTGCTGGTGACTGGGCCCACCGGCTGCGGCAAGTCCACCACCCTGGCGGCGATGATCGACTTTCTCAATCAGCATCGGCGCCAGCACATCCTCACCCTGGAAGACCCCATCGAATTTATCCACACGCCGAAAACCGCGCTGATCAACCAGCGCCAGGTGTACCGCGACACCCATAGTTTTTCCGCTGCGCTGCGCTCGGCATTGCGCGAAGACCCGGATGTAATCCTGGTGGGCGAACTGCGCGACCTCGAAACCATCCGCTTGGCGTTGACGGCGGCTGAGACCGGGCATCTGGTATTCGGCACTCTGCACACCACGTCGGCGGCAAAGACCGTGGATCGGCTGGTGGACGTGTTCCCAGCAGGGGAAAAGGCCATGGTGCGCACGATGCTGTCGGAATCGTTGCAGGCGGTGGTGTCCCAGGTGCTGATAAAGAGGGTGGGCGGCGGGCGGGTGGCGGCCCATGAAATCATGTTGGGCACCCCGGCCATTCGCAATCTGATCCGCGAAGACAAGGCCGCGCAGATGGTCTCGGCGATTCAGACGGGTGGGGCGCTGGGGATGAAGACGTTGGATATGAGTTTGAAGGCGTTGGTTGGGCAGGGGCTGGTCAGCCTGGAGGATGCGCGAGGGCAGGCGAGGGTGCCTACAGATATATGAGGTCTTGAAATATAAGGAGATCAAAATGTGGGATGGGGCAAGCCCCCTCCCACATTTACTGCATTCCAGCTTTAAATCAGCGTTGAACGACCCGCAAGGTATTCTGCTCTTTCGGCAAAACCCGCTTGGCAATCACGTAGTTCTTATCCCAGAACGGCTTTTTCAGCGTGTCGATGCTCACCGACTTCCCACGACGCGGCGCGTGGATAAAGCGGTCGTTGCCCAGGTAGATGGCAACGTGGTTGACCTGGCGGCTCTTGAGTTTGAAGAACAACAGGTCGCCCGGTTTCAGGTCCTTGCGATCAACCTTCTGACCGTGGCCGGCGGCCATGGCGTTGGAGGTACGCGGTAAATCCACGGCGGCGACGTCGTTGAACGCATATTTCACCAAGCCGCTGCAGTCGAACCCTTTACTTGGGCTACTGCCGCCCCAACGATAAGGAGTACCCAGCACGTTCACAGCGCGGCTGAGGACGGTGCTGCTTTGCTTGGTGTTCACCGCCATCAGGGCCGGGTTTGCTTTACCGTGGGCCTTGCTCAGTTGAGTCGGGCGGTTGACGGTCAGCTTTACCGATTTGGCCGTGCTGGGTGTGCTGTGGACTTTAGGGGTGAAACCGTTGACGTTAGGAAGTCGTTGCTCACGATTGGTGGCGTGGGCGGCCAGTGGCATTAATAGGCAAATGGTTAGCCATGTCTTGAAAAATGGTCGCATTAGGCGTGGCTCTTATGGGTTTGCGCGCAACTTTATAACAGCTTTTTGTGTCGTTCTCAGGCCGTTTGTCGACTGAACCTTGACGTCAAAATCAGGAAAAACGCGACGAATCGTCACAATTGTCCTACACAAGTCAGGTGGCATAAGGCTTTCAGGGCAGGGAAGATACCATTTGCCGTACGTCGGGCGCCTGTAAAAAAGTCACAAAGAAAGTGAAAAAATTTATCTATCGAGGCAAAAGAGGTACGCGATGAACACCTATCAACAGATTGGCCAGCAGCAAGACACCCACAGCAAGGTGATCGGTTACCTGCTCTGGATTTTCGGTTTTACCGGCGCACATCGCTTCTATTACGGCAAACCCGTGACCGGTACGATCTGGTTTTTCACCTTCGGCCTGCTGGGTATCGGCTGGCTGATCGACCTGTTCCTGATCCCGGCCATGGACCGTGAAGCCGACCTGCGTTTTACCGCCGGGCCCATCGAATACAACGTGGCCTGGATCCTGTTGGCGTTCCTGGGGGTATTCGGCGTACACCGCATGTACCAGGGCAAGTGGATCAGTGGCCTGATCTACCTGCTGACCGGTGGTTTGTTCCTGGTGGGGGTGCTGTATGACTTCTGGACATTGAATACGCAGATCTCGATCCGCAATGCCGAGCGTAATAACGGACGTTGAGTTTCTCAAGCCACACAGAAAACCAAATGTGGGAGCGGGCTTGCTCGCGAAGGCGGTGGATCAGTCTATTAATCTGTTGACTGACACTCCGCCTTCGCGAGCAAGCCCGCTCCCACAGTTACTGTGTCCACTCTAGATCAGCGTCAGGCCTGGTAGCTGATGCGGCCGTCTACCAAGGTATACCGCACCGTCGCCGGCAGGCTATGGCCGATGAACGGGCAGTTTTCACCCTTGGACAGCCACTGCTCCCCGGCAACCGTGGAGCTGGCCGGGTCAAACAGCACCAGGTCCGCCGCCGCACCCACCGCCAATTTACCCGCTGGCAGGCGCAAGGCTTGGGCTGGGCCGGCGCTGAGGCGTGCCAGCAGCGTCGGCAAGTCCAGCAAGCCATCTTCCACCAACGTCATTGCCAGCGGCAGCAATAGCTCTACGCTGCTGATGCCGGGCTCGGTCGCACCAAACGGCGCCAGCTTGGCATCGCGCTCATGGGGCTGGTGATGGCTGGAAATCGCCGACACCACACCTGACTTCACTGCCGCGCGCAAACCCTCGCGGTCGGCCAGGGTGCGCAGCGGCGGCTGCACGTGGTACAGGCTGGAGAAGTCGATCAGTGCCTCATCCGTCAGGATCAGCTGATACAGCGCGACATCTGCCGTCACCGGCAAGCCACGGGCCTGGGCCTGGGCGATCAGGGCCACGCCCCGTGCGCTGGTGAGCTGGCTGAAGTGCGCGCGTACGCCACTTTGTTCCACCAGCAGCAGGTCACGGGCCAGGGCCACGGTTTCGGCGGTTTCCGGGATGCCCGGCAGGCCCAGGAAGCTGGCCACGGCGCCTTCATGGGCCAGGCCGCCTTCGGCAAGGTCGCGATCCTGAGAATGGAAGATCACCGTCAAATCGAAGGTGGCCGCATATTCCAAGGCGCGGCACAGGGTACGGGTGCTGCGGAAACTCTCCAGGCCATTGCCGAAGGCCACGCAACCGGCGTCGCGCAGGGCGATCAGCTCGGCGAGTTGTTCGCCTTCCAGGCCTTTGCTCAGGGCACCGATGGGGAACACTTTGCAATTGCCGGCCTCACGGGCACGGTCGAGGATCAGTTCGGTCACCGCCGAAGTGTCGAGGATCGGCTTGGTGTGTGGCGGGCAGCACAGGCTGGTTACGCCACCGGCGGCGGCCGCGCGGGTTTCGCTGGCGATGGTGCCTTTGCGGCTGTAGCCCGGCTCGCGCAGGGCGACGTTCAGGTCCACCAGGCCAGGCGCGGCCACCAGGCCTTTGGCGTCGATGCTTTGCGCCGGGCTGAAACCACCCGGTGCGGCGCCGATGGCGATGATCTTGCCGGCTTCCAGATGCAGATCGGTAACTTGATCCAGGCCACTGGCCGGATCGATAACGCGAGCGCCAAGAATGCTGAGCTTCACTGGGCCTTCTCCTGCTCGAATTGACGTTGCGCGGTTTGCCCGCTCATGGCCATGGACATGACCGCCATGCGTACGGCGATGCCGTAGGTCACCTGGTTGAGGATCACCGACTGGTTGCCGTCGGCCACCGCCGACTCAATCTCCACCCCGCGGTTGATCGGGCCCGGGTGCATCACGATCGCATCCGGCTTGGCGCCGGCCAGGCGCGCGGTGGTCAGGCCGAACAAGCGGTAGAACTCACCCTCGCTCGGCAGCAGGCCACCGGCCATGCGCTCGCGTTGCAGGCGCAGCATGATCACCACGTCCACATCCTTGAGGCCTGCGGCCATGTCGGTGTAGACCTTTACGCCGTACTGCTCGATACCGATCGGCAGCAGGGTTTTCGGGGCGATCACGCGGATGTCCGGGCAACCCAGGGCTTTGAGGGCCAGCATGTTCGAGCGCGCCACCCGCGAGTGCAGGATGTCGCCGACGATGGCCACCGAGAGGTTTTCAAAACTGCCCTTGTGCCGACGAATGGTGAGCATGTCGAGCATGCCCTGGGTCGGGTGGGCGTGGCGGCCGTCGCCGCCGTTGATGATCGCCACCTGCGGGCACACGTGCTCGGCGATGAAATGCGCGGCGCCGGAGTCGCCGTGGCGTACCACGAACATGTCGGCGGCCATGGCTTCGAGGTTGCGCAGGGTGTCGAGCAGGGTTTCGCCCTTGCTCGCCGACGAGGTCGACACGTTCAGCGTGATCACGTCGGCCGACAGCCGCTGGGCCGCCAGTTCAAAGGTGGTGCGGGTGCGCGTGGAGTTCTCGAAGAACACGTTGCAGATGGTCTTGCCGCGCAGCAGCGGGACCTTTTTCACCGCCCGGCCACCGACTTCGAGGAACGAGTCGGCGGTGTCGAGGATTTCGGTGAGCAGTTCGCGGGGCAAACCGTCGAGGGACAAGAAGTGTTGCAGCTGGCCCTGAGCATTGAGCTGCAGCGGGCGCTTGGCATCTAGAGGCGTCATCGCGGGGACTCTTTACAAGGCGGTTTAAAGGGCAAGGTCTTGCAGTTCGAGCTCGAGCGGCGTGGGACCGGACAATTTTACCCGTTGCTGGGGTTGCAGCGACAGGGTGGCGCCCACCACATCCGGGCTGATCGGCAGCTCGCCGGCGTCCAGGTCCAGCAGGCAGACCAGCGTGATGCTGGCCGGGCGGCCGTAGTCGAACAGTTCATTCATGGCGGCGCGGATGGTGCGGCCGCTCATCAGCACGTCGTCGATCAGCACCAGGTGCTGGCCTTCGATCTCGAACGGCAGGGCCGATGGGCGTACTTGCGGGTGCAGGCCGTTCTGGCTGAAGTCATCGCGGTAGAAGGACACGTCCAGGGTGCCCAGGGGCGAATCGCTGCCCAGCGCTTCCAGCAGCGCCTGGGCCACCCACACACCGCCCGTGCGAATGCCAATGAAGCGCGGCTCGCTGATGGCACGGTGTTGCAGATGGGCCGTGAGGCTCGTCGCCATCTGGCTGATCAGTTCGGCGGGATTGGGCAGGCTCATGGTGGCTCCTTCAAGGCCTCGCGCAGGCAAGGTCCGGGCTCAAACGTAAGAAGACGCGGCAAGCCGCGTCAGTCAGGATTCAAATAAAGCGGTGTTTTCATCCAGCCAACCCTGCAACAGCAAGGCGGCGGCAATGGCGTCTACCGGGTTGTCGCGGTAGCTGCCTTTTTGCCCGCCACGATCGCGGCGCTCACCCTTGGCTTCAAAGGTGGTCAGGCGTTCGTCGTGGGTATAGAAGGGGATGTTGTAGCGGCCATTGAGGCGACGGGCGAATTTTTCGGCGCGCAGGCACATGTCGCTGGGGGTGCCGTCCATGTTCAGGGGCAGGCCGACGACCACGGCGTCGGGCTTCCACTCCTTGATCAGGGCTTCGACCTGGTTCCAGTCCGGTATGCCGTTCTGGGCCTTGAGGGTGCACAGCTCGCGGGCCTGGCCGGTGATGACCTGGCCGACCGCAACGCCGATCTGTTTGGTGCCGTAATCAAAGCCGAGGATCAGACGCAAGGCCATCAGGCGTGCCCCGCCTGGCTGGTCAGCAGGCTGAGGTTGACCCGCAGCTTGGCCGCCGCCGCTTCCAGGCGCAGCTCGCTGGGGGTGTTGAACAGGATGTCGGCGTCGAAGGGGCAGGTCAGCCAGGCATTGCTGGCCAGTTCGGCCTCAAGCTGGCCCGCGTCCCAACCGGCGTAGCCGAGGGTTATCACGCTGTGCTCGGGGCCCACGCCGTCGGCGATGGCGAACAACACGTCCTGGGAGGTGGACAGCGATACACCGTCCAGGTCCACCGTGGCCTGGAACTTCGGCCCGGTCGGATGCAGCACAAAACCGCGATCGGTCTGTACCGGGCCGCCAATGTAGATCGGTACGTGCTGGCAGCGGGCCGGCGGGTCGATCTCCGGGCGCAACTGCTCAAGAATGTCCGCCAGGTTCAGCTCCTGCGGGCGGTTCACTACCAACCCCATCGCACCATTGGCTGTGTGCTCGACGATGTAGGTCAAGGTCTGCGCAAAGTTCGGGTCGGCCATATGGGGCATGGCGATCAGGAATTGATGCTTGAGGTAGGTCGGGCTGACATTTTTCATGTCCGCTAGTGTGGCGTTGGAGGGGCGAACTGACAAGCTGGGAGTTGTTAGAGGGTGCGTTCTTCACATAACTGTATGTGGCAAGCGGACTGGGATTTGTGTGGCAAGTGACTAGGTTTGTGTGGCGAGCGGGCTTGCCCGCGTTGGGCTGCGTAGCGGCCCTAAACCCTGCCAACTGGGTGTGTCTGACAGGCTGTATGTGAGTTGCTGGGGCTGCTGCGCAGCCCAACGCGGGCAAGCCCGCTCGCCACATGAGCCCGCTTTTCACATGGGCCCGCTTTTTACACAGGGCGGTTATGGGGTTTCAGTTACTGGACAGTCGATCACCCTTGGCGAACTTCCAGGTGCGGATGATTTCCAGGCGGTCGACGTCGTTCAGGTCGCCGGTAAACGGTGCGAAAGGCGCAGCCAGGCGTACGATGCGTTGGGCGGCCTGGTCCAGTAGTGGCTGGCCGGACGACTCCAGCACCTGCACTTCATAGAGCGAACCATCACGGTTGATCGACACCAATAGACGCAAATTGCCGTAAATCTGCTGGCGTCGGGCTTCGTCCGGGTAGTTGAGGTTGCCGATGCGCTCGACCTTCTTGCGCCATTCGTCCTTATACCAGGCACCTTTGTCGCGCATGGTAGAGGCCGCGTTCAGTCGGTAGATGCGTGGGCGCTTGGCGTACAGCTGCTGTTCGTTGGCCAGTTCGGCTTCCAGGCTGGAAATTTCGTCGGACAGCGTTGAGCTGTCGAACGTCGGCGCTGGTTTGGCCGGTTCGGGCTGCGGCTCGGTCTTGGTCTTTTCGCGCTGGGTCGGGGCCTTTTGCGGCTTGGGCGCGACGGTGGCCACGGCGGCCTTGGGCACCGCCTGCTTGACCTCAGGCTTGGGCGCCGGCGGCGGGGTGACTTTATTGATCTTGTTGTCCTGGAACGGCGCCACTTCAGTGGTCTTGGGCACCGCTTTCTTGTCGAGGGTGCCGCTGCCCTGCTGGTTGTCCTGGGCGAGAAAGTCGGCCTTCTCGGGCGCTTTTTCGCTCTTGAACGTGGAGAGGGTGATTTCCAGGGTTTTGGTGATCTGCTTGGGTTCGACCATGGTGAAGCCCAGGCCGAGGATCAGCGCGAGGTGCACCAGTGCTGCCAGGAACAGGGTAAAACCGAGCCGATCAGCCGGGCGCACGCCGCTGTGGGAGAGTTCGGGGGGCAGATCTGACGGGAGTGTCATGACAAGAAAACCAACATCGCGCGTTTCACAGGTGGCGCATGATAACGCAATGTTGGTGTGTGTCCGGCTGTTCTATGTCACTTGGCTTGTAGCTTGCGCTCAATGGCCGCCATCAGCATTTCGCCGATGTTCGTGCCAAATGCGTTGTCGATCTCGCGGATGCACGTCGGGCTGGTCACGTTGATTTCCGTGAGATTCTCACCAATTACGTCAAGCCCTACAAACAGCAGGCCTTTTTCCCGCAGGGTTGGGCCAACTTGGGCTGCAATCCAGCGATCCTTGTCTGTCAGCGGGCGCGCTTCGCCGCGACCACCGGCGGCCAGGTTGCCACGCGTCTCGCCGGCTGCCGGGATGCGCGCCAGGCAGTAATCAACCGGCTCGCCGTCGATCATCAGGATGCGCTTGTCGCCGTCCTTGATTGCCGGAATGTAAGCCTGGCCCATGATCTGCTGGGTGCCCAGCGCGGTCAGGGTTTCGAGGATCACCGACAGGTTCGGGTCGCCGGCGCGATGACGGAAAATCGAAGTGCCACCCATGCCGTCCAGCGGCTTGAGGATCACATCGCCGTGCTTGGCGGCAAATTCACGCAACACGTCGGCGCGGCGGCTGACCACGGTCGGCGGGGTGCACTGCGGGAACAGCGTGGCGAACAGTTTTTCATTGCAGTCGCGCAGGCTCTGCGGCTTGTTGACGATCAACACGCCGGCGCGCTCGGCCTGCTCCAGCAGGTAGGTGGAGTAGACGAATTCCATGTCGAAGGGCGGGTCCTTGCGCATCAGGATCACGTCCAGGTCGCTCAAGGGGCTGTCGATCTCGTCTGCCAGCTCGAACCACTTCTCAGGGTTGGCAAACACCTGCAGCGGGCGCATGCGTGCGCGGGCCTCGCCGTCGCCCTGGTAAAGATCGCGCTGCTCCATATAGAACAACGTCCAGCCGCGGGCCTGGGCGGCCAGGAGCATGGCCAGCGAGCTGTCCTTTTTATAGGAAATGCTGGCGATAGGGTCCATGACAATGCCGACGCGAACGCTCATGGGGGATTTCCTCTAGCAAATTAGGGCGCATAAAAGTGGCGTCAGAGTGGCGCTGTGGCTGTTGTGGGTCAAGGAAAAACCACCTGGCGGGTGCCTCGATAGATTGCACCCCAAGACTGTGCTAAAAAGACTGCCACGGCGCAGCAGCCCTTGAATTCCAAGGCTTGCGGCGCTCATCCTGTGCAACATCAGGCAGTACACACCGAAAACCGATTCGCTGTGGCGATGGTAGAGCAGATATGGAACAGCATTCCAACGCCTTGAGAGTGATGGTGATCGACGATTCGAAGACGATCCGCCGCACCGCCGAGACGCTGTTGAAGAACGCGGGGTGCGATGTCATCACGGCCATCGACGGTTTCGATGCCCTGGCCCGGATTGTTGATCATCACCCGCACATTATCTTTGTCGACATCATGATGCCGCGCCTGGATGGCTATCAGACCTGCGCTCTGGTGAAGAACAACCCGGCGTTCAAGTCGATCCCGGTGATCATGCTGTCCTCCAAGGACGGCCTGTTCGACAAGGCCAAGGGGCGCATCGTTGGTGTCGATCAGTTTTTGACCAAGCCTTTCAGCAAGGAAGAACTGCTGGGTGCGATCAAGGCCTACGTGCCTGCCTTCGCCGCAGTAGAACAAGCACACTGACGCCGCCTCACAAGGGCCGGCGCCGACCAATGTAGTGGGGAAAACCATGGCACGCGTTCTGATCGTCGACGATTCGCCGACTGAAATGTACAAACTGACCGGCATGCTTGAAAAGCACGGCCACCAGGTCCTCAAGGCCGAAAACGGCGCGGACGGCGTGGCCCTGGCCCGCCAGGAAAAACCCGACGCCGTGCTGATGGACATCGTGATGCCCGGCCTCAATGGCTTCCAGGCCACGCGCCAGTTGTCCAAAGAGCCGGAAACCAACGGCATCCCGATCATTATCATCACCACCAAAGACCAGGAAACCGACAAAATCTGGGGCGCGCGTCAGGGCGCCAAGGATTACCTGACCAAGCCGGTGGACGAAGAAACCCTGATTGCCACCTTGAACAAGGTGCTGGCCGGCTGACGGCACGCGATCATGACCGAGTCGCAAACCGCCTTCGAGCTGTTGCTGGACATCGACCGCCGCTGCCGTCTGCTGGCCGCCGACCTGCCGTCCCAGGAAACCCGCCAGCAGCGCTGGAGCGGCATCGGGTTTCGCCTGGGGCAGCATTGGTACGTGGCGCCCATGGGCGAAGTCGCGGAGGTTTTGCATGAGCCGCGCTGCACCTTGATGCCCGGGGTCAAGCCGTGGGTCAAGGGCGTGGCCAACCTGCGCGGGCGCTTGCTGCCGGTGATGGACCTGGGCGGTTTCCTCGGCATGCCCTTGTCCAAGGCGCGTAAGCAACGGCGGGTGCTGGTGGTGGAATACAACGACCTGTTTGTCGGGCTGCTGGTGGACGAGGTGGTGGGAATGCAACATTTCGCACAAGACGCACTGCTGGCCAGCGCCCACCCCGGCGCACCGTTTATCCAGGGCCAGTTCGACGGCGACCCGCTGTGGCTGGTCTTCAGCCCCTTTGCCCTGGCCCAGGCCCCAGGCTTCATGGATGTTGCCGCATGACCACCGCCACCACGCCCAAGCCCCAGGCCGCGTCGCGCAGCCGCTCGCAGATCATCGTGCTGTTTATCGCGTTGATCGTGTTCATCATGTTGTTGTTTGCCAACTTCGCGTACCTCAACACCCAGTCCACCTATGACAAACAGTACATCGGCCACGCCGGTGAGCTGCGCGTGCTGTCCCAGCGCATCGCCAAGAATGCCACCGAAGCGGCCGCCGGCAAGGCTGCCGCGTTCAAGCTGTTGGGCGAGGCGCGCAACGACTTCGCCCAACGCTGGGGCTATCTGAAAAAAGGCGACCAGGAAACCGGCCTGCCCGCCGCGCCCAATGCGGTACGCGCCGAAATGCGCGCGGTGCAGACCGACTGGGAAGCGCTGCTGAAAAACACCGACGCTATCCTTGCCAGCGAGCAGACCGTGCTGTCCCTGCACCAGGTGGCCGCGACCCTGGCCGAAACCGTGCCGCAGTTGCAGATGGAGTCGGAAAAGGTCGTCGATATCCTGCTGCAGCGCGGCGCCCCGGCCAGCCAGGTGGCCTTGGCCCAGCGCCAGTCGTTGCTCGCCGAACGTATTTTGGGTGCGGTGAACACCGTGCTGGCCGGCGACGAAACCGCCGTGCAGGCCGCCGACGCCTTTGGCCGTGATGCTGCGCGTTTCGGCCAGGTGCTCAACGGCATGCTCAACGGCAACCCGGGCCTGCGCATCACCCAGGTCGAAGACCGTGACGCCCGCGCGCGGCTGGCGGAAATCGCCGAACTGTTCGAGTTTGTTTCCGGCTCTGTGGATGAAATCCTCGAAACCTCGCCGCAGTTGTTCCAGGTACGCGCCTCGGCGAGCAATATCTTCAACCTGTCGCAGACCTTGCTGGATGAAGCCTCGCACCTGGCCACCGGGTTTGAAAACCTGGCCAGCGGGCGCAGTTTCGACACCATTGGCGGCTATGTGCTGGGCCTGCTGGCGCTGGCGTCGATCATCCTGATCGGCCTGGTGATGGTGCGCGAAACCAACCGCCAGCTGCATGAAACCGCCGAGAAGAACGAGCGCAACCAGAACGCGATCATGCGCCTGCTGGATGAAATCGAAGACCTGGCCGATGGCGACCTCACCGTGACCGCCTCGGTCACCGAAGACTTCACCGGCACCATCGCCGACTCGATCAATTATTCCGTCGACCAACTGCGCGACCTGGTGGCGACCATCAACCTCACCGCCGGGCAAGTGGCCGGCGCGGTGCAGGACACCCAGGCCACCGCCATGCACCTGGCCCAGGCGTCGGAGCACCAGGCCCAGCAGATTGCCGAAGCCTCCACCGCGATCAACCAGATGGCCCAGTCCATCGACCAGGTATCGGCCAACGCGGCTGAATCCTCGGCTGTGGCGGAGCGCTCGGTAGAGATCGCCAACAAAGGCAACGAGGTGGTGCACAACACCATCCACGGCATGGACAACATCCGCGAGCAGATCCAGGACACCGCCAAGCGCATTAAGCGCCTGGGCGAGTCCTCCCAGGAAATTGGCGATATTGTCAGCCTGATCGACGATATTGCCGACCAGACCAACATCCTCGCCCTTAACGCCGCGATCCAGGCGAGCATGGCCGGGGACGCCGGGCGCGGCTTTGCCGTGGTGGCCGATGAAGTGCAACGGCTGGCCGAGCGTTCGTCGGCGGCCACGCGGCAGATCGAAACCCTGGTACGCGCGATCCAGGCCGACACCAACGAGGCGGTCATCTCCATGGAGCAGACCACCACCGAAGTGGTGCGCGGCGCGCGGCTGGCCCAGGACGCGGGGGTGGCGCTGGAAGAAATCGAAGGCGTATCGAAAACCCTCGCGGCGCTGATCCAGAGCATCTCCAACGCGGCGCAGCAACAGACGTCGTCGGCGGGGCAGATTTCCCTGACCATGAACGTGATCCAGCAGATCACCACGCAGACGTCGTCGGGGTCTACTGCCACGGCGGAGAGCATCGGCAATTTGGCGAAGATGGCCAGCCAGTTGCGGCGGTCGGTGTCGGGCTTCACCCTCCCGCCCCCGAAACAGGCAGATGACTGAAATGCATTCAAAATGTGGGAGGGGGCTTGCCCCCGATTGCAGTGGGTCAGCCGTAGATATATCAACTGACAGTCTGCTATCGGGGGCAAGCCCCCTCCCACATTGGATCTCCATCATTGTTGAGATTTGGGCAACACCAGCAACCCACGAATTCTAAGCGGAGCAGTTATGGTTGACCGGCACGACTACGTGGCCCTCGAATGGGTCAAGGGCGACATTGCCGAAACCTTGAAACAGGCCCGTTCGGCGCTGGACGCTTTTGTCGAAACCGCCGACAGCGATGCGCTCGACGAGTGCCTGGCCGGCATCCACCAGGTGCATGGCGCGCTGCAAATGGTCGAGTTCTACGGCGCCGCGCTGTTGGCCGAAGAGATCGAAGCACTGGCCTTGGCGCTGCAGGCCGGCCACGTCAGCCAGCGCGATGAAAGCATTCGCCTGCTGCAACAGGCCCTCGGCCAATTGCCGCTGTACCTGGACCGCATCCACAGCGCGCGCCGCGACCTGCCGTTGGTGGTGTTGCCGTTGCTCAATGACCTGCGCAGCGCCCGCGGCGAAAGCCTGCTGTCGGAAACCAGCCTGTTCAGCCCGCAATTGCTGTCGATTGCCCCACTGCCGGATGAAGCCCTGGCCCAGCGCGCGCCGCCGGACCTGCACGAACAATTGCTGCAATGGCACCAACTGCTGCAACAGGCCCTGGCCGGGCTGCTGCGCGAAGACCACGGCCCGAGCAACCTGGAAGACATGGCGCGGGTCTTCGCGCGCCTCGAAGCATTGTGCCAGGGCGCGCCGCTGTTGCCGCTGTGGCAAGTCACCTCGGCGCTGGTCGAGGGCATGCTCACCGGCGTGATCGCCAACAGCCCGGCGCTGCGCAGCCTGCTCAAGGCCAGCGACAAGCAACTCAAGCGCCTGCTGGCCCAGGGCATCGGCGGCATCAACCAACCGGCGCCGGATGAGCTGCTCAAGAGCCTGCTGTTCTACGTGGCCAAAGTCACCCGGCCGACGCCGCGCATGCAAAGCCTCAAGGAACGTTACGGCCTGGATGAGGCGTTGCCCGACAGCGCCGTGGTCGATGCCGAGCGCGCGCGCCTGGCCGGGCCGGACCGCAATGCCATGGGCTCGGTGCTCGGTGCGTTGTGTGAGGAACTGGTGCGGGTCAAGGAGCGCCTCGACCTGTTCGTGCGCAGCGACCGCCAACACACCAGCGACCTCGACGCCTTGCTCGCGCCGCTGCGGCAGATCGCCGATACCCTCGCCGTACTGGGTTTCGGCCAGCCGCGCAAAGTCATCATCGACCAGCTTGCCGTGGTGCTGAGCCTGGCCCAAGGCCAGCGCGAGCCAAATGACGCGGTGTTGATGGATGTCGCCGGCGCCTTGCTGTATGTCGAGGCAACTCTGGCCGGCATGGTCGGTACGGTCGAGCCGGAAAGCCGCGAAGAGAGCCGCTTGCCCACCACCGACCTGACCCAGATCCACCAGTTGGTAATCCGCGAATCCTGCCAGTGCCTGCGCCAGGCCAAGGAACTGGTGATCGACTGCCTCGAAGCCGACTGGGATCGCCAGCGCCTGGAATCCTTGCCGGAGCTGTTGAGCCAGGTGCGCGGCGCCCTGGCGATGATTCCACTGCCGAGGGCGGCGAGCCTGATGCGTGGCTGCACCGATTACGTTGACGAACAGCTGATGAGCCACGACAGCCCGCCCTCCGAAATGCAGCTGGCGCATTTCGCCGACGTGATCAGCAGCCTGGAGTACTACCTGGAACGCATGCTCCAGGACCCCGACGCCGCCGGCGAACGGGTGCTGGAGTTGGCCACCCAGGGCCTGGCTGCGCTCGGTTACCTGCCCGCCGAAAAACCCTGGCGCCAGGCCTTGGCGGCGCCGGACGGTGCGCTCTCCACCGATGAAGCGCCGAGCCAATCGCAATTCGACGCGTTGGCCAGCCCCACCTCGCGCCTCAACCCGCCTGCCTTGCAGCGCCCCGGTAGCCTGCTGCCGCCGCCGGCTGATGAAGAACCTATCGACGACGAACTGCGCGAAGTCTTCCTCGAAGAAACCGACGAAGTGCTTGAAGTGCTGCACCGCCACCTGCCCCACAGCGCCGATAAAACCGCCCAGGGCGAAATGCGCCGCGCGTTCCACACCCTCAAGGGCAGCGGCCGCATGGTGCGCGCGCTGGTGCTGGCCGAGCTGGCATGGGCCGTGGAGAACCTGCTCAACCGTGTGCTGGAGCGCAGCGTGGCTCTTGGCCCCGACGTGCAGCAGGTACTGGATGAAGCCGTCGCGCTGTTGCCGGAACTGATCGCTGACTTCGCCATTGACGACCAACGCCAACGCGATGAAGTCGACGCCCTGGCTGCCCGTGCCCACGCCCTGGCCAGCGGCACACCGGCCGCCGAACCCCATGACCCGATGCTGCTGGAGATCTTCCGTAACGAAGCCCAGAGCCATCTGGACAGCCTCAACCACTTCCTGCAACAGGCCGCCGAACACGTGCCGCTGCAAGTCAGCGATGAACTGCAGCGCGCCCTGCACACCCTCAAGGGCAGCGCCTATATGGCCGGCGTACTGCCGATCGCCGAACTGGCGCGCCCGCTCGATCACCTGACCCGCGAGTACAAGGCCCATCGCCTGCCGCTGGACCTGGATGAAGTGGAGTTGCTGCTGGAAGCCGAGGGCCTGTTCCAGCGTGGGCTGCGCCAGTTGGACAGCGACCCGCTGGTGCCGATCAAGGGTGCAACGGACCTGATCAACCGCACCCAAAGCCTGCTCGACCAGCAGCTTCAAGCCCTGCTCGACGCACCGAGCACCGGCCTGCGCATCAAGCGCGACCCGCAACTGATCGCCAACTTCCTGGCCCAGGGCATGGACATCCTGCTCGACGCCGAAAGCCTGCTGCGCCGCTGGCAACAACACCCCGGCGAGCGCCAGGAACTCACCGCGCTGCTGGACGAATTGACCACCCTGGGGGAGGGCGCGCACATCGCCGACCTGCACCCCATCGATGAACTCTGCGAGGCCTTGCTCGACCTGTATGGCGCCGTGGAAGAAAGCAGCCTGGCGGTGAGCGAGCGGTTTTTCCATGAGGCCGACCAGGCCCATGAAGCGCTGATCAGCATGCTTGACCAACTGGCGGCAGGGCAGGAAATCAGCCCGGCGCCGGCACGGGTCGAGGCGCTGCGCGAGCTGCTGGATGAAGCGCTCGACCCGTCCGCCACGGGCTTGATCAAAAGTGATGGCAGCCGTGCGCTGAGTATTTCGGAGCTGGGCGCCGCTACGGCGCAGCTGGATCATGACACGACGGTGGACGATGAGATCGTCGAGATCTTCCTCGAAGAGGCGGTGGATATCCTCGACAGCGCCGGGCAGTCCCTCAAGCGTTGGTTGCTGGAGCCCGAGAGCGCGGCGCCGTTGTCGTCATTACAGCGGGATTTGCACACCCTCAAGGGTGGCGCGCGCATGGCCGAGATCGGCCCGGTGGGTGACCTGGCCCATGAACTGGAAGGTCTTTACGAAGGCTTGGTGGACCGCCGCTACAGCTACTCCACCGAGTTGTCCCAGGTGCTGATGGCCAGCCACGAACGGCTGGCGCTGCAACTGGAAGAACTGCAGCACCACCAGCCCCTGAGCGACTGTGCGGAGCTGGTCGCCAAGGTGCGCGCGTTGCGCCAGAACAGTACGCCGACTGCGCCGGTTGCAGCGCCGCCAGCCTCGGGTGCTGACCCTGAGTTGCTGGAAATATTCCTCGAAGAAGCCGCCGATATTCTCGACAGTTCCGGTGCCGCATTGCTGCGCTGGCAGGCGGAGCCGAACAATCGCCAGGAAGTCGAAACCCTGCTGCGCGACCTGCACACCCTCAAGGGCGGCGCGCGCATGGTCGAGATCGGGCCGATTGGCGACCTGGCCCATGAGCTGGAATTTCTTTACGAAGGCTTGTCCGCCGGGTTGCTCGCGCCGTCCGCCGAGCTGTTCGCCCTGCTGCAAGGCTGCCATGACCGCCTGGCGCAGATGATCGACGCGGTGGCCGATGGCTTGCCGGTGGGTTCGGTGGACAAGCTGATCAAGCGCATCAAAAGCCTGGTGCACCCAAGCGTCGAACCGGTGGCGCCGGTGGCCCTGCCGGCGGGCAAGGCCGAAGCGGCGGTGGACCCTGCCGCCGACATGGTGAAAATTTCTGCCGAGTTGCTGGATGACCTGGTCAACCTGGCCGGCGAAACCTCGATCTTCCGTGGCCGTATCGAACAGCAGGTCAACGACGCACGCATCGCCCTCACCGAAGTGGAAACCACCATCGAGCGCATGCGCGACCAACTGCGCCGCCTCGACACCGAAACCCAGGGCCGCATCCTCAGCCGTCAGCAGGCCGAGGCCGAGCGCCTCGGCTATGAAGAATTCGACCCACTGGAAATGGACCGCCATTCGCAGTTGCAGCAACTGTCCCGCGCGCTGTCCGAATCGGTCTCCGACCTGCTCGACCTCAAGGACACCCTCGACCGCCGCAACGAGGATGCCCACGACCTGTTGCAGCAACAGGCGCGCATCAACACCGAGTTGCAGGAAGGCCTGATGCGCACGCGCATGGTGCCGTTTGAACGCATGTTGCCGCGCCTTAAACGCATCGTGCGCCAGGTGGCGCAGGAGCTGGGCAAGGATGTGGAATTCATCGTCGGCAATGCCGAGGGCGAAATGGACCGCAACGTGCTGGAACGCATGGCCGCGCCCTTGGAACATATGCTGCGCAACGCCGTCGACCATGGCCTGGAATCCCGCGAAGCGCGCCTGGCGGCCGGTAAACCGGAGAAAGGTCGGATTAGCCTGGACCTGACCCACGAAGGCGGCGATATCGTCTTCGACATGCGCGACGACGGCGCTGGCGTGCCCCTCGAGGCCGTGCGGCGCAAGGCGATCAAGCGCGGCCTGCTCGCGCCTGGGCAGGAGATCAGTGACCGCGACGTGTTGCAGTTCATCTTGCAGCCGGGCTTTTCCACCGCAGAAAAGATCACGCAGATTTCCGGGCGTGGCGTGGGCATGGACGTGGTGCATGAAGAAGTGCGCCAGCTCGGCGGCTCGATGTTCATTGAGTCGACGCCGGGCGCGGGCGTGCATTTTCGCATTCGCTTGCCGTTCACCGTGTCGGTTAACCGCGCGCTGATGGTGCAATGCGCGGACGACCAATACGCGATCCCGCTCAACACCATCGAAGGCCTGGTGCGCGTGCTGCCCCATGAGTTGGCCGGGCACTATCAGCAAGACCCGCCGCGTTATGAATATGCCGGCCAGCGCTACGAATTGTTCTACCTGGGCGACCTGCTGCACACCGTCGCTCGCCCCAAGCTGCTCGGCCAGTACCAGCCGGTGCCGGTGCTGCTGGTGCAATGCAACGAGCGGCGCGTGGCCATCCATGTGGATGCCATGGCCGGTACCCGGGAAATCGTGGTCAAGGGCCTGGGCCCGCAGTTTGCCGGGGTGCAGGGTTTGTCCGGGGCGACCATCCTCGGCGATGGCCGGGTGGTGTTGATCATCGACCTGCTCGCGCACATCCGCGCGCGGCAACCGGCCTTGCCGGCGCAGGCGGTGGATGCGCCGCTGATGCTCAATGACCCACTGAAAAAGCGCCCGCTGCTGGTGCTGGTGGTGGACGATTCGGTGACCGTGCGCAAAGTCACCAGCCGCCTGCTGGAGCGCAACGGCATGAACGTGCTGACCGCCAAGGACGGCATCGACGCCATCGCCGTGCTCGAAGAACACACGCCGGACCTGATGCTGCTCGACATCGAGATGCCGCGCATGGACGGCTTTGAAGTGGCCACCCAAGTGCGCAACGACCCCCGGCTGATGCGCCTGCCGATCATCATGATCACGTCCCGCACCGGCCAGAAACACCGCGACCGCGCCATGGCCATTGGCGTCAACGAGTACCTGGGCAAGCCGTATCAGGAGTCGGCTCTGCTGGACAGCATCGCCTATTGGAGCAAGTCCCATGCTTGACCACCGCACCAGCCAACTCACCGGCCTGCTGCTGCCCTTGGCTGACCGCCATCTGGTATTGCCCAACGTTGCCGTGGCCGAACTGATCGACTTCCAGCGCGGCGAACCGGCCAGCGATGCACCGCCGTGGTATTTGCGGCAAGTGACTTGGCGCGATTGGCAAATTCCGCTGATCAGCTTCGAAGCCGCCTGCGGCGAGGCCAGCGTAACGGCCGAGCGCTCACGGATCGTAGTGTTGAATGCCTTGGGCGGCCGGCCGACGCTGAAGTTTATTGCGCTGGTGATCCAGGGCATTCCCCGCTCGTACAAGCTCGACAGCGAATTGAGCTACGTGGACGTGCCGCTGTGCCCGCTGGAGCTGGCGGCGGTGCAGGTGGGCGAGCATGTGGCGAAGGTGCCTGACCTCATGGGGCTCGAAGCCCTGCTGGTAGAGTCCGGCCTGGCCTGAAAAATCTGTCGGAATATTCTCTACGGCGAGCGGGCTTGTTGTGGCGAGCGGGCTCGCCACAATTGGGACCGCTATCTAACAAACACCACTGAGCAAATGTGGGAGGGGGCTTGCCCCCGATGGAGTACTGCCAGTTGATACAGCTGTAGCTGACCCACCGCTCTCGGGGGCAAGCCCCCTCCCACAGTAAAGATCCCCACCCCACTGCCGATAGCGAGGGGAGTTTTTCGACAGAAGTATCGACGCAATGTGGCTTTTGGATGGGTTTGCCTGGCTGTACAACCTCAATAGTTTTACTGGCGTGCTGCTGATGTGGTTTGCGGTGCTGGTGCTCACGGCGGCAGTGACCATGAACGTGCAGTCCAGCCGCGGCAAGCTGTGGGGGTTCATGATTACGTCGGCAGGCGCGGTGTTTATTCTGCTGTATCTCGAAAGCCTCAGGCTGATCGGTGACGATAAGGCTATCAAAGGCGTTGTGAGCAATTTCGTGGTCATGACCCTGGGTGGGCTCGGCTCAGGCCTGCTGGCGGTGGCGATAACCGAGAAGCCGACCCCGGATGAAGAAACACAGGCCCGAAGGTTCATCCGTGATCGCCTGCTGGACGCCCTGGAATATGCCTTCGTATTTTTCGCGATTTGTTCGCTCACTCTGCTTGCGTTTGGCCTGCTGTTTAACTGGATGGGGTTTCCTCCCATCGATGAACATGACCTGCTAAGCCTGCTGATTGTGTGCCTCGGGGCACTGCTGGGCTACGCGATAGCCTCCCGTGTAAGCCGCTTGGAAAACTGGGAGCAACTCGGTGCCGGCGCGCTGGTTGCGCTGCTCTTACTGCTGTTGCCGGTTTATGCTCAAGCCCTGTCGGGCCTGTGGGATTGGAGCGCGCCGGCGGTGCTGGGGCTGCATGTGTTTGCGGCATTGGCGCTGCTTAGGACCATCTGGTTCCATCGCACCGAATGGCGCAACGCCTGAATGCGCGTATTCATTGGGTCATCGTTAACCTGGGCGTAACAGTCCAACGTCCAGCTTGATTGATGCCCCCCCGTTTCACTCCTAAGGTAAGCCCCACGACAGCCAACCCGTGGAGCGACCATGACAATAATAACCACCCCCGACTCGCGCTGGACGCGGCGGCGCGATGAGAAGCAGCGGCGCCTCGGGCTGGTCAAACACTACGCAGACGGGGCGGTGTTGCCCAGTGACAAGATCGTCGAAGCCCTGGAAGCGCTGATCCTGCCCGGCGACCGTGTCGTGCTGGAAGGAAACAACCAGAAACAAGCCGACTTCCTCTCGCGCTCCCTGGCCAAGGCCGACCCGGCCAAGCTCCACGATTTGCACATGATCATGCCCAGTGTCGGCCGTTCCGAGCACCTGGACCTGTTTGAAAAAGGCATCGCGCGCAAGCTGGATTTCTCCTTCGCCGGCACCCAATCCCTGCGCATCAGCCAGTTGCTGGAAGACGGCCTGCTGGAAGTCGGCGCGATCCACACCTACATCGAACTCTACGCGCGGCTGGTAGTGGACCTGATCCCCAACGTGGTGCTCTCCGCCGGGTTCATGGCTGACCGTGCTGGCAATATCTACACCGGCGCGAGCACCGAAGATACGCCGGCGCTGATCGAACCCGCGGCGTTCAGCGATGGCATCGTGATCGTGCAGGTCAACCAGTTGGTGGATGACGTCACCGATTTGCCCCGCGTCGACATCCCGGCGAGCTGGGTGGATTTTGTCGTGGTGGCCGACAAGCCGTTCTATATCGAACCGCTGTTCACCCGTGACCCACGCCATATCAAGCCCGTGCATGTGCTGATGGCGATGATGGCGATCCGTGGCATCTACGAAAAACACAACGTGCAGTCGCTCAACCACGGTATTGGTTTCAACACCGCCGCCATTGAATTGATCCTGCCCACCTACGGCGAATCCCTCGGCCTCAAGGGCAAGATCTGCCGCAACTGGACCCTCAACCCGCACCCCACGCTGATCCCTGCGATTGAAAGCGGCTGGGTTGAAAGCGTGCACTGCTTCGGCACCGAACTGGGCATGGAGAACTACATCGCCGCACGGCCGGATGTGTTCTTCACCGGCCGCGACGGCTCAATGCGCTCCAACCGCATGTTTTGCCAACTCGCCGGCCAATACGCGGTGGACCTGTTTATCGGCGCCACCCTGCAAGTGGATGGCGACGGGCATTCCAGTACCGTCACCCGTGGCCGCCTCGCCGGTTTTGGTGGGGCGCCGAACATGGGCCATGACCCACGCGGCCGTCGTCATGGCACCCCGGCGTGGCTGGACATGCGCCACGACGATGCGCCCGAAGCGCTGCTGGAGCGCGGCAAAAAGCTGGTGGTGCAAATGGTCGAGACCTTCCAGGAAGGCGGCAAGCCCACCTTTGTCGACACTCTCGACGCCGTGGAAGTGGCACGCAAAAGCGGCATGCCCCTGGCGCCGATCATGATCTACGGCGATGACGTGACCCACCTGCTCACCGAAGAGGGCATCGCCTACCTGTACAAGGCGCGCTCCCTGGAAGAACGCCAGGCGATGATCGCCGCCGTCGCCGGGGTGACCGCCATCGGTATGCGGCATAACCCCAAGGACACTGCGCGCATGCGCCGCGAAGGCTTGATCGCCCTGCCCGAAGACCTCGGCATCCGCCGCACCGACGCCACCCGCGAGCTGCTGGCCGCCAAGAGCGTGGCCGACCTGGTGGACTGGTCCGGTGGCCTGTACAACCCGCCCGCCAAATTCAGGAGCTGGTAAATGCGCGCCCTTAAACTGGATGAACTGAGCCTGGCCGACCGCCTGGCGGATATGGCCGTCGATGCGTTGATCGATGAGGCTGACCTGTCGCCCAAACCTGCATTGGTGGACCGGCGTGGCAATGGCGCCCACAGCGATTTGCACCTGGGCCTGATGCACGCCTCGGCGTTGTCGCTGTGGCCGATGTTCAAGGAGATGGCCGAAGCCGCGCTTGAGTTCGGTGAAGTCGGCTTGCCCCTGCGTGAAGCCCTCGGGCGCATCGGCCGTGAAGGCGAGCTCGCGATGCTCGCCACTACCAACGGCGTGAACACCCATCGCGGTGCCATCTGGGCGCTTGGTTTGCTCACCGCTGCGGCGGCGCTGGAACCCCGCGCCATCACGCTGACCGCCGCCAAGTTGGCGCTGCTCAACGACCGCTACGCCCCGCAACCCCTGAGCCATGGCGCCCAGGTGGCCCAGCGCTACGGCGCACGCGGTGCCCGTGAAGAAGCGCAGTTGGGCTTCCCTTCGGTCATGCAACGCGGTCTGCCGCAGTTGCACAAAAGCCGCCGGCAAAACGCCGGCGAACAGAACGCGCGCCTGGATGCCTTGCTCGCGATCATGACCGACCTGGCCGACACCTGCGTGCTCTACCGCGCCGGCTTGGAGGGCCAGCACGCCATGCAACGCGGTGCCCAGGCGGTGCTGGATGCCGGCGGCAGCGCGACCCTCGGCGGTCGCCGCCAGCTGCACGCGCTGGACCAGCAACTGCTGGCCCTGAATGCCTCCCCCGGCGGTGCCGCCGACCTGTTGGCTGCCTGCCTGTTTATCGACCGCCTCGACGGAGCGCTGTGATGGAAACCTTATCCTTTGAATTCCCCGCCGGGCAGCCAGCCAAGGGCCGTGCACTGGTGGGGTGTGTCGGTTCCGGCGACCTCGAAGTGCTGCTGGAACCGGGCACGCCCGGCACGCTGACCATCCAGGTGCAGACCTCGGTAAATGGCGCCGAGCAGCGCTGGCAGCATCTGTTCGAGCGGATCTTCCAGGAGCACACGCCACCGGCGTTGAACATCGATATCCACGATTTTGGCGCCACCCCCGGCGTGGTGCGTTTGCGCCTGGAGCAGGGTTTCGAGGAGATCGGCCATGACTGACTTCCTGAGCAAACACAGCTTTGTCGAACTCGGTGCACGCCAGCGTGCCAAGGCCCTGTTGGACGCCGGCACCTACCGCGAATTGATCGACCCGTTCCAGCGCGTGATGTCGCCATGGCTCAGCCGCCAGGGCGTGGTGCCGCAAGCCGATGACGGCGTGGTCATCGCCAAGGGCAGCGTTGCGGGGTTGCCGGTAGTGGTTGCCGCCATCGAAGGCAACTTCCAGGGCGGCAGCCTCGGTGAGGTCGGTGGTGCAAAAATCGCCGGTGCCCTGGAGCTGGCCGCGGAAGACAACCGCAAAGGCATCCCGACCCGCGCCGTATTGCTGCTGGAAACCGGTGGCGTGCGTCTGCAGGAAGCCAACCTGGGTCTGGCGGCGATTGCCGATATCCACGCGGCCATTGTCGACCTGCGCCAGTACCAGCCGGTGATCGGGGTAGTGGCGGGCAGCGTCGGTTGTTTTGGCGGTATGTCCATCGCCGCCGGGCTGTGCAGCTACCTTGTTGTCACCCGCGAAGCACGCTTGGGCCTCAATGGCCCGCAAGTGATCGAGCAGGAAGCTGGCCTGGAAGAATACGACTCCCGCGACCGCCCCTTCATCTGGAGCCTTACCGGCGGCGAGCAACGGTTCAACAGCGGCTTGGCCGACCGCTATGTGGCGGACGACGTGGCGCAGATCCAGCAAACCATCAGCGTTTTATTGCAGCAAGGCCTGCCTGCCCAGCAACGCAGCCAACAGGCCGATAACTACCTCGCGCGCTTGAACGAGTTGGATGCCACGCCGCAAATCGACCCGGCCACGGTTCGCGATCTGTATCAGGGAGAACGCTCATGAGAGGCTTGCAGTGGTTTAACGCATTGAGCGCCGGTGCCACGCCTGTGGAAGGGTTGCCGGCCTCGCTGAAAGTCGCCGACGCTGAGATGGGGCGCTTTATCGCCGTAGTCACCGACCCACAAAACCGCTTCCCGCGCGCGCGCAACGGCGAAGTCGGCTTGCTGGAAGGCTGGGGCCTGGCCAAGGCGGTCGATGAAGCCATCGCCCGTGGCGACAAGCGCCCGATCATCGCCATTGTCGATGTGCCGAGCCAAGCCTACGGCCGTCGTGAAGAAGCCCTCGGCATCCACCAGGCGCTGGCCGCCGCCGCCGACAGCTACGCCCGCGCGCGCCTGGCCGGGCACCCGGTGATTGCACTGCTGGTGGGCAAGGCCATGTCCGGCGCGTTCCTGGCCCACGGCTACCAGGCCAACCGCCTGATCGCCCTGCGCGACCCCGGTGTGATGGTACACGCCATGGGCAAGGCTTCGGCCGCGCGGGTGACCCTGCGCAGCGTCGAGGAGCTGGAAGCCCTGGCCGCCAGCGTGCCGCCCATGGCCTATGACATCGACAGCTATGCCAGCCTGGGGTTGCTGTGGGAAACCTTGTCGGTCAGCCAGATAGAACAGCCGACGCCGGAGGATGTGGCGCGGGTCAGCGATTGCCTGGCGAGTGCGATCAAGGACATCACCAGCACCGACTTGAGCGGGCGCCTCGGCGCTGCCAATCGCGCCGCGTCCAGCCATGTGCGCCAACTGCTGCGGGCGCAATGGTGAACGCCCACGATTTGCTCTGGGGCATGGCCCCGGCGCACTTGCCCGCCGACGCCCCGGCCTGGGCGGTGGACGCGCTCAGCGCCGGCCACCCGGTGGTGGTGCGCCGCGCGGTGGCTGACCCCGGCTATGTGGCGGTCGGCGTGCGCGGGCGCTTGCGTGAGCAGCGATTTGCGGCCGTGATGCCCCTTGCAGCCGTCCAGCGGCGCGTGGCACCGGAGGCGCTGAGCGAGGTGATCTCGCCCCGGGATTTACCGGCCTTGCAGGCGCTGGCGCAACTGCGCCTGGTGCTGGCGCAAGAGGCCTGGGGCGTCACCGGTAGCGCGGGTTTTGAGTTGGCCAGCGGCATTGAAGCGCTGCATGCTCAAAGCGATCTGGATTTGATTCTGCGCACGCCCGAGCCGATGACCCGCGCCGATGCCGAAGACCTTTTGGCGTTGCTTGATACGGCGGTGTGCGCCGTGGACCTGCAACTGCAAACGCCGTTCGGCGCCGTGGCCCTGCGCGAATGGGCGAGTGGTTCCCGTCGTGTGTTGCTGAAAACCACCCACGGTGCGCACCTGGTACTCGACCCGTGGCAGGCCGTGGCATGAGCAGCCTGCTGGTGTTTCCGGGGCAGGGCGCCCAGCGCACGGGCATGCTCCAGGCGCTGCCGGCGAGCATTCTGGAAGAGGCCAGCGATGTGTTGGGCGAAGATGTGCGTGCATTGGATACGGCGCAAGCGCTGACCAACACGCGGGCTGTTCAGCTCTGCCTTTTGATCACCGGTGTGGCCCATGCGCGCCTGTTGGAATGCATTCCGGATTATGTCGCGGGCCTGTCGATTGGCGCCTACCCGGCGGCAGTGATCGCGGGGGCGTTGGGCTTCAGCGAGGCGATCAAACTCGTCAGCCTGCGCGGCGAGCTGATGCAGAACGCTTATCCACACGGTTTTGGGATGACCGCGCTGATCGGCCCGGACTTATCCACAGTGGAAAAACTCCTGGCCGAAATCCACAGCCCCGAAACTCCGGTGTACCTGGCCAATATCAATGCGGATAACCAGACCGTGATCGCCGGCAGCGATGCGGCGATGCAGCGTGTCGCCGCACGCATCAAAGGCAACGGCAGCGCCAGGCGCCTGGCCGTGAGCGTGCCGTCCCACTGCGCGTTGCTGCAAGAACCTGCCCAGGCGTTGGCCGATGCGTTCGTTGCGCTCAAGGCGCCGCGCATCACCTACCTGAGCAGTACGCGCGCGCGGCCGATCCACAACCCCGAGCAACTGCGCGACGACCTGGCCTTTAACATGTGCCGCGTCGTCGACTGGCGCGGCACCGTGCAAAGTGCCTACGAGCGCGGTGTGCGCCTGCAAATCGAACTGCCCCCGGGCGCCGTGCTGACCGGGCTGTCGCGCCGGGTGTTTGAACAAGGCACGGTGATCGCCTGCGAAGGCGCGCGCCTGGACACCTTGCAGGCCTTGCTGCAAGAGGAGGGTCGCCGCCACCGATAAAGCACCACCCAAGGCTTTCGAAGCACAAAAACAACAATTTCGATCGAGCACTTTGAGGACAACAACAATGATTATTTACGGTGTGGCATTGCTGGCGATCTGCACGCTCGCGGGCGTGATCATGGGCGACATGCTCGGCGTGTTGCTGGGCGTCAAATCCAACGTGGGCGGGGTCGGCATCGCCATGATCCTGCTGATCTGCGCGCGTTTGTGGATGCAAAAACGCGGCGGCATGACCAAGGATTGCGAGATGGGCGTGGGCTTCTGGGGTGCCATGTACATCCCGGTGGTGGTCGCGATGGCGGCGCAACAAAACGTGGTCACCGCCCTGCACGGCGGCCCGGTCGCCGTACTCGCGGCCATCGGTTCGGTGCTGGTGTGTGGTTGCACCATCGCCCTGATCAGCCGTACCCATAAGGGCGAACCGTTGCCCGCCGAAGAGCCGCTGATTGTTCCAGTGGGAGGTCGCTGATATGTGGGACCTCATCGAAAAAGGTTTGGAACATAACGGCCTGATCACCGCCTTTGCCTTTGTGGGCGTGGTGATGTGGATTTCTGTGGTGCTGTCCAAGCGCCTCACGTTCGGGCG
Organism: Pseudomonas sp. S09G 359; assembly: GCF_002843605.1. Taxonomy (NCBI): domain Bacteria; kingdom Pseudomonadati; phylum Pseudomonadota; class Gammaproteobacteria; order Pseudomonadales; family Pseudomonadaceae; genus Pseudomonas; species Pseudomonas sp. S09G 359. The sequence goes on along the minus strand of NZ_CP025263.1, from coordinate 6,331,474 downwards.
CATCCATGGTTCGGCGATTGCCATCGTGATCGGCCTGGTGCTGGCTTGGGTCGGCGGCACTATTACCGGCGGGCAAAAAGGCCTGGCGGACCTGGCGCTGTTCTCCGGCATCGGCCTGATGGGCGGCGCCATGTTGCGCGACTTCGCCATTGTCGCCACGGCATTTGAGGTGCAAGCCACCGAAGCGCGCAAAGCCGGGATGATCGGTGTGATCGCCTTGCTGCTGGGCACGATCCTGCCGTTTATCGTCGGCGCGAGCATGGCCTGGGCGTTTGGTTATCGCGATGCAATCAGCATGACCACCATCGGCGCAGGCGCGGTGACCTACATCGTCGGCCCGGTGACCGGCGCAGCGATTGGCGCGACCTCGGATGTGATGGCGCTGTCGATTGCCACCGGGTTGATCAAGGCGATCCTGGTCATGGTGGGCACCCCCGTGGCGGCCCGTTGGATGGGCCTGGATAACCCGCGTTCGGCGATGGTGTTTGGTGGGTTGGCCGGGACGGTGAGTGGGGTGACGGCGGGGCTGGCGGCGACGGACCGGCGGTTGGTGCCGTATGGGGCGTTGACGGCGACGTTCCACACCGGGCTGGGGTGTTTGCTTGGGCCTTCGTTGCTGTACTTCATTGTGCGGGGGATCGTTGGCTAGTATTGGGAGTTGTGTTGGCTGGTTGGGCCTCATCGGGGGCTTGCCCCCGATGGCGGTCTCAGACCTGCCGATTGGCATACATCCGACACTCCGCCAACAACGCGAGCAAATTCGGATCGCGCTCCTTGGCCTTCAAGAACACCACGCCAATATGCTGCTGCAACCGGTACCTGGGTTGCAGCGGTATCAGCTTCACGCGGTTCTCATACACCGCCGCAATCCGTCCCGGCAGCAACGCATAACCCACCCCCGAGCTGACCATGCTCAACAGCGTGAAAATGTCATTCACCTGCATCGCCACCTTGGGCTCGAACCCCGCCTGCTTGAACACCCGGTTGCCATCCTGGTGCGTGGCAAAGCCTTGGGTGAGGGTGATGAACGTGGCGTCACGCACATCCGCCAGGTCGATTTCCCGCTCGCGGTCGAAGGGCGAATCCGCCGGGGTGGCCAGGAAGATGTCGTCGGAGAACAACGCGATCTGCTCGCAGTCGGGGTCGTTGGCGTGTTCGTCCAGGGAGATCAGGATCGCGTCCACCTCCATGTTCTTGAGCTTGTAGAGCAGGTCGAAGTTGGAGCCCAGGATCAGGTCGATATTGAGTTCGCTGCGCCGGATTTTTAGGCCCATGATCAGTTGCGGCACGGTCTTCACGGTCAGCGAGTACAGCGAGCCCAATTTGAAGCGCTCGGCAGAAAAACCCGCGGCTTCGCGGGTGAGGCGCACGCTGTCGACCACATCGGCCACCAGTTTCTGTGCGCGTTCTTCCAGGACGTAAGCGCTTTCCAGCGGGGTGAGGTTGCGCCCCTCATGTTTGAACAGCGGGCAGCGCAGGGCGTTCTCCAGCGAGTGGATGGCGCGGTGCACGCTGACATTGCTGGTCTGCAGCTCGGCGGCGGCGCGGGCCAGGTTGCCGGTGCGCATGAATGCCAGGAAGATTTCCAGCTTCTTGAGGGTAAATTCTTCGTCGATCAGCATGGCCGTGACTCTTGTTCGAATGCCGTCGATTGTGCCCGCAAAACCGTTTGGCGTCCTCGGAACGTCATAAGCTGCTTGCACTCTTATGCGCAAGGTTGGACGCTTGCCAACCTGTACTTAACGGTTACGGGAGGTCAGTGACAGATGTACCACGGGGAACGATTCAACGCCTGGAGCCATTTGCTCGGTGCAGTCGCGGCGTGTATTGGCGCCGTGTGGATGTTGGTGGTCGCGAGCCTGGATGGCAGCCCCTGGAAGATCGTCAGCGTGGCGATTTATGGCTTTACGCTGATGGTGCTGTACAGCGCGTCCACGGTGTACCACAGCGTGCGCGGGCGGCGAAAAGAGATCATGCAGAAGGTCGATCACTTTTCGATCTACCTGCTGATCGCCGGCAGCTACACGCCGTTTTGCCTGGTGACGCTACGCGGGCCGTGGGGCTGGACGCTGTTCGGGATCGTGTGGGGGCTGGCGGTGATCGGCATCTTGCAGGAGATCAAGCCGCGTTCCGAGGCGCGCATCCTGTCGATCGTGATCTACGCGGTGATGGGCTGGATCGTGCTGGTGGCGGTCAAGCCGCTGCTCGCCGCGCTGGGCACGGCGGGGTTTACGTGGCTGGCGTCGGGCGGGGTGTTGTACACCGTCGGCATCATCTTTTTTGCCTTGGAGGACCGCCTGCGGCACTCCCATGGGATCTGGCACTTGTTTGTGATCGGCGGCAGCCTGCTGCATTTTGTGGCGATCATGCATTACGTGCTCTGACAGACGACGCAATTCAAAATGTGCGAGCGGGCTTGCTCGCGAAGGCGGTAGGTCAGTTTCAGATGTACTGGCTGACACACCGTCTTCGCGAGCAAGCCCGCTCCCACATTTGATCCTCGTAGTGTTGAAAGTCCGATTTTTACAGGCGTTCCAGCAGCTCCCGGGCCCGGAGGCCTAAGATCTCCAGCAAATTCGCCAGCATATGCGGCGGCGGCTCATCGGCGCGGGTCAGGGCATACAGGGTGATCGGCAGCGGCGGCGTGAGGGTGCGGATACAGGTGGTGGCCGTCGAGGCGCCGAGGGCGGTGAAGGGGTCTATCACCGTGAGGCCGGCGCCGGACTCCACCATCGCGCGGGCCAGGGAATAGGTTTGCACCGAGAGGGTCACCCTTGGTGGGGGATCGACGTTTTCTAGGTAGCTGTCGAGTTTTGCTGCCAGCGGGTCGGCGCTGGAAAGACCAATCAGCGGCGTGCCCGCCAGATCAGCCAAGGGCAGGGGGCTGCTCAGCTCGGCTTCAGACCAATAGCCTTTGGATGCCAACGCCACCAACACACCGTTGGCCAGCACCTGCGTGGTCAACCCCGGATGGCCGGAGAAGTTGAGCGTCAGCGCCAGGTCAATCTCACGCATCAGCAGCTTCTGCACCAGCTCGCGGCTGTGGTCGCTGGACAGCTCGCAGGCCATGTCCGGGTAGTCGCGCTTCCACTCCAGGATTGCCGGCGGCAGCAGCGAAAGCGCGAGTGCCGGGATCGCGCCGATGCGCACACTCTGGCCCGGTTCACGGCGCAGGCTCTTGGCCAGGCGCCTTACGCCTTGCAGGCTCGCGGTGACTTTCTCGACTTCGCTTTCCAGTGCCAGGGCCTCTGGCGTGGGCTGCAGCTTGCCGCGCACTCGTAGGAACAGGGGGAATCCCAGCTGCAACTCGGCGTGCTGCAACACCTTGGTTACCGCCGGTTGCGACACATGCAACAACTGCGCGGCGGCGCTGATGGAGCCGGTTTGGCGGATGGCCTGGAAGATCTCGATATGACGCAAGCGCATGGCAAGTCCATAACCTTTGTTTATAGGTGACCTATCTTTATTCATTGTCGCGGGCCTGTCACCTGCCCCTAGGCTTGAGGCCTCAGGATTCAGTGGCGGGTGAAAAAGGATGGTGCACATCATCGGCGGTGGGGTGATCGGCTTGGCCAGCGCATACGCGTTGGTGCGTGCAGGCCATGAGGTGACGGTGATCGAGGCACGCGACACCTTGGGCAGCGAAACCAGTTTCGCCAACGGCGGGCAATTGTCCTATCGCTACGTGGCGCCGCTGGCCGACGCCGGGGTGCCGCTGCAAGCCATTGGCTGGCTGCTGCGCGGTGACTCGCCGCTGAAGCTGCGCCCGCGCCTTGATCGCCAGCAATGGCGCTGGATGGCGGCCTTTCTCGGCGCCTGCCGTGGCTCGGTGAACCAGCGCAATGCCGCTCACCTGCTGCGCTTGGCCGCTCTGAGCCAGGCGACCTTGGCGCAATGGCGAACGTGCGATGGCCTGGAGGGCTTCGACTGGCGGCGCAACGGCAAGCTGGTGACGTTTCGCCATGCGGCCACCTTTGAGCGTGCGCGCCACAAGGTCACGGACAGGGTGTGCCAGCAGGTGCTGTCCGCCGCCGAGTGCACACACCTGGAACCGGCGCTGACCGGCGGGGGATTTGTCGGCGGCATCTACACCCCGACTGAAGAAGTGGCGGATTGTCATGCCTTCTGCCAGCGAATGGCGGCATGGCTGGAGGCCTCCGGGCGTTGCACGTTTTTGCTCGGGCGCAAGGTCACCGGCATTCGCCAGGCCGAGGGTGTCGTGCAGGCCGTCGTCTCGGGGGCTGAGGTGATGCCGGTCGAGCACCTGGTGCTGGCGGCCGGGTATCGCAGCGCCGAGCTGGGTGTGCGGTTGCCGCTGTATCCGCTCAAGGGCTACAGCCTCAGCGTGCCGATTGGCGCACAGCACCAGGCACCGAACGTGAGCATCACCGACTACGATCGCAAGATCGTCTATGCGCGCATCGGCGAGCAGCTGCGGGTGGCGGCCATGGTGGATATCGTCGGCTTCGACGCCAGCCTTGAACCCAAGCGCCTGGCTCTGATGAAACGCCAGGCGCTGGAGACGTTTCCTCTGGCGGGCGATTACGCCCAAGCGGTGGAGTGGGCGGGTATGCGCCCGGCCACCCCGACCGGCGTGCCGCTGATTGGTGCCAGTGTCTATCGCAACCTGTGGCTGAACCTGGGCCACGGCGCCCTCGGCTTCACCCTGGCCTGCGGCAGCGGCCAGTTGCTGGCCGAGTTGATCGGCCAACACGCGCCTTCCATTGATATGCAGGGCCTTACGCCCCGCGCCGCATGAGGATGTATTGATGACCATCACCCGAATCAGCAGCAATGAGCGCCTTTCGGGCGCAGTGACGTTCAAGGACCTGGTGTTCCTCTCCGGCCAGGTGCCCGGTGACGGCCAGGACGTGGCGACACAAACCCAGGAGGTGCTGACCAGGATCGATGCACTGCTGGCCCAGGCGGGCAGCGACAAGGATCATCTGCTCAACGCAACGATCTATTTGAAAGACATCGGGAGCGGTTTTGCACCCATGAACGAGGTGTGGTCGGCCTGGCTGTCACCGTGCATGGCGCCGACGCGCACGACCTTGCAAGCGGAACTGGCGCGGCCGAGTGTGCTGGTGGAAATCAGCGTGATTGCGGTACGCAAATAACCGAAATACCAACGGAGAATAACAATGAAAAAAATCCTGTTGACCGGCTGCACCCTGGGGCTTTTGCTGGGCGCTCAAGCCCATGCGAACCAAGCGCCGTTGGACGGCACGCTGGGCAAGATCGCCAACACCAAGTCCATCACCTTGGGCTACCGCGATGCGTCGGTACCGTTTTCCTATGTGGGGGATAACAGTGGCAAACCCATGGGCTATTCGGTGGAGCTGGCAGACAAGATCGTCGAGCGCATCCAACAGAAAACCGGGGTGGCCACGCTCAATGTGAAGTACAACCTGGTAACGTCCCAGACCCGTATTCCGCTGGTGCAGAACGGCACCGTCGACCTGGAATGCGGTTCCACCGGCGTGACTGCCGAGCGGCAGAAGCAGGTGGCGTTCTCCTACGGGTTTATCTACGTGAAGGGGCAATTGCTGACGGCTAAGGACAGTGGCATTCAAGGCTTTGCCGATCTTGCGGGCAAGAACGTGGTGACCACCGCCGGGACCACCAACGAGCGTTTCCTCAAGCGCTACAACGCCGAGCACAAGGCCAATATGTTCGTGATCAGCGCCAAGGACCATGGCGAGGCGTTCAAGATGCTCGAGACCGGCCGCGCGGCGGCGTTCTACATGGATGATGCGTTGCTCTACGGCGAGCGCGCCAAGGCCAGTGACCCGCATAACTGGGTAGTGGTGGGGGAGGAGCAGTCGCGGGAAATCTACAGCTGCATGGTGCGCAAGGACGACCCGCAGTTTCTCGCGGTGGTCAACGAGACGCTGAGCGACCTTTATCGCAGCGGGGAGATCAACGGGATTTACCAGCGCTGGTTTGAACAGCCGATCCCGCCGAAGGGCTTGAACCTTGAGTTCCCGATGACCAGTGAGTTGAAGGCGATTATTGCCAAGCCGGTGAGTGACCCGGTGGAGTAAGAAGTGGTGACCCGATCCAAATGTGGGAGCAAGCAAGCCAGCTCCCACATTCTTGATTGGGTTTGCAAAGAAAAGGGCTTAGAAATCCCCCCACAATTGTTGGGCCACACTCAGTGCCACTACCGGCGCCGTCTCTGTACGCAACACCCGCGGGCCGAGGCGGGCGGCGTAGTAGCCGGCGGCTTGGGCGGTTTCGACTTCCTGGTCGGTCAGCCCACCCTCAGGGCCGATCAGAAAAGCCAGGCTTGATGGCTTCGCATGGCTGACCATTGGCTCGGCCACTGGGTGCAGCACCAGCTTCAAATCCGCCTCGGCCTGTTGCAGCCAATCGGCCAGCAACAGCGGTGGGTGAATCACCGGCACCGTCGAACGCCCGCATTGCTCGCAGGCGCTGATCGCCACCTGGCGCCAGTGCAGCAGGCGTTTGTCGGCGCGCTCGTCTTTGAGGCGCACTTCGCAGCGGTCGCTGAAAATCGGCGTGATTTCATTCACGCCCAATTCGGTGGCTTTCTGGATCGCCCAGTCCATGCGCTCGCCCCGGGACAGGCCCTGGCCGAGGTGGATGTGCAGCGGCGATTGGGTTTGGCCCGGGAAGCTTTCGGTGAGTTGCACGCTGACGCGTTTTTTACCGACTTCCAGCAAGCTGCCAAGAAATTCCTGGCCGGAGCCGTCGAACAGTTGCACGGCGTCGCCTTCGCCCATGCGCAGCACACGGCTGATGTAGTGCGCCTGGGCTTCGGGCAATTCATGGTCGCCGATGCTCAGCGGGGTGTCGGTAAAAAAACGGGACAGTCTCATTTCTGTTCTCTGGAAAAAGTGTTGTGGCGAGCGGGCTTCTTGTGGCAAGCCCGCTTGGTGTGGCGAGCGGGCTTGCCCGCGTTGGGCTGCGAAGCAGCCCTAAAAAAACCAGACACCGCGCAATGCCTGACGAAACACATTGGCTTTATCGGGGGGGCTGCTGCGCAGCCCAACGCGGGCAAGCCCGCTCGCCACGACAGCCGTTCCCCGTTAGCCGGGGTCGCGAAAGCCTGGGTGGAAGTCCTTCGGCACTGCAACGCTCACGCTGCTGTTGGTGGCGATATCGATGCCTTCACTGGCCACTTCAGCCAGGAAGTCGATCTGCTCCGGGGTAATCACATACGGCGGCAGGAAATACACCACGCTGCCCAACGGCCGCAACAGCGCGCCACGTTCCAGGGCGTGTTCGAACACCTTGAGGCCACGGCGTTCCTGCCACGGGTAGGCGGTTTTGGTGGCTTTGTCCTGGACCATCTCGATGGCCAGCACCATGCCGGTCTGGCGCACCTCCGACACGTGCGGGTGGTCCACCAGGTGCGCGGTGGCGGTGGCCATGCGCTGGGCCAGGGCCTTGTTGTTTTCGATGACGTTGTCTTCTTCGAAAATATCCAGGGTCGCCAATGCCGCCGCACACGCCAGCGGGTTGCCGGTGTAGCTGTGGGAATGCAGGAAGGCGCGTAGGGTCGGGTAGTCGTCGTAGAAGGCGTCGTAGACATCATCGGTGGTGACCACCGCCGCCAGCGGCAGGTAGCCGCCGGTGAGCGCCTTGGACAGGCACAGGAAGTCCGGGCGGATGCCGGCCTGTTCGCAGGCGAACATGCTCCCGGTACGGCCGAAGCCCACGGCTATTTCGTCGTGGATAAGGTGCACGCCGTAGCGGTCGCAGGCTTCGCGCAGCAGCTTGAGGTACACCGGGTGGTACATGCGCATGCCACCGGCGCCCTGGATCAGCGGTTCGACGATCACGGCGGCGACGGTGGCGTGGTTTTCGGCCAGGGTCTGTTCCATGGCCAGGAACATGTTGCGTGAGTGTTCCTCCCAGCTCATGCCGTCAGGGCGCAGGTAGCAATCCGGGCTGGGCACTTTGATGGTGTCCAGCAGCAGCGCCTTGTAGGTTTCGGTAAACAGTGGCACGTCACCCACCGACATCGCGGCGATGGTTTCGCCGTGGTAGCTGTTGGTCAGCGTGACGAAGCGCTTTTTGTTCGGCAGGCCACGGTTGAGCCAATAGTGGAAGCTCATCTTCAGCGCGACTTCGATGCACGACGAGCCGTTGTCGGCGTAGAAGCAGCGGGTCAGGCCCTCAGGCGTCATCGCCACCAGGCGTTCGGACAGCTCGATCACCGGCTGGTGGCTGAAACCGGCGAGGATCACGTGTTCCAGCTGGTCGACCTGGTCCTTGATGCGCTGGTTGATGCGCGGGTTGGCATGGCCAAACACGTTGACCCACCAGGAGCTGACGGCGTCGAGGTAGCGCTTGCCTTCGAAGTCTTCCAGCCACACGCCTTCACCGCGCTTGATGGGGATCAGCGGCAGTTGCTGGTGGTCTTTCATCTGGGTACAGGGATGCCACAGCACCGCGAGGTCGCGTTGCATCCACTGGTTGTTCAAGCCCATCGGTTATCTCCTCGAAGCGGTCCTGCGAGCTGCGCAGGTAAAACAATCGCGCAAGCCTATGCAATGGGCGGCTGTGTCACAACCCATTACGGATGAATTGGCGGTAAACGCAGGACGGTCTGTCACGTTTCTTAGGAATAGTCCTTAATCCATCGTTAACGTACTGTGCATACTCTCAAGATCGTATTTCTCGATATTTCAAAGCGAAATTTTCGGCTTTAATTCGATAGGTAAATCGCTAGTCTTGGTCATAGTTCTTACAGGATTTTAGGAATGCAGCTACAGAACTCACCGACCCGCTATGGTTGGATCAGCGTTATTTTGCACTGGGGCGTGGCTTTGACGGTGTTTGGTCTGTTCGGCCTCGGCCTGTGGATGGTCGGCCTCGACTATTACGACGGCTGGCGCAAGCATGGGCCGGAATTGCACAAGAGCATTGGCATCACGCTCTTTGCCTTCATGCTGGTACGTATTGTCTGGCGTTTGATCAGCCCGCCGCCGCCACCGCTGGCCAGTTACAGCCGCATGACCCGTATTGGCGCCGCGTTTGGCCATGCGTTCCTTTATCTCGGGCTGTTTGCCGTGATGATCGCCGGTTACCTGATTTCCACCGCAGACGGTGTCGGTATCCCGGTGTTTGGCCTGTTTGAAATTCCTGCCGTGGTTTCCGGGCTACCGGACCAGGCAGACAACGCTGGCCTGGTGCACTTGTACCTCGCCTGGGTGTTGGTGGTCTTCGCCGGCTTGCACGGCGTGGCTGCACTGAAACACCACTTTATCGATCGTGATGCGACCCTCACGCGAATGCTGGGGCGCAAAGCCTGATGTTCAACCTCGACTCACAAGGAATAGAAAGCATGTTGAAAAAGACACTCGCTGCACTGGCTCTCGGTACTGCTCTGCTGTCTGCCGGTCAGGTGATGGCCGCTGACTACAAGATCGACAAGGAAGGCCAACACGCCTTCATTGACTGGAAAATCAGCCACCTGGGCTACAGCTTCATCCACGGTACCTTCAAGGACTGGGATGGTTCGTTCAGCTGGGATGCCGCCAAGCCTGAAGCCAGCAAAATTGCAGTCGACGTGAAAACCGCCAGCCTGTGGTCCAACCACGCTGAGCGCGACAAGCACATCGCCAGCAAAGACTTCCTGGACGTTGCCAAGTTTGCCGACGCCAAGTTCGTCTCCACCGCGGTTAAATCCACCGGCGAAAAAACCGCTGACGTGACCGGCGACCTGACGTTCCACGGCGTAACCAAGCCTGTGACCTTCAAGGCCACCTTTAACGGTGAAGGCAAGGATCCATGGGGCGGCGAACGTGCTGGCTTCAACGCTACCACCACCGTCAACCTGAATGACTTCGGCATCAAAGGCCCAGGCCCGTCCTCGCAGACTGTTGACCTGGACATCTCGCTGGAAGGTGTGAAAGCGAAGTAATTCTCGCTGGCTGGATAAAAAACCGGATCCCAGGATCCGGTTTTTTTTGGCCTGTGCAAACCCCTGTGGCGAGCGAGCGTGTTGTGGTGAGCGAGCTTGTTTGGGGTGAGGGGGCCTTTTGTGGCGAGCGAGCTTGCTCGCGTTGGGTCGCGAAGCGGCCCCATAACCTGCCAGCTCGGTATGCCTGAGAAAACGCGGTGGCGCTAAAGGGGGCTGCTGCGCAGCCCAACGCGAGCAAGCTCGCTCGCCACAGCAAGCTCGCTCCCCACGACAAGCTCGGTTGTCAAAACAAGCGCGTTTGCCACGACAAGCGCGTTTTTCATGGGCTGGGTCGTGCCTGGGAGGCCATACAAAAATGCCCCGTATCTTTCGATACGGGGCATTTTTTGTGGGCTTTGAAAACTCAGCGGTTGCGGGTCAGCAGCGCTGGTTTTTCACCACGAGGACGGCCTGGCAGTTGGTCCAACTGCTCGGGTGTCGGGAAGCGGTCAGCTTTCGACTCCTTGTGGATGATCTTCGGTGCCGGGCCGCCGCGTGGGTTCTGCACGGCTGGTTCGGACAAGCGCGGCTGGTCGTCACGGGCTGGGCGACGGTTGTTGCTGCGCGAGTCTTCACGACGCGCCTGGCCGTCACGCGGTGCACCATTGCGTGGGCCGCTGCGCTTGGCCGGTGGGGTACCGGTGGTACCGCCGCTGCTGTTGCGCGGACCGTTCTGACGACCGCCCTGTGGCTGGCCGCCACGTGGGGCGCCGCTGCCGGCGCCTGCGCCCTGGGCTGGAGCACCTGGACGGCGACCACGACCCTGGGCCGGTTTGGCCTGGGGCACGTAGTCGACGCGGTTGCCGAAGTTATCCACGTCGTCGTCCAGGAACTCGTCCGGGGCGCGGTCTGCAGCGGCGCGTGGCGGCTGGGTCGGCTGGCGCTGTTCGCGGGCCGGGGTGCCTTCACGGGGCTTCTGCTCGCGGGCCGGGCGTTCGCCACGGCCGTTGGTTGGGGCTTTTTCCTTGCCGCCCTTGTCCTTGCCCTTGTCGCGACGACCACCGCCACCACCGCCGCCGTTCGGGCCATCGCCCTTGGGACCGCGTGGGTTGCGTGGGTTACGCACGTCTGGACGCTCGCGCGCTTCAGGCTTTTCGGCCTCCACGGCGCTGGCATCGAAGCCCATCAGGTCGCCGTCGGCGATTTTCTGCTTGGTCATGCGCTCGATGCTTTTCAGCAGTTTTTCTTCGTCCGGTGCGACCAGGGAAATGGCCTCGCCCGAACGACCGGCACGGCCGGTACGGCCGATACGGTGCACATAGTCTTCGTCGACGTTTGGCAGCTCGAAGTTGACGACGTGTGGCAGTTGGTCGATATCCAGGCCGCGCGCGGCGATATCGGTGGCCACCAGGATGCGCACAGTGCCGGCCTTGAAGTCGGCCAGGGCTTTGGTGCGTGCGTTCTGGCTTTTGTTACCGTGGATGGCGACGGCGGTGAGGCCGTGTTTGTCCAGGTACTCGGCCAGGCGGTTGGCGCCGTGCTTGGTGCGGGTGAACACCAGCACCTGTTCCCAGGCACCGTGGGTGATCAGGTGCGCCAGCAGCGAGCGCTTGTGGCTGGCGGCCAGGCGGAATACGCGTTGCTCGATACGCTCGACCGTGGTGTTCGGCGGCGTGACTTCGATGCGTTCCGGGTTGTGCAGCAGCTTGCCGGCCAGGGCGGTGATGTCCTGGGAGAACGTTGCCGAGAACAGCAGGTTCTGACGTTTGGCCGGCAGGCGGGCGAGGACCTTTTTCACGTCATGGACAAAGCCCATGTCGAGCATGCGGTCGGCTTCGTCCAGCACGAGGATTTCCACGTGGGACAAGTCGACGCTGCCTTGGCCGCACAGGTCGAGCAAACGACCCGGGCACGCGACCAGCACGTCGACACCACGGGACATGGCCTGAACCTGTGGGTTCATGCCGACGCCGCCGAAGATGCAGGCGCTGACGAACTTCAAGTCGCGGGCATACAGCTTGAAGCTGTCGTGCACCTGGGCGGCGAGTTCGCGGGTTGGGGTCAGGACCAGTACGCGCGGTTGGCGCGGGCCGTGACGCTGGGATTTGTCCGGGTGACCGTTGGGGAACAACCGCTCCAGAATCGGGAGGGCGAAGCCGCCGGTTTTACCAGTACCTGTCTGCGCCGCGACCATCAGGTCGCGACCTTGCAACACGGCGGGAATGGCCCGCTGTTGCACCGGAGTAGGCTCGGTATAGCCCGCTGCCTCGATGGCGCGGACTAAAGCCTCGGAGAGACCGAGGGAAGCAAAGGACATGAGTAATCCTGTTTTAGTTAGGGCTTGGCCCAAAGGGATAATCTTGCCGGGCGCGAATGACGCTTAGGGGAGCGCAATCCCGTCCGGTCCTGCTGCGTCTGGCGGGCACTCCACCGGCTCGCGCGGGCTGAAAGCTGCGCTGTAGCGGGGTTGGGTGCCTTTTTCAAGACCTCAGCGGCCGGGCGTAAGCCTGGCGGAAAGGCCGGAGTATAACAGAGCAATCACTGCGCGCTGCTTTCCTGCTGCTCAACGGTGTCTTCTGTGGCCGTAATGGCTTGGATTCCAGCATATTTGGCGCTCAAGGCAGCGTAGGCCGGCTCCTGTTTGAAGCGTTTGAGTTCGGCGGCAAAGCGCTGCACCAGCAGGTCCATGCCGGCGCCACGGCGTACCGCCAGAAACTGCGGCTGGCGACTGACAACCATCTGCGCCTGGCTGACCTTGCCTTGCAGGCCCATCGCCTTGATCACATGCTGGCCTACGCGGCGGTCGGTGATCACCAGGTCAATGCGCCCGAGCATCAATTTGCCGAAGTTGGCTTCGTGGCTGGGTGCCGATTCGCGATTGAACAGGGTGGAGTCGCTGAAAGATTCGCCATACAGATAGCCCGGCGAGGTGCCCACGGTCAGGCCGCGCAGGTCGTCCAGGCTTTGGGCGGGATGCGCGCGCTCGTTGGCGTAGAACAGCGCGAACTCGACCTCCGACAAGGGCTCGCTGGGGTAGAGCAGCAACGCGTCGCGGTCGTGGCTGTGGAAAATATCCAGCGCGCCGTCGGCCTGGCCTTGCTCAAGCATGGCCAAGCAGCGCTTCCAGGGCAGGAACTGCCACTGCACCTCCACACCCAGGCGCTGGAACACGATCACCGTGGTTTCGTAGTCCAACCCCTGCATGGCGCCGCGCTCTTCATAGACGTAGGGCGCCCAGGGCTCGGTGACAATGCGCAGTTTTTCGCCATAAGCCGCCAGGCTCAGGCAAGTGAAGAGGGCAGCAGTCAACAGCTTCGCAATGACGGGCATGCCCTGAGATTACGACGCTCCTGCCCTAAAGAGAAGCTCTGGCACAGGTATCTTCGGGGGACGCTATCGGGTTTGCGAGGTCATCAGGTGTTCGTAGATGGCTGCGCGCCGCTCGCCGAGAATCAGGCGCACCATGGGGTTGGCGAACCAGTGCTCCAATTGGTGTGCGTCGACGGGACGCTTCTGGCGCTCCTCCTGGTTCTGCCGGGCCTTGTCCCACCAAACCGGGCCACACGCCTGGTCGAACTCGTTTTCGTGTTCGTAGCAGCCGTAGAGAATCTCGCGGATGAACTGCTGCTTGCGCTTGGGCAGGGCCAGGGTGATCAGCTTGTACATCATGCGCTGCAAGCGCGGCGGGCGCGGCAGGTGGGCCGAGACCTTGCGCGTATCGGCCAATGCGTGGGTGCACGTGGGGGCGGCGGCGTGCTTGGCCACCCAGGCTTTGACCTTGGCCCGAAACAGCTGCTTGCGGCTCCAGTAATGGTGGATCAGGTCGGGGCACTGGCGCACGTTGACCGTGCGGTACGCCGCAACCGACAGGCAGAACTCTTCCAGGGTGTAGGCGCCGTGGGCCATCGTGAACAGCTCGTCCATCAGTTCTATCGAGCGGTCGAGCAGATGCGCGTCTTGCCGAGACATGCCCATCACGCCAGAGTTGAGCAGCCACATATTGTCGTCGGCCAGGCCGCGCTCGGCCAGGTACGGGGCCAAGGCCTCATACAGCACGCTTTCACGGTTATCGCCGTACTTGGCGTGGAAGGCGTTGCACAGCAGCGTGCCGGGTGCGACGCGTTCGAACAGCGCCATGGGCGAGTCATGAAAAAACGTGTCGGTGTCGATCAGCAGTGCCCGTTCCGAAGTTTCGAGTACTTTGCGCAACAGCACGTGCTTGGTGCGGAAATGGTAGCCGTGGGGTTCGCTCCAGGCTTTGCGCGTGGCTTCGTCGAGGGTGTGGACTTGCACCGGCAGGTCGGCGTAGGGGGCCGGGTTGTCACTGAACACCTGGATATCCAGCGGCATATCCTGAGGGCCACCCAGGTGAGCCAGGGCACTGGCGATGCTGAATACCGCTTCCTGATGGTAAGTCTCGGCGCCGAATACCAGGTAAACCAGCTGCGGGCGGGGAGTCGGGGTCGCTGTATTCATCTACTGCTGGTTTCCATTCCGGAGGTGTGTGAACAAAAAAAGCCCCCGTATAAACGAGGGCCTGGGTGCAGCTTGAACAGGCCTCAGCGCGGCAGCTTGAGGTTGTTCCAGATGGCAAGGCTCGGTTCAGCCTGGTTCAGGGTATAGAAGTGCAAGCCTGGTGCGCCACCTTGCAACAAATCTTCACACATTTTGCTGATGACCTGTTCGCCGAACGCCTGGATGCTCTTGACGTCATCGCCATAGGCTTCCAGTTGTTTGCGCACCCAGCGTGGGATCTCAGCACCGCAAGCGTCGGAAAAGCGCGCCAGCTTGCTGTAGTTGGTGATCGGCATGATGCCCGGCACGATCGGGATGTTCACACCCATGGCCCGTACACGCTCGACGAAGTAGAAGTAGCTGTCGGCGTTGAAGAAGTACTGGGTGATCGCGCTGTCGGCGCCGGCGTTGGCCTTGCGCACGAAGTTCTGCAGGTCATCTTCGAAATTGCGCGCCTGGGGGTGCATTTCCGGGTAAGCCGCCACTTCGATATGGAAGTGATCGCCGCTCTCTTCACGGATGAAGCTCACCAGGTCATTGGCGTAGCGCAGCTCGCCGCTGGCCATGCCCATGCCGGACGGCAGGTCGCCACGCAGGGCGACGATGCGCTTGATGCCGGCTTGTTGGTATTGGGTCAGCAGGCCGCGCAGGTCGGCCTTGCTGTCGCCCACGCACGACAAGTGCGGAGCGGCGGGAACTTTGGCTTCACTTTCCAGCTGCAACACGGTGTTGATCGTGCGGTCACGGGTCGAGCCGCCGGCGCCGTAGGTGCAGGAGAAGAAGTCGGGGTTGTAGCTGGCCAACTGCTTGGCAGTCGCCATCAGTTTTTCATGCCCAGCATCGGTCTTGGTCGGGAAGAACTCGAAGCTGTAGCGACGGTCTTGGGACATGGTAATACCCTTTGAAACTCAGAATACCGAAGTGTGTACACCGTCAATGTGGGAGCGGGCTTGCTCGCGAAAGCGGTGGCTCAGTCAACATTTACGGTGACTGACACACCGCTTTCGCGAGCAAGCCCGCTCCCACACAGAAGCCCGCTCCACAATGAGAGCGGGCAACTGGCCGATCAGTAGCGGTAAGCGTGCGGCTTGAACGGACCTTCGACGGTCACGCCGATGTAGTCGGCCTGGGTCTTGGTCAGTTGAGTCACCACGCCGCCGAAGCCGCGGACCATTTCCAGGGCCACTTCTTCGTCGAGTTTCTTCGGCAGTACTTCCACGGTCAGGCGCTCGGCTTTCTGGGCAGGCGACAGGTCGGCGTATTTCTGGCCGAACAGGAAGATCTGGGCCAGTACCTGGTTGGCGAACGAGCCATCCATGATGCGGCTTGGGTGGCCAGTGGCGTTGCCCAGGTTAACCAGACGGCCTTCAGCCAACAGGATCAGGTAGTCGTCGTTCTGCGGGTCGAAATCGCCAGCGCCGGTACGGTGAACCTTGTGTACCTGCGGCTTCACTTCTTCCCATGCCCAGTTCTTGCGCATGAAAGCGGTGTCGATTTCGTTGTCGAAGTGGCCGATGTTGCAGACAACAGCGCGCTTCTTCAGGGCTTTGAGCATGTTTGCGTCGCAAACATTGACGTTACCGGTGGTGGTCACGATCAGGTCGATCTTGCCCAGCAGAGCCTTGTCGATGCTTGCTTCGGTGCCGTCGTTCTGGCCGTCGATGAACGGCGAAACCACTTCAAAGCCGTCCATGCAGGCTTGCATGGCGCAGATCGGGTCGACTTCGGAGACTTTAACGATCATGCCTTCCTGACGCAGGGACTGGGACGAACCCTTGCCCACGTCACCGTAGCCGATCACCAAGGCTTGCTTGCCCGACAGCAGGTGGTCGGTGCCGCGCTTGATGGCATCGTTCAGGCTGTGACGGCAGCCGTACTTGTTGTCGTTCTTGCTCTTGGTCACCGAGTCGTTGACGTTGATGGCCGGGATTTTCAGCTCGCCCTTGGCCAGCATGTCCAGCAGGCGGTGTACGCCGGTTGTGGTTTCTTCGGTCACGCCGTGGACGCGGTCGAGGATCTGCGGGTACTTCTTGTGCAGCAGCTCGGTCAGGTCGCCGCCGTCGTCGAGGATCATGTTGGCATCCCAAGGCGCGCCATCTTTAAGGATGGTTTGCTCCAGGCACCACTCGTACTCTTCTTCAGTCTCGCCTTTCCAGGCGAATACCGCGATACCGGCTGCGGCGATAGCAGCAGCGGCCTGGTCTTGAGTCGAGAAGATGTTGCAGGACGACCAACGCACTTCGGCACCCAGGGCAACCAGGGTTTCGATCAGCACGGCAGTCTGAATGGTCATGTGGATGCAGCCGAGAATCTTCGCGCCTTTGAGCGGCTGCTCAGCAGCGTACTTGCGGCGCAGACCCATCAGGGCAGGCATTTCGGATTCAGCGATAAAGGTCTCGCGACGGCCCCAGGCAGCCAGGGACATGTCGGCGACTTTGTAGTCGTTGAAATCTGCAGGCGTGTTTACAGCGCTCATGAAGAGCCTCCATTCGTAGTGTGCGAATGGGCGCCGTTGTGCGTTTAGTATCCAGCTGTGTAACCAGGCCGGACAACGCCCCATCCGAGCCTGACAGGTTGAACCTGCTGCAGCGCCCCTCGGACAGGTGGCGGGAGAACGGTATCAATTGAAGATGACCGTTTTGAAACGGGGGCGATTATAGCCGTGTGCGCCCGACTTCCCAAGCCTTTCTGTCGGTGAGATGAAGATCGCTCATCGGCTTGATAGGCAATGGCGCATAGAGCTTGGGCCCTCGCTCTGCCATGATGTCGCCCATCATTCGGCAAGACGCTTTGGAGTGACCATGAACTTCCACACCCGCAAATGGGTAAAACCCGAAGACCTCAACCCCAACGGCACCCTGTTCGGCGGCAGCCTGCTGCGCTGGATCGACGAAGAAGCGGCGATCTACGCGATTGTCCAACTGGGCAACCAGCGCGTGGTGACCAAATACATCTCCGAAATCAACTTCGTCAGCGCCTCGCGCCAGGGCGACATCATCGAGCTGGGCATCACCGCCACCGAGTTCGGCCGCACCTCCATCACCCTGACCTGTGAAGTGCGCAACAAGATCACGCGTAAAAGCATCCTCACCGTGGAAAAAATGGTCTTCGTCAACCTGGGCGAAGACGGTTTGCCGGCGCCCCACGGCCGCACCGAGATCAAATACGTGAAGGACCAGTTCCAGGAAGACGGCATTCAGGAGTAATCCTGCGTCGGACCAGTGAACGCTCTTGATTGGCCATAGGTCGTACCTGAACACCGCCCCCTCGTTCAGGTATCACCATGGCTACGCAAGCAGACGGCAAGACCCCCAACCTGTCCCAGGAAGAACAGCACGACGTCGACAAGAACCAGCCGCCCCGTGCGGCGGTGCTGCACGAAATCATCCGCACCCAGGGCGACCAGGAGCTGGAGCGCAATGTGGCGGCACTGTGGTGGTCGGCGCTGGCCGCCGGTCTCACCATGGGCCTGTCGCTGATGGGCATGGGGTTACTCAATTCACGCCTGCCGGACGGTGAAGGCTTCAAAGTCATCGCCAGCTTCGGCTATTGCGCAGGCTTTTTGGCGGTGATCCTGGCGCGCCAGCAACTGTTCACCGAAAACACCCTGACCGCCGTGCTGCCGGTGATGAGCAAGCCGACCCTGGGCAACGCCGGGCGGCTGCTAAGGCTGTGGAGCGTGGTGCTGGTGGGCAACCTGTGCGGCACTTTGCTGGTCGCCTACGTGATGCTGCACTTGCCGATTTTCGACACCAAGACCGACATGGCCTTTCTCGAAATCGGGCGCAAGGTCATGGAAAACGATCCAGGCCAGATGTTCGCCAAGGGCATTATTTCCGGCTGGATGATTGCCACCATGGTGTGGATGATCCCGTCCATGGAAAGCGCCAAGATGTTCATCATCATCCTGATCACTTACCTGATGGCGCTGGGGGACTTCACCCATATCGTCGTGGGTTCTGCGGAGGTCTCTTACCTGGTGTTTGCCGGCGAGCTGCCGTGGAAGGATTTCTGGCTGGTGTTCGCCGGACCGACCCTGGCGGGCAATATCATCGGCGGCAGTTTCATCTTTGCGCTGATCAGCCATGCGCAGATCCGCAGTGAAAGCAGCCTGCCGGGCAAGCAGGCTGCGGACCCACGGCATCCGCAGCAGATCAAAAAGGATCAGTGATGCTCAGGCGTGGCCTGGGGCTCGTCCCGGGTCACGCGTTTGACCAGCTTGCCGATGGTCAACCCCTGCAACAGGATCGATGACAGCACCACGATATAGGTGATGCTCAGCAGCAGGTCGCGCTCCGGCCCCAGCGGCAAGGCCAACGCCAGCGCCACCGAAACCCCGCCGCGCAAGCCGCCCCAGGTCAGGATGCGGATAGTGCCTTGCGGCACGCTGCGCCAGCGTCGCAGCAACAGGATCGCCGGGGCCACCGTGAGCAGGCGTGACAGCAGGATCGCCACCGCCAGCAAACTGGCCGCGAACACGTGAGACCAGTTGAACGGCAACAGCAGCAGTTCCATGCCGATCAGCGCGAACAGCAGGGCGTTGAGCATGTCATCGAGCAATTCCCAGAAACCGTCCAGGTAGCGACGGGTCATGTCGTTCATTGCCAGCTTGCGCCCCAGGTTGCCGATGATCAGCCCCGCCACCACCATCGCAATCGGCGCGGAGACGTGCAGTTCGGTGGCCATTGCCGAGCCGCCGATGACCAGGGCAAGGGTCAGCATCACTTCGATCTGGTGCTGCTCGATGCTCTTGATCATCAGGTACACCAAGTAGCCGATCAGCCCGCCGAACACCACGCCGCCAATCGCCTCGTGGGCAAACAGCATGGCCGTGGCGCCGACGGTGGGGGTTTCACCCAGCTGCGCAATGCCCAGCAACACGGTAAACACCACCACCGCAGTGCCGTCGTTGAACAGCGACTCGCCGACGATGGTGGTCTTCAGTGGCTTGGAGGCGTTGGCGGTACGCAGCACGCCCAACACCGCAATCGGGTCGGTGGGCGAGATCAGTGCACCGAACAGCAGGCAGTAGAGGAAACTCACGTGCCAGCCAAACAGGGCAAAGATGTAGTACGCCAGGCTGCCGATCACCACCGTGGCGATCAGCACGCCGAAGGTCGCCAGCAGGCCGATGGGCCAGCGATAGCTGCGCAGGTCGTTGAGGTTGACGTGCAAGGCGCCGGCGAACAACAGGAACGAGAGCATCCAGTTCATCAGCAGGTCGCCGAAGTCGATCTGGCCGATCAGTTGCTGGATGCGTTCCTCAAGGCCCGGGTAGCCGAGCACGCTCAGGCCTTGCAGGATCAGGGAAAACAGCAGGGCCGTGACCATCACACCAATGGTGGGTGGCAGGCCGATAAAACGGAAGTTCACATAGGTGAGCAGCGTGGTGAGGCAAATGAAGGCGGCGACAAGTTCAAGCATCCGGGGTCCTTGGAAGTGGGGAGCGTTGGTTAGTGGGTGCATGGACCGCAGCAGCGGCCCGATGTTGCAACATGAGGGATAGAACCTTTGGCTGTGCCGTGGCTCATAGGGGGTAAGTGCGGTTTTACCGGTTTAGTGTTAAAACTCTAATTTCTGTTTAAAACAAAAAAAGGAATTCATCATGACGGTCGCTTTCTGGTGTGTGTTGATCGCAATTTTCCTGCCGTACCTGTGCACAGGGGTGGCCAAGTTCAGCCAGGGCAAATTCGGCCCCCGGCAGAACCACGATCCGCGCGCCTTCCTGGACACCCTCGACGGCTTTGCCAAGCGTGCCCACAGCGCACAGCTCAATGGCTTTGAAGTGACCCCGGCATTTGCGGCGGCGGTGATTATCGCGCACATCGCGGGTACGGCGTCGCTGGTGACCATCAATGTGTTGGCCGTACTGTTTGTGACCAGTCGCCTGCTGTACATCATCTGCTACCTGGCCGACTGGGCCATCCTGCGCTCGCTGGTGTGGGCGGTGGGTATGGCGTTGATTGCGAGTTTCTTCTTTGTTTCGATCTAAGGCCTGACACGGACCTTTTTGTTGTAGGAGGGTTATGTGCTTTTTGCTGTAGGGGGTATGTGGCGAGCGGGCTTGCCCGCGTTGGGCTGCGTAGCAGCCCCGAACCCGACACTGCGGTTTTTAATGGATCACCGCGTCGCCTGAATCAGGGGCGGCTTCGCCACCCAACGCGGGCAAGCCCGCTCGCCACAGCAAGCCCGCTTGGCACAACAGCTCGCTCGGCACAGCAAGCCCGCTTGGCACAACAAGCCCGCTCGGGACAATAAGTGCGCCTCAGGTGCCGACAGGCGCATCCGGCACTTGGGGCAGCGCTGCACCCTTGGGCCACAACATCCAGATTTGCCCTTGCTGCTTCATATTCCCGGCCAGTTCACCGGCCGCATCACCGGTGCCCCAGAACAGATCCGCGCGCACCTCGCCGGTGATTGCCCCGCCGGTGTCCTGCGCCGCGACCGGCCGGGCGATCGGCGAACCATCCGGTTTGGTGGTGGACAGCCACAACAGGCTGCCCAGCGGAATCACCTTGCGATCCACCGCTACGCTGTAGCCGGCGGTCAGTGGCACGTTCAGCGAGCCGCGCGGGCCTTCATTGCTGTCGGGGCGGGCGCTGAAAAACACGTAGCTCGGGTTGCTTGCCAGCAGTTCCGGGATGCGCTGCGGGTTGGCCTTGGCCCAGGCGCTGATCGCGCCCATGGTCACGTCTTCTTTCTTCAGCTCGCCTTGCTCCACCAGCCAGCGGCCGATGGGGCGGTAAGGGTAGCCGTTCTGGTCGCCATACCCGACACGCAGTTGGCGCCCGCCTTTGAGCTGGATCCGGCCCGAGCCCTGGATCTGCAGGAACTGCAGGTCCATCGGGTCTGTCAGCCAGGCAATCGGCTTGGCGGTGGAACCTTGGCCGTTGATGGCGCTGGCGTCGTCATAGGGCTTGAGCACGCGCCCTTCCAGGCGACCGCGCAGGCGCTTGCCCTTGAGTTCGGGGTAGATGCTCTCGAGGTTGACGATGATCAGGTCATCCGGCACGCCGTACACCGGCACGTTTGCGCTGGCGGTTTTGGTCAGGCTGCCGGGGTAGACCGGCTCGTAGTAGCCGGTGATCAGGCCGTTGGGAGTGTTGTCGGCAGAGCGCAGGCCGAACACGTCCAGGCGCTCCTTGAGAAAGCCGCGCACGGCCACGGCATTGCCCGGCACGGTGGCTGCTGCTGCGCAGGTCGCACCCCACACCGGGTCGGCCTTGAGGCGTTGGCAGGCACTGCGCCAGGATTCAAACCCGGCCAGCAGGTCGCTGTCGGACACCGCCGGCAGGGCTTCCCAAGGCGCGCTTACATAAGTGGCAACGGCATGCGGTTTTTCCGGCTCCGGTTTGGCCGCGTCTTTGCCGGCGTCTTTGCCCGCATCGCAGCCAGCCAGCAGTGCGATCATCGGCAGGGCCCACGCCAGGCGGCGGCCCCAGGGTTTCAACAGAGTATTCATGCACACAATTCCTGAAGCGATTGCCTGCGCGTCAACGCGTGCGGGCAACCCTTATTATTAATAGGGCTATTGGTCTTTGCGGGCGGGGCGAGGATACTGGCCGCCGTTTCCCGTGACCCCGAGCCTCCATGACTTTTAAAAAATTGACGGTTGTATTGCTGGCCTGCCTGAGCCTGTCCGCCTGTGGCGGTGTCGATCCAAATTCCCCGCTGGGCCAGCGCAAGGCGATTTTCAAGCAGATGCTCAAGACCGGCGAAGACCTGGGCGGCATGTTGCGTGGGCGCATCCCGTTTGACGGGGCGAAATTCGCCGAAGGCGCCGTCAAGCTGGATGCGCTGTCCCATGAGCCGTGGCAGCATTTTCCGAGCGTGCGCGAAGAGGATCACACCAGCGCCAAGGACGATGTCTGGCAACAACAGGCACGGTTCCAGGAGCTGGCGCGCAACCTTGAAGCGGCCACCGGTGAATTGGTGGTCGCCAGCAAAGTCCAGCCTTACCAGGCCAGTAACCTCGCGCCGGCGGTACAGAAAGTCGAGGATGCCTGCAGCGCCTGCCATAAACAGTTCCGGGACCACTGACCGGTCTTACTGGTCGAGTTCTTCCACCGCGTCCTGCAACTCTTTACGGGATTGCGCGAGCTTGTCCTTGCGCTTGTTGATCTTGTCCGCGTCACCCTTTTTCATCGCCTTGTCGAGGTCGGCCTGACGGCGGCTGACCTCGTGCTTGGCGTCGAGCACCTTGTTTTCGCGCTCCTTGCGCAACGAGGCGTCGGTGCAATTGGCGGTGACTTCACTCAGGGCTTTTTCCAGGCCGGCCTGTTGTTCGCTGTTGCCGTGGGCCTTGGCTTGTTCGATCTGGGTGCTGATGGCCTGGCGCTTGGCAGCGCAGCCGGTGAGTTGCGGGGCTTCTTCGGCCGCCAGCAACGGCGTGGCCATGAAGCTTGCGACGGTGAGCAATGCAAAGGGCGCTAAAAATTTCATCGGTAACTCCAAGGTCGCAATCTAAAGGCAGGGTGAATTCTGCCGCTGTTCAAAGGTGGCTGGGGCCGGTTCAAAACCCGTCTACCCCTGCCACATGTAGTGTTTCAGCCAACGCCTGTACGTGCGGGTCGCGAAAAAAAGCGCTCAGTTGCGCCGCGCGCCCCGGGCCGATGCCATCGACGGCCAGCCAGGCTTGAGTGTCTTTGGCGGCCAGTGTCTGCCAGTCGCCTTCCAGGTCGTTGCGCGCTGCGGGCGGTATGCCCAAGGCCTTGAGCCATTGGGCAAAGGGCCGTTGCCGCGCGCTGTGAAGGCTGTCGAGCACCCGTGCACGGCTGCGATCGCCCAAGCCTTCAATGTTAGCAAGCTCTGCCGCATCCAGGGTTAACCAATCGAGAAAGCCTGCGATTAGACCGGCCTGGATCAATACGTTCCAGGTTTCACGCCCTATATGGGGCAAGGCCAGGCCCTGGTTGCCGCTCAACCAGGTGAGGCGGGCCAGCAACTGCTCCTCGCAACCGGGGTCCAGTTGCCAGCAACTCAAAGCGTGGAAATCCAGCGGGTCAGGTACGTGCAGGTCCGCCCTTGGGGCTGTGCGCAAGATCACTTGGTCCAGGTGCGGGATCACCTGGCCCGCAAGGCTGATGGACACCTGGTCACCCGGGCGGATATCCAACGATTGCCAGCGTGTCAGGGAGCCCACGCTGACGCGGCTGATCTGTCGGTCGTCCAACCGCACCGGCTCCAGCTCCAACATGGGTGTGATGCGCCCGGTGCGGCCGATGTTGAATTGTACGTTGCGCACCAGCGCCAGGGCCTTGGCCGTCGGGTATTTCCAGGCGGCTGCCCAGTAGGGTGTACTGACCTGCCAGCGTTCTGCCGGTGCGCGCTGGGCCTGGTGCAGTACCACGCCGTCACTGGCGAAGGGCAGCGGATGGTTGTACCAATAGGTGCGCCAGTGTGCGGCTTGGCTGATGTCTTGGATGGGTTGGCTGTAGCGCTGGCTGTCGCCGAAACCCAGGTGCGAGAGGGTGGCCAGGCGCTCGGTAAACGATGCGGGACCCTCAGGCCAGGCCCAGACGAAAAGGCCGATACCGGCGGCTTCGCTGTCACTCAATTGGCGGCGGTTCATCAGCCCGGCCACTTTGCTGCGGGCATTGAGCCCGCCGCGTGCCGATTGCACGTGGTTGTCGAGGCGCCAATAGAGTTCGCCCTGCAGTACCAGGTCGATAGGCTCCGGCAGTTGTTGGACAATGCCGGGCAGCTTGCGCGCGGACACTGACCAATCCTGGCCGAGCACACCGTCGCCACGGCTGATGGCTTGGGCCAACCTGCCCTGGCGGTACACCAGGGTTACCGCCACGCCGTCTACCTTGGGTTGAATCCAAATATCCTGGCGGCTGCCCAGCCACTGGCCGACCGCCTGTTCGTCCGGCAGTTTTTCCAACCCGGTGTGGGCAACCGGGTGCGGCCGGGTGCCACGTGCACTCGCCAGTGGGTTGTCCGGCGCCGCAGCCGGTTGGGGAAAGCACGTGCGCCAGTGCGCCAGGCGAAGGCGAGCCTGGTCGTAGAGTTCATCGCTGACAGGGGATTGGCCGAGCCGGTGGTAGCTGTCATCCCACTGGCGGATCTGCTCGGCCAGCGCGCCGACCTGTGTTCGGGCTGCCTCGGGACAACCTTCGGCCCACGCCCAAAGGGGTAATGCATAGAACAGCAGAGCAATCACTAAACGCATCATGAGCATCCTTGCCCGAAAAGGATGCCCAGCCTAAAGGATCCACTTGCCCACAAAAAAGCCCCGACGGTGCGGGGCTTTTTACTGGGTGTTTCTATTTACTTGAATAGACCGCCCAGGGCTTTCACTGCATCAGGCTTATCGGCCTTGGCTTCCTGGGTTTGCTGCTTGGCGTCGGCTTTGGCCTGAGCTTCGGAAAGTTTGTCACAACCTTTGTTGATCTGATCTTGCGCCGCTTTAAAGGCCTTTACCTTCAAGGTTTCCTTGTTGGCTTCGGCTGCATCGATCTTGGTTTGCAGGTCAGCCGATTGCTTTTGGCAGTCGCCGGAGTTGCCGCCACCCAGTTGCGAGGTCAGGCCGCTCAGTGCGCTCAGGTCGGCGGAGTGGGCCGGCAGGGCGAACAGGCTGAGCAGAAGGGCGGCAGGGGCGAGTGTGGAAATGCGCATGAAAAACCTCAATGTTCGATTGCCTGCACACGCGTCTATCTCGGGCTGGCGCAGGGCAATATCCAAATAAGGTAGAGGCCCGAGAGGGCGCGGATTCTAGTGGGCCATTATTTTGCCTGCAAGCATTGGATCCAAAAAATGTGAGCGTTGCCGCGAATCACCACGCAATAAAAAGCCCTGCCGGGCGAACCCGGCAGGGCTTTTGGGTAACGCGAGCGGTTACAGGCCGGCGGCAGTGCGCAGGTCGTTGGCGCGGTCGGTTTTTTCCCAGGTAAAGGTGGTGAAGGTGTCGTCGCCGACAGTCTTCTGCGCAGGGGTACGGCCGAAGTGGCCGTAGGCTGCGGTTTCCTGGTACATCGGGTGCAGCAGGTCGAGCATGGTGGTGATCGCGTAAGGGCGCAGGTCGAAGATCTCACGCACCAGCTTGACGATCTTGTCATCGCTGATCTTGCCGGTGCCGAAGGTATTCAGCGAGATCGATGTAGGCTGAGCCACACCGATAGCGTAGGAAACCTGGATCTCGCAGCGCTCGGCCAGGCCGGCAGCGACGATGTTCTTGGCCACGTAACGGCCGGCATACGCTGCCGAACGGTCAACCTTGGATGGGTCTTTACCGGAGAACGCGCCGCCGCCGTGACGGGCCATGCCGCCGTAGCTGTCGACGATGATCTTGCGACCGGTCAGGCCGCAGTCGCCCACCGGGCCACCGATGATGAACTGGCCAGTCGGGTTGATGTGGAACTGGGTGTCCTTGCTCAGCAGTTCGGCCGGCAGCACGTGCTTGACGATCAGCTCCATCACGCCTTCGCGCAGGTCAGCGTAGGAAACGTCCGGGTTGTGCTGGGTCGACAGTACAACTGCGTCGATGCCGACGACTTTGCCGCCTTCGTAACGGCAGGTCACCTGGGACTTGGCATCCGGGCGCAGCCACGGCAGCAGGCCGGATTTACGCGCTTCGGCCTGGCGCTGTACCAGCTGGTGCGAGAAGGTGATCGGTGCTGGCATCAGCACGTCGGTTTCATTGCTGGCGTAGCCGAACATCAGGCCCTGGTCACCGGCGCCCTGGTCTTCAGGCTTGGCGCGGTCGACACCCTGGTTGATGTCGGGGGATTGCTTGCCGATGATGTTCATCACGCCGCAGGTCGCGCCGTCGAAGCCGACATCGGAGCTGGTGTAGCCGATGTCGGTGATCACGTCACGAACGATCTGCTCCAGGTCAACCCAGGCGGTGGTGGTCACTTCGCCAGCGATGATCGCTACACCAGTTTTCACCAGAGTCTCGCACGCCACACGGGCGAACTTGTCTTCAGCAATGATGGCGTCCAGCACCGCATCAGAAATCTGGTCGGCGATTTTGTCCGGATGCCCTTCAGACACGGACTCGGAGGTGAAAAGGGAGTATTCGCTCATCTCGATGTTTTCCTGATATTTACCGATGGTGAGTGTCGCCAGCCGGCCGCTGAAAATGGCGGACCTGAATCTGGAAACCATTACGTAAACCTACATAGAGGCTTTCCCCGGGGACGAGCCCCGCAGCGGTGGCCCAACGGGCCAGATCGTCCTGTTCAAAACCCAACCAGAGATCACCGCAGGCCTCCTTGGCCCAACTCTGGTTGTGGCTGCATAAATCTGTAACCAGCAGGCTACCGCCGGGTTGCAGCAAAGCTGCCATCTGCTTGAGCGCCTCGGCGGGGGCGGCGAAATGGTGCAGGACCATGTTCAGCACCACGCAGTCGGCCTGCAGACTGTTGTGATCAAGCGCGTCCGCCAACTGCAGGCGGAC
Source organism: Pseudomonas sp. S09G 359 (assembly GCF_002843605.1). Taxonomy (NCBI): domain Bacteria; kingdom Pseudomonadati; phylum Pseudomonadota; class Gammaproteobacteria; order Pseudomonadales; family Pseudomonadaceae; genus Pseudomonas; species Pseudomonas sp. S09G 359. The sequence goes on along the minus strand of NZ_CP025263.1, from coordinate 6,304,679 downwards.
ATTGCCCAACGCTTCGCGCTCACACAGCTGGCGTGCGAGTTCAAGCATCGCCGGGCTGTTATCCAGCGCCGTGACCTGCTGGAAGCGGCGTGCCAGGTCCGGCAGGAAACCGCCATCCCCGGGCCCGACTTCCAGCGCCGTGGCCTCATTACTGAAGCTCAGCTTGTCCAAGAGTGCCAATACGCTGTCGCGGTATTGGGGCAAACCGGCGATCAGGTCCTGTTGGGCGCGAAACTTCTCTGCAACCCGTGCGAAAAAGTCCTGACTCGCCGCAGCACGTTGGCCATGCACCTGGCCGATGCGCGATTGCACGTCGTTGGGCAGGTTCAGGCTGTCCACTTCTTCGAGCAAGGCGGCGTGCAGCTTGCCGCCGAGCAGGTCGGTGTGGGGCAGGGCGCGGCGGTAGAAAATCGCATTGCCTTCGCGGCGGGTGGCCACCAGGTCGGCCTGGGACAGCACCTTCAAATGGTGGCTCATGCCGGACTGGCCGATGGCGAAGATTTGCGCCAGTTCCAGTACGCCGAAGGAGTCGTTGGCCAGTGCGCGCAATACGTTCAGGCGCAACGGATCGCCAGCGGCCTTGCATAAGGCAGCCAAGTCATCGCCGTCGTCAGGACGCAGGGAGGGCACGGGTAGGTTCATAGGGCCAGCAGTCTAGTGACGGGTGGAAATCCCTGCAAGGCCAATATCAAAAAGTTTTGATATTGATCGATAAGTGGCGGTTATAAGCAGCCGCTATAACCTTTAGACGAACACGTGGCGGATTTCTGCAAGGGATTGCCGCGTAAACCACAGGAAAAACACCCACAAGTGACTATCTGTCATTGCCCGCAAGCGGTGGCTGAGGGAAAATGCCGGTCCTTTTTTCCGTTTCTTTTCAGCAAACCCCAGGAGATCAGCGATGCCCAGCCGTCGTGAGCGTGCCAACGCCATTCGTGCCCTCAGCATGGATGCCGTGCAAAAAGCCAACAGCGGCCATCCCGGTGCCCCGATGGGCATGGCGGATATCGCCGAAGTACTTTGGCGTGACTACCTGAAACACAACCCGAGCAACCCGTCGTTCGCCGACCGTGACCGCTTCGTGCTGTCCAACGGCCACGGCTCGATGCTGATCTACTCGCTGCTGCACCTGACCGGCTACGACGTCACCATCGATGACCTGAAGAGCTTCCGCCAGCTGCACAGCCGCACCCCGGGCCACCCGGAATTCGGCTACACCCCAGGCGTCGAGACCACCACCGGTCCACTGGGCCAAGGCCTGGCCAACGCGGTTGGCTTCGCGCTGGCTGAAAAAGTCCTGGGCGCGCAGTTCAACCGTCCTGGCCACAACGTTGTCGACCACCACACCTACGTATTCCTGGGTGATGGCTGCATGATGGAAGGCATTTCCCACGAAGTCGCTTCCCTGGCCGGTACCCTGGGCCTGGGCAAGCTGATCGCCTTCTACGATGACAACGGTATTTCCATCGACGGCGAAGTCGAAGGCTGGTTCACCGATGACACCCCGAAGCGTTTCGAAGCCTACAACTGGCAGGTGATCCGCAACGTCGACGGCCACGATCCGGAAGAGATCAAGACCGCCATCGACACCGCCCGCAAGAGCGAGCAGCCGACCCTGATCTGCTGCAAGACCACCATCGGTTTCGGCTCGCCGAACAAGCAAGGTAAAGAAGACTGCCACGGCGCCCCACTGGGTGACGCGGAAATCGCCCTGACCCGCGCAGCACTGAAGTGGAACCACGGCCCGTTCGAAATCCCGGCTGATATCTACGCCGAGTGGAGCGCCAAGGAAAAAGGCCTGGCCGCTGAAGCCGAGTGGGACCAGCGTTTCGCAGCCTACTCCGCCGAATTCCCTGAGCTGGCCAACGAACTGGTGCGCCGCCTGGCCGGCGACCTGCCTGCCGACTTCTCGGAAAAAGCCTCGGCCTACATCGCCGAAGTCGCGGCCAAGGGCGAGACCATCGCCAGCCGTAAAGCCAGCCAGAACACCCTGAACGCTTTCGGCCCGCTGCTGCCTGAGATCCTCGGCGGTTCGGCTGACCTGGCCGGTTCCAACCTGACCCTGTGGAAAGGTTGCAAAGGTGTTTCGGCCGAAGACGCCAGCGGCAACTACATGTACTACGGCGTGCGCGAGTTCGGCATGAGCGCCATCATGAACGGCGTGTCCCTGCACGGCGGCCTGGTGCCTTACGGCGCGACCTTCCTGATGTTCATGGAATACGCACGTAACGCGGTACGTATGGCCGCGCTGATGAAAAAACGCGTGATCCATGTGTACACCCACGACTCCATCGGCCTGGGTGAAGACGGCCCGACGCACCAGCCGGTCGAGCAACTGACCAGCCTGCGCACCACGCCGAACCTGGATTGCTGGCGCCCAGCCGACGCGGTGGAATCCGCCGTGGCCTGGAAGCACGCCATCGAACGCAAGGACGGCCCTTCGGCGCTGATCTTCTCGCGTCAGAACCTTCAGCACCAAGTGCGTACCGACGCGCAGATCGCCGACATCAGCCGTGGCGGCTACGTGCTCAAGGACTGCATCGGCGAGCCGGAGCTGATCCTGATCTCCACCGGTTCCGAAGTGGGCCTGACCGTTCAGGCCTACGACAAGCTGACCGAGCAAGGCCGCAACGTGCGCGTTGTGTCCATGCCCTGCACCAGCGTGTTCGAAGCCCAGGACGCCGGCTACAAGCAATCGGTGCTGCCGTTGCAGGTCAGCGCGCGTATCGCCATCGAAGCGGCTCACGCCGACTACTGGTACAAGTACGTGGGCCTGGAAGGCCGCGTGATCGGCATGACCACCTACGGTGAGTCGGCGCCGGCGCCAGCGCTGTTCGAAGAGTTCGGTTTCACCCTGGAAAACATCCTGGGTCAGGCTGAAGAGCTGCTGGAAGACTAAGGCTGTAGATTGAGGTGGCTGTGCTGGCCTCTTCGCGAGCAAGCCCGCTCCCACATTTGAATGGGTTCACAACTCTAACTGTGTGAACCCGATCAAATGTGGGAGCGGGCTTGCTCGCGAAGGCGGCGGCACATTCACCCCTTTACCCAAGGTAATCGAGAACCCCATGCCCCAACCGCGTCCCTACAAAGTTGCACTCAACGGCTACGGCCGTATTGGTCGTTGCGTCTTGCGTGCTCTGTTCGAGCGAGGGGCGGCAGCCGGGTTTGAGATTGTTGCAATCAACGATTTGGCCGACATGGCCAGCATCGAATACCTGACACGCTTTGACTCCACCCACGGCCGGTTCCCCGGCGAAGTGCGGGTTGAAGACGATTGTCTGCATATTAATGGCAACTGCGTGCAGGTCTTGCGCAGTGCCACCCCCGAGGGCATCGACTGGAAAGCATTGGGCGTTGACCTGGTGCTGGAGTGTTCCGGTGTCTATCACACCCGTGCCGATGGCCAGCGTTTTCTCGACGCCGGCGCGCCGCGTGTGCTGTTTTCCCAGCCGATGGCCAGCGAGGCGGATGTCGACGCCACCATCGTCTACGGCATCAACCAGGATTGCCTGACCGGTGCCGAGCTGCTGGTGTCCAACGCCTCCTGCACCACCAACTGCAGCGTGCCGTTGCTGCGCCTGCTGGATCAGGCGATTGGCATCGATTATGTGTCGATCACCACGATTCACTCGGCGATGAACGACCAGCCGGTGATCGACGCCTATCACCACGAAGACCTGCGCCGCACGCGCTCGGCGTTCCAGTCAGTGATTCCGGTGTCCACCGGCCTGGCTCGAGGCATCGAGCGGCTGTTGCCGGAACTTGCCGGGCGAATCCAGGCCAAAGCTGTACGGGTGCCAACGGTGAACGTGTCTTGTCTGGACATCACCATGCAAACTGTCAGTGATACCGATGCCACCGAGGTCAACCGGATTTTGCGCGACGCCGCCACCAGTGGCCCGCTCAAAGGCCTTTTGGCCTACACCGAGTTGCCCCACGCCAGTTGCGATTTCAACCATGACCCGCATTCGGCCATTGTCGATGCCAGCCAGACCCGCGTTTCCGGCCCCCGGTTGGTGAACATCCTGGCCTGGTTCGACAACGAATGGGGTTTTGCCAACCGAATGCTGGATGTTGCGGAACATTATCTGCACATCGCCTCTAAACAACCTCAACAACAGTAACTCAGGAACTGCGACCCATGACCGTGTTGAAGATGACCGACCTCGATCTGCAAGGTAAGCGCGTACTGATTCGCGAAGACCTCAACGTCCCAGTCAAGGACGGTGTTGTCACCAGCGATGCGCGTATCCTGGCCTCGCTGCCGACCATCAAGCTGGCCCTGGAAAAAGGCGCGGCCGTGATGGTCTGCTCCCACCTGGGTCGCCCGACCGAAGGTGAGTTCTCCGCCGAAAACAGCCTCAAGCCTGTAGCCGACTACCTGAGCAAAGCCCTGGGCCGTGACGTGCCGCTGGTGGCTGACTACCTGGGTGGTGTGGACGTGAAAGCCGGCGACATCGTGCTGTTCGAAAACGTGCGCTTCAACAAAGGCGAGAAAAAGAACAGTGACGAACTGGCCCAGCAATACGCGGCCCTGTGCGACGTGTTCGTGATGGATGCGTTCGGTACCGCGCACCGCGCCGAAGGCTCCACCCACGGCGTGGCCAAGTTCGCCAAGGTTGCCGCCGCCGGCCCGTTGCTGGCCGCTGAACTGGATGCACTGGGCAAGGCACTGGGCGCTCCAGCCCAGCCGATGGCGGCCATCGTGGCGGGCTCGAAAGTGTCGACCAAGCTGGACGTGCTCAACAGCCTGAGCCAGATCTGTAACCAACTGATCGTCGGCGGCGGCATTGCCAACACCTTCCTGGCCGCAGCCGGCCACCCGGTGGGCAAGTCCCTGTACGAGCCGGACCTGCTCGACACCGCTCGCGCCATTGCCGCCAAGGTCAGCGTGCCGCTGCCGGTGGACGTGGTGGTTGCCAAGGAATTCGCTGAAAGTGCCGAAGCCACCGTCAAGCTGATCGCTGACGTGGCCGCCGACGACATGATCCTGGATATCGGCCCACAAACCGCAGCTAACTTCGCCGAGTTGCTGAAAGCTTCCCAGACCATTCTGTGGAACGGCCCGGTCGGTGTGTTCGAATTCGACCAGTTCGGCAATGGCACCAAAGTACTGGCCAAGGCGATTGCCGAGAGCTCGGCCTTCTCCATCGCCGGTGGCGGTGACACCCTGGCGGCCATCGATAAATATGGCGTTGCTGACCAGATCTCCTACATTTCTACCGGTGGCGGCGCATTCCTCGAATTCGTCGAAGGCAAAGTACTGCCGGCCGTTGAAGTGCTGGAAACCCGGGCCAAAGGCTGAGGCTTGTGATCCGGAAAAGGAGTATTCCCATGATCAAGTCGTTGGCACTGATGCTCGCAGCGGGCCTGTTGGCCGGCTGCGGCAGCACGCCAAACGCTGCGCCTGAGGCCGGGAAACCGGCGCCTGAGCAGAAAAAGAGCTGCTACCAGGCAGACTGGCAAGCCGAGACCATGCCGGTGATCAACAAGCGCATCGGCAACGAACGGCTGGAGAAATACGACGCCGCGCCCAACGGTCAGGAACAGGGTTGCCCTTGACGGGTCTGATCAACTAACCGACAGCAGTGCAGGCCCTTAAGGCCTGCGTTCGAGGATTGGCAATGAAAGGCGTTTTCGCCCTGGCAGCCCTGGCCCTACTGGCCGGTTGCAGCAACATGAACATGTTCAACAAGGCAGAGCCTGCCGATAAATGGACCACCTGGACCTGCGACAGCAAGGCCGAGGTCAACTGGCGCTTTGCCAATCAGGCCAAATCCGAGGTGGATGTACGCCTCGGTGGTTCCGATCAGGTTTACCGCCTCAAACAGGACGTTGCCGCCTCGGGCGTGCTGTACAGCAACGACCAGTTGGCGTTTCACACAAAAGGTGAGGAAGGCCTGGTTTACTGGGTTGCCACCGATGATTTGATCGGGCGGGGCTGCAAAGCCCAGTAAGGCCTCAAATTTGATGAGATCCAAATGTGGGAGGGGGCTTGCCCCCGATAGCGGTGTGTCAGCACACCCATGTGCTGGCTGATCCACTGGCATCGGGGGCGAGCCCCCTCCCACATTAAATTCGGTTCCAAAGTGGCATAGGTGGTGGGCCGGACACTGCAATAACGATTCAGCAGGCCAGGCATGCAAAGCCTGACCTGCAATAACTTGAATAGCAGCCGCCGCTACGGCAGGCTTGCACGATTAACGACCCTCGACCGGGAGAGACAACACAATGGCACTTATCAGCATGCGTCAAATGCTGGACCACGCAGCCGAGTTCGGCTACGGCGTCCCAGCCTTTAACGTCAACAACCTTGAGCAGATGCGCGCCATCATGGAAGCCGCTGACAAGACCGACTCCCCAGTGATCGTCCAGGCTTCGGCCGGTGCCCGGAAATACGCCGGTGCGCCGTTCCTGCGTCACCTGATCCTCGCCGCGATCGAAGAATTCCCGCACATCCCGGTGTGCATGCACCAGGACCACGGCACCAGCCCTGACGTGTGCCAGCGTTCCATCCAACTGGGCTTCAGCTCGGTGATGATGGATGGCTCCCTCGGCGAAGACGGCAAGACCCCTACCGACTACGAGTACAACGTACGCGTTACCCAACAAACGGTAGCCATGGCTCATGCCTGTGGCGTTTCGGTTGAAGGCGAGCTGGGCTGCCTGGGTTCCCTGGAAACCGGTATGGCCGGCGAAGAAGACGGCATCGGCGCTGAAGGCGTGCTGGATCACAGCCAGATGCTGACCGACCCGGAAGAGGCCGCGGACTTCGTCAAGAAGACCCAGGTCGACGCCCTGGCCATCGCCATCGGCACCAGCCACGGCGCCTACAAGTTCACCAAGCCGCCTACCGGCGACGTGCTGGCCATCGACCGCATCAAGGAAATCCACAAGCGCATCCCTAACACCCACCTGGTGATGCACGGTTCTTCCTCGGTACCGCAAGAGTGGCTGGCGATCATCAACCAGTACGGCGGCGACATCAAAGAAACCTACGGCGTACCGGTTGAAGAAATCGTCGAAGGCATCAAGTACGGCGTGCGCAAGGTCAACATCGACACCGACCTGCGCCTGGCATCCACCGGTGCGATGCGTCGCCTGATGGCCACCAACCCGAGCGAATTTGACCCACGTAAATTCTTCGGTGCTACCGTGACTGCGATGCGTGACGTATGTATCGCGCGTTACGAAGCCTTCGGTACCGCTGGCAACGCTTCGAAGATCAAGCCGATCTCGTTGGAAGCGATGTACCAGCGTTACTTGAAAGGTGAGTTGAACGCCAAGGTCAACTAAGCCCTACGCGCTAATGAAAAAGCCCGCAGCGATGCGGGCTTTTTTGTGGCTGGAAATGTAGGACCAACACCGAATCCTCAGGCAGCCTAGGAACCAATGTGGGAGGGGGCTTGCCCCCGATTGCGGTGGGTCAGTTAAAGCTGTACTAGCTGACAGTCCACCCTCGGGGACGAGCCACCTCCCAGCATTTAGCAAGCCCTACATAAAACACCGCCACACTCAGTCGTGATCAATATCCAGCTTGGCAAACGTCACCCGCGCGCCTTCCTTGCTGTCGCCACTGTTGTCCTGCACATACGCGCCGGCCTTGAAGTACAGGGGCTTGGCACCCCACGCCGCGCCAATGCGCTCGTTCCACTCACCGTCGGCGGCGTACACGCTGAGCAGGCCGGCCTTATTGAGGTTGATCACGTAGGTAAAGCTCTTCTCCAGCGGCACATTGGCCGCGACGATGATCACCCGGCCTTCGTCTTCATCCGGGCGCATGCGCACTTTGGCGACGATGTTGCCGGTCTGGGTTTTTTCCTTGAACTGGTATTCCAGCTTGATCAACGGTTTCTGGCTGTCGTAGGCGTGAATCTGCCCGATGACGATCTTGCCGCTGGAGGGCACCTGGTTGACGGCCAGGGTGGCGCGCAGGAAGTTGTCGGCGTCGGGGTAGGTCCAGTTGCGCAGGCGGCCGTCAGCGTAGGTTTCGCGCAGTTCGCTGCGCGGGTACACCGCGTTTTCGGTGCGCGTGCCGGTCACCGGTGTCCAGAATTGCACGTTACTGCCTTCGGCCTGGAAGTACTGGTCCTTGAACCCGCTAAGCAGTTTGGGGGTGTCGATGGTCGCGGGGGGCGAGCCGACGGGAATGCTCAGGTTCCAAGTGGAGAGGTCGATCATGGCGTAGGCCTTTTTACAGAGGGGTGTAGGCTATGGCCCTTGGGCCAGACAGGTTCTTTATAGGCGGTAGTCACCCGCTTGTTAATTATTGGATGGCAAATGTTTGGCGCCAAAATAGTGCCAAAAAGCCACATTTCCCATGAAACGTGGCCTGCAGGCACTTACCGTTAGTCGGCTTCCTGAACTTTGGCGCAATGATGGCACTGAGGTTACTTCTGATTTTTCGGAACCGGGGATAGAGTGAGGCCTCAATGTTTGTCCGGGTTTTCTCCCAGAAGTGACCGGAGTGGCTCCTAAGGAAGAGAAGCAGCATGGAATGCGCTCCACACTACGGCGATGGCGGTTCGGTTCTTCTGGTGGTCGATGACTACCCGGAAAACCTGCTCAGCATGCACGCACTTTTGCAGCGCGAAGACTGGCAGGTGATCACCGCTGGCTCCGGCGTGGAAGCCCTCGAATTGTTATTGGTGCACGACGTCGACCTGGTGCTGCTGGACGTGAAGATGCCCGGCATGGACGGCTTCGAAGTGGCCCGCCTGATGCGCGGCAGCCAGCGTACGCGCATGACGCCGATCATCTTCCTGAGTGCCAATGAACAATCCCCAGCCGCCGTGCTGGAAGGCTATGCCAGTGGCGCCATCGACTACCTGTTCAAACCCTTTGACCCGCACATCCTCAAGCCCAAGGTCCAGGCATTGCTGGAGCACCAGCGCAACCGCCGGGCCTTGCAGCGCCTGAGCCATGACCTGGAGTCTGCCCGCGCTTTCAACGCCTCGGTGCTGGATAACGCCGCCGAAGGCATTCTGGTGGTGAGCGAGGACGGTGTGATCGAATACGCCAACCCAGCGATCTCGCGCCTGCTCAATGCCACGATCCAAGAGCTGCAAGGCCAGGAGTTCCTCGGCTTTCTGCAAAAGCCCCATGTGCCGGCCTGGCTGGATTCGCAGATGTACGCGGGTTATCGCAAGGGCGAAACCTGGCGCCTGCATGACGCCCTCTTGCGCACCGGGCGTGGCCAGCAGGTACCGGTGGCCTTGTCGTGCGCGCCGTTGCCGGCCGAGCAGAAGGCCATGGTGGTGACCGTGCTGGACATGTCCGAAGTGCGCCACCTGCATCAACAGCTGGAGTTCCAGGCCGTCACCGACCCGTTGACCGGGCTGCTGAACCGCCGTGGTTTCTACCAGGCGGTTGAGCACACTTTGCTGCGCAGCGAGCGCGGCGACCCGGCTCTGGTATTGCTGTACCTGGACCTGGATGGTTTCAAGCGGGTCAACGATTCACTCGGCCATGATGCCGGCGACCGGGTGCTGCGCTGGGTCTCGGAGCAGTTGCAGGGTTGCCTGGGCTCCGCCGACATTCTCGGGCGCATGGGTGGGGATGAATTTACCGCGCTGCTGGAGGTGGAATTCCCGGAGCAGGCGGCGAAGGTTGCAGAAAAATTGATTGAGCGCGTGTCTGTGTGCCAGCAGGTGGAAGGCCTGGATGTGATGCTCGGCGTCAGCATCGGCATTGCTACTTTCCCCGATTGTGGTTCGGACTTGAATGGCCTGCTGCGTGCCGCCGACATCGCCATGTACGAAGCCAAGCGCGCGGGGCGTCAGCAATATCGCTATTACGACCAGGAAATGAATGGCCGCGCCCGTTCGCGGCTGATGCTGGAAGACAGCGTGCGCACGGCGATTCAAAACAAGGAATTCACCCTGGTGTATCAGCCGCAGGTGGCGCTGGATGACGGACGTCTGCGCGGTGTCGAAGCGCTGCTACGCTGGCAGCACCCCAGTGTTGGCGACGTGCCGCCCGGGTTGTTTTTGCCGTTGCTGGAAGAGGCGCGGCTGATCAGCCAATTGAGCGCGTGGATCTACCAGCAGGTCGCCGCTCAACGCCAGGCCTGGCAAACCACCTTTGATGATGAGTTGGTGTTGAGCGTGAGCCTGAGCAGCAGCCAGTTCAATATGCCCAACCTGGCCAACCAGTTGACCCAGGTGCTTGAACGCCACGGCCTGCAGCCACGCCAGTTGGAAGTGGAAATCGGCGAAGACTGCCTGATGATTAACCTGGACGAGTCGGCCAAGCAGCTCAAGTTGCTGCGTCGGATCGGGGTGCGTATCGCCCTGGATGACTTTGGCATGGGCCAGTGTTCCCTGGCGCATCTGCGTGACTTGGCGTTTGACACGCTCAAGCTTGACCCGCGTTTGGTCGCGCGCCTGCCAGGCTCGGCACGGGATGCGGTCATGGCGCGGAGCATTATCGAGCTGTGCGGGCATTTTGATGTGCTGGTAGTGGCCGAGGGCGTGGAAACCCATGAGCAAGCCCAGTGGCTCAAGGCTAATGGCTGCCCGTTTATCCAGGGTCCTTGGGCGGCCCCGCCATTGATGGCTGAAGCCGTCGCCGATTGGTCACGCGCCCGCGTGCGCTGAATTCGCTACACTGGCGCCTATCCGAACCCTGTTGCAGACCCCATGACCGCGCTGAAATACCTCCAGGCCTACCCCGCAGCCCTTCAAGAGCAAGTGCGCCAGCTGATTGCCAAGGATCAGTTGGGCGCCTACCTGGAACAACGTTACCCCGAGCGCCATGCCGTGCAGAGTGACAAGGCGCTGTACGCCTACGCGCTGGCGTTGAAACAGGAACACCTGCGCAACGCGCCGTCCATCGACAAAGTGCTGTTCGATAACCGCCTGGACCTGACCCACCGCGCCCTGGGCCTGCACACCACGATTTCGCGGGTGCAGGGCGGCAATCTCAAATCCAAAAAGGAGATTCGGATTGCCGCGCTGTTCAAGGAGGCCGCGCCGGAGTTCCTGCGCATGATTGTGGTGCATGAGCTGGCGCACTTCAAGGAATCGGACCACAACAAGGCGTTCTATAAACTCTGCGAATACATGATGCCCGGCTACCATCAGGTGGAATTCGACCTGCGGGTGTACCTCACGTATCGCGACCTGCAGGGCAAGCCCTGACCGCACAAGGCGACCGACCATGGATGTGAGCAAGACCAAGAGCAGCTTCTACCGCCGCCTGTATGTGGCCTACCTGATCGACAGCGGCCAGGCCAGCAGCGTGCCGGCGCTGACCGACGCCACGGGCATGCCCCGGCGCACAGCGCAGGACACCATCGCGGCATTGGCCGACCTGGATATCGTGTGTGAGTTTGAGCAGGAAGACGGTGCGCGTAACCATGCCGGGCGCTATCGGATTCACAGTTGGGGGGCGATTGATCGGCGGTGGATCGAGGCGAATCTGGTGTCGATCAAGCAGGTGTTGGGGTATCCGTAACCCCGTTGTGAGCGAGCTTGTTGTGGCGAGCGGGCTTGCCCGCGTTGGGCGGCGCAGCAGCCCCGAAACCAAGCAACTCAACCCCCCTGACACACCGCGGCGGCCTTAATGGGGCTGCTGCGCAGCCCAACGCGGGCAAGCCCGCTCGCCACAGTAAAGCGGTGCTTCCTAAGCCTTGCGCATGCCGATGTGCCAGGTATTCCTCACCCGCCACCACAAACCCGTACCGCCCATGTGTTGGGGTATCCGTAACCCCGTTGTGAACGAGCTTGTTGTGGCGAGCGGGCTTGCCCGCGTTGGGCGGCGCAGCAGCCCCGAAACCAGGCAACTCAACCCTCCCTGACACACCGCGGCGGCCTTAATGGGGCTGCTGCGCAGCCCAACGCGGGCAAGCCCGCTCGCCACAGTAAAGCGCTGCTTCCTAAGCCTTGCGCATGCCGATGTGCCAGGTATTCCTCACCCGCCACCACAAACCCGTATCGCCCAGGTGTTGGGGTATCCGTAACCCCGTGGTGAGCGAGCTTGTTGTGGCGAGCGGGCTTGCCCGCGTTGGGCGGCGAAGCAGCCCCGAAACCAGGCAACTCAACCCCCCTGACACACCGCGGCGGCCTTAATGGGGCTGCTGCGCAGCCCAACGCGGGCAAGCCCGCTCGCCACAGTAAAGCGCTGCTTCCTAAGCCTTGCGCATGCCGATGTGTGGAATGTCATCCTCCAGGTATTCCTCACCTGCCACCACAAACCCGTACCGCCCGTAATACCCTTGCAGGTGCGCCTGGGCTGACAGGAATATCGGTGTCTGCGGCCAGATGTCGTCAATCTGCTTGAGCGCCTCGCTCATCATCTGGTGCCCCAGCCCGGTGCCGCGCGCGACGGGCGCCACGATTACCCGACCGACCACCACGTCACCGCCCTGGGACTCCGGGTCCAGCAGGCGCAGGTAGGCCACCAACTGGTCGTCCTGCCAGGCCATCAGGTGGTGGGTGTCGCCGTCCAGATCCTGCCCGTCGAGATCCTGATAAACGCATTTCTGCTCGACAACAAACACCTCGTTGCGCAGGCGCAGGATGGCGTACAGCTGCTCCTTGCCGAGGTCATCGTGATGTTTGCAGACCCATTCAACTGTCATGGCGTGTTCTCTTATAAATGTCTGTGCCGGATAGTAAGCGCAGCAGGCGATACTGTCTAAATCAGCTATTTTTGTGAGTGAAATCAATTTGCCATCATTGAGTGCATGCGCCCGCCGTTGGTTTGTGTAATCTGAGCTACTGTTACAGCCTCAGGTACCGCCTGATTTAGTGCCAACGCCTGCCTGCCAAGGACTTTGAGCATGCCGCGATTCTCTCGTGCCGTTGCTTTGATTGGAGTGTTGTTGCTGGCCCAGCCGGCATTCGCACAGCGTCTGCGCCTGGTCGCGGATGCCTGGCCACCCTTTACCGATTCCACCTTGATCAATGGCGGGTTGGCCACCGACATCGTCAGCACGGCCTTGGCCCGTGCGGGTTATGCCAGTGATTTCGAGCAAGTACCCTGGGCCCGGGCGCTGATGGGCGTGGGCGACGGCCGTTATGACGTGCTGGTCAACGCCTGGTACGACGATGCGCGTACGCGGTTGGGCGAGTTCTCCGGCGAATACCTGCTTAACCGCGTGCGTTTCATCAAGCGCCGCGACGATCCCATTGAGTTCCAGAATCTCGAGCAACTGCACGACTACCCCATCGCCGTGGTGCGCGGCTATGCGTATTCGGCGGCGTTCGATGGGGATGCGCAGTTGCAGAAAGTGCCTGTGCATAACTTCGCCATGGCCGTGCGCATGCTGGCGGCGGAGCGCGTGCGGCTGACGGTGGAAGATGAATATGTGGCGCGTTATTACCTGTCGCGCGAATCGGCGCGGGTGCGCAATGCGGTGGAGTTTCTGCCCAAGCCGTTGAGTGAAAACAGCCTGCATATCCTGGTCAGCTTGAAGAACCCTGACCATGCGCAGATCGTGGCCGGGTTTGACCGGGAGATTGCGAAGATGAAGGCGGATGGTAGTTATGCGCGGTTGATGAAGCAGCACGGTATGTGATGCTTTCTGTGGCGAGCGAGCTTGCTCGCGTTGGGGCGCGAAGCGGCCCCAAAACCACGCAACTCAATGTGCCTGAAACACTGTGGTGGTCTTGGTGGGGCTGCTTCGCAGCCCAACGCGAGCAAGCTCGCTCGCCACAATTTTAAGCCGCGCTGGTATCTTTGATCAGATGCGCCGCCAACGTGCGCAACGGCCCCAACTGCCGACAAATCAACGCCAACTGCGTCTGCACCAACCGCTGCCCTTCATCAATCTCATCCGGCATCTGCTCCAGGTCCGCCGCCAGGGCTTCCTCGGCGTCGCTCTGAATCGCAATCGGCTGCTTGTTGGCCAGCCCCGTGGCGATTTCATCGATGCTGGCGGCGAGGGTATTGCCCGCGCCGCCGATCAGGTGTTCGCGCACCTCGGCCGGCAGTTGGGTTTCGCGGTGTGCGCCCAGGCCGGACAAGTAGCTGAGTAACGTATGCGACAGCACCAGGAAGCGAAAGCCCACGTCGGCTTCCTTACGGAAATGCCCCGGTTCCATCAGCATGTTCGCCAGCGTGGTGGACAGCGCCGCGTCGGCGTTGTGGGCATTGCGCCGGGCCAGGCGATACGCCAGGTCGTCGCTCTTGCCGGCGGCGTACTGCTGCATGATCTGGCGCAGGTAGATGCTGTTGCAGGTCAGGGTGTTGGCCAGCACTTTGTTCAGGCGCCGGCCTTGCCAGTCCGGCAGGAACAGGAACACCGCCAGGCCCGCGATCAGGCTGCCGAGCAAGGTATCGAGCAGGCGCGGCAGGAACAGCCCATAGCCATCGCCGACCTGGTTGAAGCAGAACAGCACCATCAGCGTGATGGCCGCTGTGGCCAAGGTGTAGCGGGTGGTGCGGTTGATAAAGAACACCAAGCCGGCGGCGATGGCGAACATCGATTGCACCAGCGGGCTTGGGAACAGGTCGAACAGCGCCCACGCCACGGTCAGGCCGATGGCGGTGCCGATAATCCGCTGGCCGAGTTTGCGCCGGGTGGCGCCGTAGTTCGGCTGGCACACAAAGAGGGTGGTGAGGATGATCCAGTAACCCTGGGACGCGTGGATCGCGTGCAGGGTGCCGTAGCCGATGGTCAGCGCCAGGGCCAGGCGCAGGGCATGGCGGAACAGCAGCGATGTCGGTGTGAGCTGGGTGCGTAGGCGTGTCCACATTTCCCTCAGGTTGCGCGGGGCACGGTCCAGCAGGTTGCTGTCGGTGGCGTCGGCCAGGGCGTCAGGGTTGCTGGCGTCGCCGAGCAAACGGTCGAGGGTCGACAGGTTGGCCGCCAAGGCCCGCAACGAACGCAGCAGGCCGCGCCAGGCCGGGTTGCTCTGGATGCGCAGGTGTTCGAGGGAGGCGTTCAGGTCGCCCAAGGCTTCGGCGAAGCTGTCGTCATAGATGAATGGTTGGCGCAGCTGGATCGATTCGCCCAGGGTCTGGCACGCCTTGCCTTGCTGGCGCAGCAGGCGCTGACAGCGGAACAGTACGTCACTGTGGAAGAACGCGTCGGCCAGGGCGTTGTAGGGGTAATGGGAGGAGCTGGCGCGCTCGTGGATGTCCTGGGCCAGGAAGTACAGCTTCAGGTAGCGGCTGACCTTCGACCCCGGCCGCCCATTGCCCACGCGGTGCAGGATGATTTCCTTCGCCGCATTCAGTGCCGCCACCACCCGGCCATTTTGCTGGGCCAGTTCCAGGCGGCGCGCTTCCACATCCAGCTGGCGGATGGGTTCGAACAGCGATGACTTGAGCTTGAGGTAACGCCCCAATTCGCGGAACAACCGCGCCAGGCTCTGCTGCACCGGCTGGTTGGAAAACAGCGCCTGCCACAGCACCGAGAGCGCGCCATACCAGGCGGCGCCGGCCACCAGCAGCAGCGGTTCGTGCCAGAAATCGGAGACCGCGCCACCGCGCTGGTCCACGCCGATCATGGTGTAGACCGACAGAATCAAGGTCGCCGACGCAATGGCGCCATAACGTTCGCCCAGCGCGCCGAGCATGGTCAGGCAGAAACTGGCCAGGGCCAGGGCGATGGCAAAGATCCAGGGATAAGGGAACAGCAGCTCCACCGACAGCGCGGCGATGCTGAAACACACCAGTGTGACCGCCAGGGCATTCAGGCGGCCTTGCCAGCTGTCATCGGTCTCGGCCAATGCGCTGGCGATAATCCCCAGGAACAGCGGGATCAGCAGTGTCATTTCATCCTGATACCAGCACAGCGCCATGCTGCCGGTGAGGGCGATGAATACCCGTACGCTGTAACTGAATTTATCCAGCGCCCACAGGCGCCGCATGGACTGCTTGAACGAGGTCGATGACATGAAGGCTGGAGTCTTCCGGGACGATGCCGCTAAATTGAGGCATCAATGACGTCACGGCAAGGGTGGTGAGCACATTGGCGGATAAAATTTATTGCAGGCGCGGCAAATCAAATGTGGGAGGGGCGGTGCGACGATTCGACTTGCCCCCGATAGCGGTGTACCAGCAACAGATGCGCTAGCTGAAACACTGCCATCGGGGGCAAGTCGAATCGTCGCACCGCCCCTCCCACATTTTTTACCGTGTTGTGTCAGGCAAATTGCGCGGCGGCGTAGCCCGAAGCCCAGGCCCACTGAAAGTTGAACCCGCCCAAGTGGCCGGTCACATCCAGCACTTCACCGATAAAGTACAGGCCAGGGCTTTTCAGCGATTCCATGGTCTTGGACGACACTTCCCGCGTATCCACGCCGCCCAGCGTCACCTCTGCGGTGCGATAGCCCTCGGTGCCCGCCGGTATCAGCTGCCAGCTGGACAACTTGCCGGCGATGTCGGCGATTTCAGCGTGGGTGTACTGCTTCATCGGCTTGGACACGAACCAGGTTTCCGCCAGCAGGTTGGCCATCTTCTTGGTGAAGATCTCGCCCAGCAGGGTTTTCAACTCGCTGTTGGGACGCTCGACCTGTTGCTCCTGCAGCCAGCTGTGGGCGTCATGGTCGGGCAGCAGGTTGATTTCCACCGTGTCGCCGGATTCCCAGTACGAGGAAATCTGCAGGATCGCCGGCCCGCTGAGGCCGCGATGGGTAAACAAGATGTTCTCGCGAAAGCTCTGGTCATTGCAGCTGACCAGGCAGTCCACCGAAGTGCCCGACAACTCGCCGCACAGCTCCTTGAGCTGGTCGGTGATGGTGAACGGCACCAGTCCTGCGCGAGTCGGCAGCAGTTCATGGCCGAACTGTTTGGCCACTTGGTAACCGAAACCGGTGGCGCCCAGGGTCGGAATCGACAGGCCGCCGGTGGCGATTACCAGCGACTCGCAGCGCAGCTCACCGAGGGTGGTTTGCAACTGATAACCGCTGTCGAGCTTGGCGATTTCCTCGATCGACGTGTCCAGGTGCAGGCTCACGCCAGTCTGGATGCACTCGTCGAGCAGCATGCCGAGGATGTCGCTGGACTTGTTGTCGCAGAACAGTTGGCCGAGCTTCTTCTCGTGATACGGCACGCCGTGCTTGGCCACCAGCGCAATGAAATCCCATTGGGTGTAGCGCGCCAGGGCCGACTTGCAGAAGTGCGCGTTGTGCGAGAGGAAGTTGGCCGGCTCGGTGTACATATTGGTGAAGTTGCAGCGGCCACCGCCGGACATCAGGATCTTTTTGCCGGCCTTGTTCGCGTGGTCGATCAGCATCACCTTGCGCCCACGCCCGGCGGCGGTCAGTGCGCACATCAAGCCTGCGGCGCCGGCGCCAATGATCACAACTTCGGTCGAGCGCACAGCGATGTCCTCATACAAATTCTGAATTGGAATGCAGTTGAATGTGGGAGCGGGCTTGCTCGCGAATGCAGTGTGTCAGCCACCGAATAAGTTGACTGATCCACCGCCTTCGCGAGCAAGCCCGCTCCCACATTTAGATCTCTGTATAGCTTGAGATCTTTACAGGATCCGCACGCGCAACGAGCGGCCTTTGATCTTGCCGTCATTCAAGCGCTGCAAGGCCTGCTTGGCGATCCCGCGTTCCACGGCCACGAAGGCCTGGAAATCAAAGATCGCGATCTTGCCGACCTGGGCACCCGGGATGCCGGCGTCGCCGGTCAGTGCGCCGAGGATGTCGCCCGGGCGAACCTTGTCTTTACGGCCGGCAGCGATGCACAAGGTGCTCATCTGTGGCAGCAGCGGGCCACCGCTTTGCGGCTTGAGGTTGTCCAGTTGGTCCCAGTTCAGCGGCGACTTCTGCAGTTGCTCGATGGCCTGGGCGCGATGCGCTTCGGACGGCGCCACCAGGCTGATCGCGATACCAGTCTCACCGGCACGGCCGGTACGGCCTACACGGTGGATGTGGATTTCCGAATCGCGGGCCAGTTCGACGTTGATCACCATGTCCAGCGAGTCAATGTCCAAACCCCGGGCCGCCACGTCGGTGGCAACCAGCACCGAGGTGCTGCGGTTGGCGAACATCGCCAGTACCTGGTCACGGTCACGCTGTTCCAGGTCGCCATGCAGGCCGACCGCGGAAATGCCCTTGGCGGTCAGGTGATCCACGGTTTCCTGCACTTGCTGCTTGGTAAAGCAGAACGCCACGCAGGAGGCCGGACGGAAGTGCGCGAGCACCTTGGTCACGGCGTCCATGCGTTCTTCCGGGGAAATTTCGAAGAAACGCTGTTCGATCTGGTCGTCGGAGTGGAAGGCCTCGGCTTTAACCTGCTGCGGCGCGCGCATGAACTTGGACGCCAGTTGCTTGATGCTCACCGGGTAGGTGGCCGAGAACAACAGGGTCTGGCGACGGGCCGGGGTCTTGCTGATGATGTCTTCGATCGCGTCGTAGAAGCCCATGTCGAGCATGCGGTCGGCTTCGTCGAGGATCAGCGTGTTCAAGCCATCGAGTACCAGCGAGCCCTTGCGCAGGTGCTGCTGGATACGGCCCGGGGTGCCGACGATGACGTGGGCGCCGTGTTCAAGGGAGGCGATTTGCGGGCCGAGGGACACGCCGCCGCACAGGGTCAGCACCTTGATGTTGTCTTCGGCGCGGGCCAGGCGGCGGATTTCCTTGGCCACCTGGTCGGCCAGTTCGCGCGTTGGGCACATCACCAGGGCCTGGCAGCCGAAGTAGCGCGGGTTGATCGGGTTCAACAGGCCGATACCGAAGGCGGCGGTCTTGCCGCTGCCGGTCTTGGCCTGGGCAATCAGGTCCAGCCCCTTGAGGATCACCGGCAAGCTTTGCGCCTGGATCTGCGTCATCTCGACATAACCCAGCGAGTCGAGGTTAGCCAGCATGGCGGCGGAGAGCGGCAAAGTATTAAAAGCGGTGGCGATGGTAGTCACGGGACTGGCTCTGCAAAACAAAATGTCGCGCAGTGTACCAGCCCTGTGGGAATTTCCCCGCAAGTTCTAGACGAGAAGCCCGTTAATGCTCGATATGTTGCTCCGGGCTGGCCACGCGTTTGCCGTCTTTTGGCGACAATTGCAGGAAGATCGCCGCTGCCAGCATCGCCATGATGCCCACGGTAAGGAAGGTCAGCTGGAACGCGCCGAGCACCGTGCTGACACCGTCGTTGCCGGTTTCTGCGGTAAACCCGCCCAGCAGCGCACCGGCGCAGGCCACCCCCAGGCTCAAGGACAACTGCGCCACCACCGAGAGCAAGCTGTTGCCGCTGCTGGCCTGGGCGTCGTCGAGGTCGATCAGGGTCACGGTGTTCATCGCGGTAAATTGCAGCGAGTTAATTGCGCCGAGCACGGCCAGCATCGCCAGCAGCAGCGGGTAGGGCGTGTGTTCGGTGACCAGGCCCATGCTCGCCAGCATGATCCCCAGCGCCAGGGTGTTGCCGGTGAGCACGATGCGGTAACCCACGCGCTCGATCAGCGGGCGGGCGATGGACTTGGCAAACATTGCCGCCGCCGCCAGCGGCAGCATGCTCATGCCGGCCTCCGACGGCGAATAGCCCAACGCCACCTGCAACAGCAGCGGCACCAGGAACGGCAGCGCGCCGCTGCCCAGGCGCGCAAACAGGTTGCCGAGGATGCCCACGGCGAAGGTGCGCGTCTTGAACAGCACCGGCGAAAACAGCGGGTTATCGATATGCCCGGCTCGCAGCCAGTACGCCGCCAGGCACGCCAGCCCGCCGAACAGCAGCAACATCACCCGCAGGTGCGGCAGGTGCAGTTCGCCCAAGCCTTCCATGGCGATGGTGATCAACACCATCGCCGCGCCAAACAGCAGGAAGCCGATGCCATCAAAGCGCGTGCGTTCGCTGCCCCGCAGGTCGGGGATGAACTTCCACACGGCGTAGCAACCGATCATGCCCACCGGCAGGTTGATCAGGAAGATCCAGTGCCAGGTCAGGTATTGCACCATCCAGCCGCCCATGGTCGGGCCGAGCAGCGGGCCGAGCAGGCCGGGGATGGTGATGAAGCCCATGATCCGCACCAGTTCGGAGCGGGGGTAGGCGCGCAGCACCACCAGGCGGCCAACGGGCAGCATCAGCGCGCCACCCAAGCCCTGGATCACCCGCGCGCCCACCAGCATGCTCAAGCTGCTGGACAAGGCGCACAGCAGCGAGCCGATGCTGAACAGCATGATCGCGCCGAAAAAGATTTTTTTGGTGCCGAAGCGGTCGGCGATCCAGCCCGATGCCGGGATCAGCAAGGCGACGGTGAGCATGTAGGCGATCACCACCCCTTGCATGCGCAATGGGTTTTCCGCCAGGTCCCGGGCCATGGCCGGCAGTGCCGTGTTCAGAATCGTCCCGTCCAGCGACTGCATGAAGAAGGCAATCGCCACCACCCAGGGGAGCCAGCGGGCGGTCTTGGCATCGAGCGGGACACGATTCGGCATGGGGGACCTTTTTGTTAGCAGGCTATGTGTTGGCGATTATGCGCCATTCGTCGCTCCTTTTCCCACAGGCTGTTCGTCTAATTCCGACAGTGTTGCGTGCTCGCCCACCAGGAAATCCAACAGCGCACGGTGCACCGCCAGGGCCGCCTCGCGGGACTCCAGGTCGAGCAAATGGCCGGTGTGTTCGGCGACGGCAAAGCTGCTGCGGCCTACATAGTGCTGGAATAGCCGAGCCTCGGCAGCGGGGGTGTATTCGTCCAGCGTGCCGTTGAGAAAGTGCACCGGCGTTTCAATCTGCCTGAGGGCCGGCAGGTAGTTGCCATCGCCCAGGGCCAGCACCTGGTGGATATGAAAACGCGCCTGGCGGTACTCGGTGGTGGCCATGTTCGACAGGTGGCGATGGTTGTTGCGCTTGAGGCGCGGTGACAGGTATTTGCCGACCGTTTCGTTGAGCAGGTGGCCGACGGCGGATTTGTCATCAGCCTCGATCAGCACGCGCACGCGCTCCACATAGTCGAGCATGGCCTGGTTGAGGTTGGGCGCCAGGGCCATCACCACCGAGCTTTCGATGGTAGGCGGGTTGTGCGCCAGGGTCAGCAGCGTGGAGATGCCACCCCAGGAGGCTGACACCAGGTGGTTGACCTGGAAGCGCTCCACCAGGGCACGCAGGATTTGCACCTCGTCGTCCTTGGTCACCAGGTCCAGGTCGGTGTTGTGTTCACGCGAGTAGCCGGAGAACGGCAGGTCGAACAGCAGCACATTGAAATGCTCGGAAAGGCACTTGCTGGTGCGCGCAAAGGACCGCGTGGTGGACAGGGCCCCGTTGACCATCAGCACGGTTTTCTTGTGCGGGTCGTTACCCAGTTGCTCGACGTGAACGTTGTAGTGTTTGAACAGCTTTTGTAAGACGAAACTTCCATGGTTCATCGCGGGACTTCCTGTGCGGTGGCGGTATGCCACTAACCTTTATAACGAGGTTTTTTACAGGCGACAACAGGCTGCAGGGGGAGAGCGATGAGATGGGATTTGGTGGTAGGAATAGGTGAAACGAAGTATCTGAAATCACCGCAAAGCAATGTGGGAGGGGGCTTGCCCCCGATGACTGTGGTTCAGTTTAAGATATTTCAACTGATACACCGTCATCGGGGGCAAGCCCCCTCCCACATTGGATCTTCGGTGTTTAGAGGGTTAGCGTCAGGCGCTTGACCAGGGCGCCAGGGAGCAGGTTGGACGCGGTATTGCGCTGGCCATACGTACTGGCCGACAGCAGCAATTCCCGCTCCGCGGTCAGGGCTTCCAACTGCGAGCCGAGCAAGCTGTACACACTGTCATCGAAGCGCATGGTACTCACCGGCGCCTTGATCACGCCGTCTTCCACCCAGAACGTGGCGAAGCGCGTCATGCCGGTCAGGCGTGCGGCGGGCAGGTCGGAGTAGTTCAGGTACCACAGGTTGCTGATGTACAGCCCGGTGCCCAGTTGCTTGAGAATGTCGGCCTGGGCCAGGGTGCCCGCCGCCATCTGCAATGCGGTGGGGGATTCGTCGCTGCTGGCGCCGTTGGCGCTGAGGCCGTATTCGGCGGCGCTGCGCGAGTTCACCAGTTGGCCGTCGGCCTTGCCGGCGTTGATCAGCGTGACATCACCGCGCGGGTAGCCCTCGCTGGAGAACGCCTGGCTCAACGAGCCGCTGATCTGTTCGTCGACGCTCACCAGCGGGCTCAAATGCTGCTCGCCGGCGTAGAGCTTTTGCAGCGAGCTGCCTTTGCTGGCGATGGCCTGCGCGGAAAACCCACCCCAGGTGATAAGGCTGATGATTTCTTCCAGCGCTGCCGGGGCCAGGTAGGCACGGTACTCGCCGGGTGCCAGTGAGTGCAGCGGGCGGCCGAGGAATTCCAGCTGCTCACGGGCCAGTTGGAAGCGGCGGGCGAATTCGGCGCTGTCCCATTGGTTGCCGGCGTAGCTGGCTTTCACGGCTTCGCCATTGGCGTGGAACAGGCTGAAATCGAAGTTGAAGCTATTGGCCTGATGCCAGCCAAATGCGCCGTTCGAGCTGGCAAACCCACGGCTGATCGGGCCGGCGGCGTAGATACCCACCAAGTCTGCGCCCTGCGCTGCCTGGCTGATGTCTTCGAGTACCTGGGCCAGGTCCGGCAGGGGTTGGGCCTGTCCGTTATGACTGTGCCAGGCGTCGTGGTTGAGCAGCAGGTACGGGTCCGGCGGCAGCAGCGGCAAGGTCTCGCGCAGCTGTTGCAGGCCGGCGGCCAGGCGCTGGCGGTCCAGTTCGGGTTCACCGGCGAGGGTGATGCTCAAGTCGGCATGGCGCCCGTCATGGATAAGTTTCAGGTTGAGGCTGGCCTGTTGCACCTGCCCGGCCTGGCGTACTTTGGCGTGGTTGAAGCGCACGAACTCGGACGATTCCGCGGCATAACCCAAGTGGAACTGTTCTGTCTCGGTGATGGCCTGCTTGAGCCAGTCGACCAATGCCTTGAAGTTATTCATCAGGCATCCCCCCCGAATACATCAATGTTGCTGAACACGCAGGCCGGCGAAGCATGGCCGACGCGGATCACCTGGTTCGGCTCACCTTTGCCGCAGTTGGGCGTACCCAGGACCCGCGAGGTGCTGGCATCGCCGACGGCGCTGAGGTTGCGCCAGAACTGCGCGGAAATGGCCCGGTAGTTGGGGTTTTTCACCACGCCCTTGAGTTCGCCGTTTTCGATCAATTGGCCCCATTCGCAACCGAACTGGAATTTGTTGCGCGCGTCGTCAATCGACCAGGAACGGTTGGTGGACATCAGGATGCCGTGCTCGATGCCGCCGATCAGCTGCGCCATGCTCTTGTCGCCGGGCTCGATATTGAGGTTGGCCATGCGGTCGATCGGTGCGCGGTTCCAGCTGCTGGCACGGCTGTTGGCCACGCCGCTCATGCCGGAACGAAATTGCGAGAGTGCCCCGCCCAACGGTTTGAGCAGCAACCCTTCGCGGATCAGGAACTGCTTGCTGGCGCGGGTGCCGTCGTCGTCGTGGGCGTAGCTGGCCAGTTGCTCGGGAATCTCCGGGTCGAAGGTCACGTTGAGCAGGTTGGAGCCGTATTGCAGGTGGCCGAAGTCTTCGGCCTTCACAAAACTGGTACCGGCGTAATTGCGCTCATCGCCGAGGATGCGGTCCAGCTCCAGCGGGTGGCCGATGGACTCGTGGATCTGCAGGATCATCTGGTCGGGCATCAGCAACAGGTCGCGCGGCCCGGTAGGGGTGTTGGGCGCCAACAGCAGTTGCAGGGCGCTGTCGGCGACTTTGGGGGCTGCGCCTTGCAGGCCGAAGCGGCTGATCACGTCGAAGCCGCCTTGCTGGCCGAAGTTGGTGCCGCCCAGGGTGCGCGTCTGGCTGTCATTGCCGTCATAGGCCGTGACGCTCACACCCGGGAACACAAAACGTTGCGCCTGGCGCAGTTCGGCGCCGGCGCTGTTGAGGTAGATCTGTTCGACGTGGGTCAGGCCCAGGCTCACTTCCCAGCTCACCAGACGCTCGTCCTGGGGCACGGCGGCGGACTCGTCGCCGAGCAATTGGTAGCAGTCACTCAAGGAGGGGAAGGGCTGGTCGAGGTCTGGCGACAGGTAGTCGGCCACATCACTGGAAACCTGCTGGTCGCGCAGGTCGAGCAGGGCGTGGGGCCGGATCTGCCGGGCTTGCTGTTCGGCACGTTCGAGGGCGGCTTGCAGGCCGGACAGGGAAATGTCATGGGTGGCGGCGTAGGCTTCGACGCCGTTGAGGCGCACGGTGAGCATCGCGCCTTCGTCGTGGCTCAGGCTGGGCGGCTCGGCGACGTTTTTGCGTACCGACAGGTACTGGCCGGATTCGCGTACATAGCGCAGGGAGAAAAATTCAGCGCTGGTGCGCAGGGCACCGAAGTGTTTTTTCAGTGTGGCGTGATGGTCGAACATGGGGCCTTCCTTGTGGGCGGCTCGGCGCGGGCAGGCGAACAGAGTAGGCCTGGGCTGGGAGCTGATCAAGGAAAGTGTAGGCAGGAGGTTTTGGACCGTCTGGTAGGAACTCATCGGGGGCAAGCCCCCTCCCACACTTGATCGGGTTCACACGATCAAAATGTGGGAGGGGGCTTGCCCCCGATGGGCGCGCCGCGGTGTATCAGTTACTGCGCAATCTCACGCAACGGCTTACCACGCACTGGCGCATCGCCGGCCACATAGTAGTCCGCAGTGCTGCGCGGCAGCGGCTGGCGGCCACGGATCTTGTCGGCGATTTTCTCGGCGATCATGATCGTTGGCGCGTTCAGGTTGCCGGTGGTGATGATCGGCATGATCGACGCATCCACCACACGCAGGCCCTGCATGCCATGTACGCGGCCTTCGCCGTCCACTACGGCCATCTCGTCGGTACCCATCTTGCACGAGCAGGACGGGTGGAACGCGGTTTCGGCGTGCTCGCGGATGAACTTGTCGAGTTGCTCATCGGTTTGCACTTCGATACCCGGGCTGATTTCGCGGCCGCGGTATTGGTCCAGCGCCGGCTGCTGCATGATTTCACGGGTCAGGCGGATGCCGTCGCGGAATTCCTGCCAGTCCTGCTCGGTGGCCATGTAGTTGAAGAGGATGCTCGGGTAGTCGCGTGGGTTCTTCGACTTCAGTTGGATGCGACCACGGCTTGGCGAACGCATGGAGCCCATGTGCGCCTGGAAACCGTGCTCTTTCACACCGTTGCTGCCGTTGTAGTTAATCGCAACCGGCAGGAAGTGGTACTGGATGTTCGGCCAATCGAACTCTTCACGGGTGCGGATGAAACCGCCCGCTTCGAACTGGTTGCTGGCGCCGATGCCGGTGCCGTTGAACAGCCACTCGGCACCGATGGCCGGCTGGTTGTACCAGAGCAGCGACGGGTACAGCGACACCGGTTGGGTGCAGGCGTATTGCAGGTACAGCTCAAGGTGGTCCTGCAGGTTTTCGCCGACGCCAGGCAGGTCGTGGACCACCGGGATGTCGAGGCTTTCCAGCAGTTTGGCCGGGCCAACACCGGAGCGTTGCAGCAGTTGCGGCGAAGCGATTGCGCCGCTGCACACCAACACTTCTTTGCGCGCGCGGGCTTCAACGCGCTCTTCGGCGGCGCCGATCAGGTAACGCACGCCAACCGCACGCTTGCCTTCGAACAGCACTTTGTCGGTGAGGGCGTGGGTGACGATGGTCAGTGTTGAACGCTTTTTAGCCGTGTCCAGGTAACCGCGCGCGGTGCTGGCGCGACGGCCATTCGGCGTGACGGTACGGTCCATCGGACCGAAGCCTTCCTGCTGGTAGCCGTTCAAGTCTTCGGTGCGCGGGTAACCGGCCTGCACGCCAGCTTCAACCATGGCGTGGAACAGTGGGTTGTTGCCGGCTTTTGGCGTGGTCACGCTGACCGGGCCATCGCCGCCGTGCCAGTCGTTGGGGCCGATGTCACGGGTTTCGGCTTTGCGGAAATACGGCAGGCAGTCCAGGTACGTCCAGTTTTCCAGGCCTGGAAGTTTTGCCCAGTTGTCGTAGTCCATGGCGTTGCCACGGATGTAGCACATGCCGTTGATCAGCGAGGAACCACCCAGGCCCTTGCCGCGACCGCATTCCATCCGGCGGCCGTCCATGTGTGGCTCAGGATCGGTTTCGTAGGCCCAGTTGTAGCGGCGGCCTTGCAGTGGGAAGGCCAGGGCGGCTGGCATCTGGGTACGGAAATCGAGACGGTAGTCCGGGCCGCCGGCTTCGAGCAGCAGGACGGTGACGCCTTCGTCTTCGGTCAGACGGGTCGCCAGGGTGTTACCGGCGGAGCCGGCACCCACAATGATGTAATCGTATTCTTGGGACATAAATGCACCCTCTTTGAAGTGTGGTCAGGTCGGGCCTCACCGGGGGCAAGCCCCCCCACACTTGATCGGGTTTACACGGTCAAAATGTGGGAGGGGGCTTGTCGAATCGTCGCACCGCCCCGATGGCGGCCTCACAGGCAATACAAGGCCCGGGTTCTTAGAACACCGAGGCGTAGTCGCCCAGCTCAACCTGTACCGATTTGATGCGGGTGAAGTTGTTCAGCGAGCTGATGCCGTTCTCACGGCCCACACCGGATTGCTTGTAGCCACCGACCGGCATCTTCGCGTCGGACTCGCCCCAGGCGTTGATCCAGCAGATACCCGCTTCCAGCTGATGAATCACGCGGTGGGCGCGGTTCAGGTCTTTGGTCACCAGGCCAGCGGCCAGGCCGAAGTCGGTGTCGTTGGCGCGGCGGATCACTTCTTCTTCGGTTTCGTAGGTGAGGATGCTCATCACCGGGCCGAAGATTTCTTCACGGACAATGGTCATTTCGTCGGTGCAGTCGGTGAACACGGTCGGGGCAACAAACGCGCCTTTGGCGAATTCGCCGTCGGTCAGGCGGTCGCCGCCGCACAGTACGCGGGCGCCTTCTTCCTTACCTTTGGCGATGTAGCCGAGCACGCTTTCCATGTGGGCGAAGCTGACCAGCGGGCCGAAGTTGGTGTTGTCATCCTGCGGGCTGCCAACGCGGATGCGTGCAACGCGCTCGACGATCTTGGCCTCGAAGGCCGCTTGCAGGTGCTTGGGTACGAACACGCGAGTGCCGTTGGTGCAGACCTGGCCGGAGCTGTAGAAGTTGGCCATCATCGCGATGTCGGCGGCGCGGTCGAGGTCGGCGTCTTCGAATACGATCAGCGGGGACTTGCCACCCAGTTCCATGGTGACCTCTTTGAGCGAAGAGCTCGAAGCGCTGGCCATGACTTTCTTGCCGGTGTCGGTGCCGCCGGTGAACGAGACTTTCTCGATGCGCGGGTGCTCGGTCAGCCAGGTGCCGACTTCACGGCCGCTGCCGGTCAGGACGTTGAACACGCCAGCCGGAACGCCGGCTTCGGTGTAGATCTCGGCCAGTTTCAGGGTGGTCAGCGAGGTGACTTCGCTGGGTTTGAAGATCATCGCGTTACCGGCGGCCAGGGCCGGTGCGGATTTCCACAGGGCGATCTGGATCGGGTAGTTCCACGCGCCGATACCGGCCACCACACCCAGCGGCTCGCGGCGGGTGTAGACAAAGGACGTGTCGCGCAGCGGGATCTGCTCGCCTTCAATCGCCGGCACCAGGCCTGCGTAGTATTCCAGCACGTCGGCGCCGGTGACGATGTCGACGTACTTGGTTTCGGAGAACGCTTTACCGGTGTCCAGGGTTTCCAGGGCGGCCAGCTCGTCGTTGCGCTCGCGCAGAATGTCGACGGCACGACGCAGGATGCGCGAACGCTCCATGGCCGTCATGGCGGCCCAGATTTTCTGGCCTTTTTCGGCGCTGACCACGGCACGTTCAACGTCGTCTTTGGTAGCGCGTTGCACTTGGGCGAGAACTTCACCGTTAGCCGGGTTGATGGCTTCGAAGGTGGCATCGCTGCCAGCGTCGCTGTAGCCGCCGTCAATGTAGAGTTTTTGCAGGTCGAAACGGGCCATAAAGTCCTCGCAAGTGCATAAGTGGTTGGCGTTACCCGCCGCAAAGTGGGCCATAAGGGTGTGGCAACACAGAGCGGCAGACGTTCAGGGGTTGAGCGGTTTATAGGTGCTCTAACTCACCTGCTTGGCCAATTGGAAATCCATGTATTCGTAAGCGATCCGTTGCGCCTGCTCCGTGTCGAAAGCGTCTCCCGACAGGGCGCCGCGCAACCACAAACCGTCGATCAGGGCCGCCAGGCCTCGGGCTGCGCTGCGTGCTTCAGGCAGCGGCAGCACACGGCGGAACTGACAGCACAGGTTGGAATACAGACGGTGATCGTTGATCCGCTGCAGCCTGTGCAAAGCCGGGTGGTGCATGCTGGTGGCCCAGAAGGCCAACCAGGTTTTCATTGCCGGGCCATTGACCTGGCTGGCGTCGAAGTTGCCGCCGATGATCACCTGCAGGTGGGCACGGGGGCTGTCGTCCTTCAACGCTTGCCTGCGTTCGTGGACGTTCTCGATCAGCACATTCATCAGGTAGCGCATCGTCGCGGCGATCAGGCCGTTCTTGTCCTGAAAGTAGTGACTGATGATGCCGTTCGAGACGCCGGCCAAACGGGCGATCAGCGCAATGCTGGCATCTCCCATTCCGACCTGATCGATGGCCGTGAGCGTGGCTTCGATCAACTGCTGGCGGCGTATGGGTTGCATACCGACCTTGGGCATGTTGCACCTCTCCTTAGGCCTGCCGATGGGCGATAAACGTCCGTCGGCTTGAGGGCCAGTCTATTTTGTTTTGATTGAACGTTCAATCAACAAAGAATAAGATCTGCGACAAATGGTCGCTGCCTACAGGTTTTTCCTACCTGGGAGCTGCGACATCTGACACCTGCAAAAACCCTTGAAACAGGCCGTATCAGGGCCTGGGCACTGCTTCGGTGGGGCTCAAGAATTTTCGGGGTGTCTTTATAACACCCGTCCGTCGACTGCCGATAAATCGATGTCCCGGGATAACCGTTGCCTTGTGTTTCTCTCTCGCACTGCCCGGAGCATCTGCGCCATGAGTTCTGCCTCTCTTATAAAGACCCCGCCGGAAAAGGTTCGGGTCAACGGTTGGGTGTTCTACACCTCCACCGCGCTGATTCTGTTGTTGACTGCCATCCTGATCATCGCCCCGCAGGAGGCCGGGCGCATGCTTGGTATTGCCCAGGCGTGGCTTTCGAAAAGCTTCGGCTGGTACTACATGGTGGTCATCGCCGCTTACCTGGTGTTCGTGGTCGGCCTGGCGTTTTCGTCCTACGGCAAGTTGAAACTGGGTAGCAAGGACGACACCCCGGACTTCAGCTACGGCGCCTGGGCCGGCATGCTGTTCTCGTCGGGTATCGGCATCTCGCTGCTGTACTTCGGTGCCTCGGAGCCGCTGGACCACTACTTCAACCCGCCCGAAGGCGCCGCCGCCAGCAATGGCGCGGCACGCCAGGCGTTGCAACTGACCTTCCTGCACTGGGGCCTGCATGGCTGGGCGATTTATGCACTGGTCGGCCTGGCCGTGGCGTACTTTGCGTACCGTCACAACCAGCCGCTGGCCTTGCGTTCGGCGCTGTACCCGCTGGTGGGCGAGCGTTGGGTGAAGGGTGCGGCCGGCCATGCGGTGGACGGCTTCGGCATGTTCGTGACCCTGCTCGGCCTGGTGACCAACCTGGGGATTGGTTCGATGCAAGTGTCGTCCGGGTTGGAAAACCTGTTCGGCATGCAGCACAGCAACACCAACCTGCTGATCGTGATCATTGTGATGAGCACCGTGGCGACCATCGCCGCCGTGTCGGGCGTGGAGAACGGCATTCGCCGCCTGTCCAACCTCAACATTGTGCTGTTCAGCGGCTTGCTGATCTTTGTGCTGCTGTTTGGCCCGACCTTGCACCTGCTCAACGGCCTGGTGCAGAACACCGGTGACTACCTCAACGGCATCATCCTGAAAACCTTCGACTTGTACGTGTATGAAGGCGACGCCGACAAGACCGAGCGCTGGATGGGCCTGTGGACCCTGTTCTACTGGGCCTGGTGGATTTCCTGGGCGCCATTCGTGGGTATGTTCATCGCACGTATTTCCCGTGGTCGCACGGTGCGTGAGCTGGTGGCTGGCGTGTTGCTGATCCCGCTGGGCTTTACCCTGGCATGGTTGTCGATCTTTGGTAACTCGGCCCTGGACCTGGTGCTGAACCACGGGGCGGTGGAGTTGGGCAAGACCGCGCTGGAACAGCCATCCATGGCCATCTACCAGCTGCTGGAGCATTACCCGGCGTCGAAAATCGTCATCGGTGTGTCGATCTTTGTAGGCTTCGTGCTGTTCCTGACCCCGGCGGACTCCGGCGCGGTGATGATGGCGAATCTTTCCTGCAAGGGCGGCAACGTGGATGAAGATGCGCCGCACTGGCTGCGGATCTTCTGGTCGGCGGTGATCACCCTGGTGACCATCGGCCTGCTGTTTGCGGGTAACTTCGAAGCCATGCAAACCATGGTGGTGCTGGCGGGGCTGCCGTTCTCGGTGGTGCTGATTTTCTTCATGTTCGGTTTGCACAAGGCGATGCGCCAGGATGTGGCCATCGAACAAGAGCAGGCGCAATTGGCCGAGCGTGGCCGTCGTGGTTTCAGCGAGCGGTTGACGGCGTTGGACCTGCAACCAAGCCAGGCCACCGTGCAGCGTTTTATGGACAAGCACGTAACGCCGGCGTTGGAAGAAGCCGCGAGCGCGTTGCGTGACCAAGGGCTGGAAGTGCAGACACTGTTGGGCAAATCCAAGCGCTGCATCGGTGTGCGTATCGAGATGGAAGAGGGCAACCCGTTTGTCTACGAGGTGAGCCTGGATGCTTACTCGGCGGCGCCGAACGACTTGCCTGAAGAAGAACGCACCCGCTATTACCGTGCCGAGGTGTACCTGCACAACGGGCCTCAGGAGTACGACCTGATGGGCTTCGCCCAGGAACAGATCACCCGGGACGTGCTTGATCAGTTTGAAAGCCATCGGCAGCTCCTTGGCCGTGTCTATAGCTGATAGGTGAGCGGAGCGGCGCCTTCACTGGTGCCGCTTTTTTATGTGTAAGCAGTTCAAAATGTGGGAGCGGGCTTGCTCGCGAATGCGGTGTGTCAGTCGGTACTTCTGTTACTGATGCACCGCATTCGCGAGCAAGCCCGCTCCCACATTTATTTTGCGGTGCCGCTTAAACTGCTGGGTCCAACTGGGTGGAGGGGGCAAGCCCCCTCCCACATTTGAACCCAGTTTCTACAGTGGGTTTTGCAGTGTTTGTCAGCCGAGGTTCTTGCCCAAGAGGGCATGGTAAAGCTCACTGTCGCCCAGGATCCCCACGACTTTGTTGTTGTCATGCAACACCAGCTTGTTACCGGTGTGATAACGAATCTGCAGCGCATCGCGCATGCCGATATTCGAATCCACCAGCGTCGGCAGGCGGCCCAAACCTTCTACCGCTTGCCCCGGTGCCCAGTTCTGCAGGTTCATCACCACGCCATTCTGACGGGCGCCCTGGATGGTGTTGCCTTCGGCCAGGTCCAGCCATGAGTCGCCGCCCGGGTCCAGGCAGACCGAACCGTTCACCCGTGTGCAGTTGTCCAGCGTGCGCATCAGGCTGCGGCCGCACAGCACGTTCAGCGGGTTGGTATGCGCGACGAAAGTACGCACATAGTCGTCCGCCGGGTTCAGCACGATTTCTTCCGGCACGCTGTACTGGATGATCTTGCCGTCTTTCATGATCGCGATGCGGCTCCCGAGTTTCAGCGCCTCATCGAGGTCGTGGCTCACGAACACAATGGTCTTGCTCAGCTTGCGTTGCAGTTCCAGCAGCTCGTCCTGCAAGCCTTGGCGGATCAAGGGGTCGAGGGCGGAGAAGGGTTCGTCCATCAGCAGGATATCGGCGTCCATCGCCAACGCACGGGCCAGGCCGACGCGCTGCTGCATGCCGCCGGACAGCTCGTCCGGCTTCTTGTTGCGCCATTGGGTCAGGCCCACCAGCTCAAGTTTTTCGTCCACCAGTTTGCGTCGGTCTTTCTCCGGGCGGCCCTGCATTTCGAGGCCGAAGCTGATGTTTTCGCGCACCGTCAGCCAAGGCATCAGGGCGAATTTCTGGAACACCATGGCGATGCGCTTGGTGCGCATCATTTTCAGCTCGGCCGGGGTGCAGGAGGCGATGTCGATCTGGCGCCCTTCGTGCTCCACGAACAGCTGGCCACGGCTCACGGTGTTGAGGCCGTTGATGCAGCGCAGCAGGCTCGATTTGCCGGAGCCCGACAAGCCCATCAACACGCAGATTTCGCCTTTCTCGATGTCCAGGCTGGCTTTTTCAACGCCGACAATCTGCCCGGTCTTTTTCAGGATTTCGTTGCGGTGCATACCCTGGTCGAGCAGCTTGAGGGCTTCGCGCGGGTCTTTGGAGAAGATCACATCGACATTGTCGAATCGGATAATGCTCATGCATCACCCCCTACTTTGGCGTCGGGTTGTTTGCAGATGCGGTCGAGCATGATGGCCAGCAATACGATCGCCAGGCCGGCTTCGAAGCCCAGGGCGATATCCGCGGTGTTCAGCGCGTTGACCACTGGCTTGCCGAGGCCGTCGGCGCCCACCAGGGCCGCGATGACCACCATCGACAACGACAGCATGATGCATTGGGTAATGCCGGCGGCGATGCTCGGCATGGCGTGGGGCAGTTCAATGCGCGAGAGCAACTGACGGCGCGAGCAGCCAAAGGCTTTGCCGGCGTCGAGCAACTCTTGCGGTACGTCACGGATACCCAGGTAGGTCAGGCGGATCGGCGCGGCAATCGCGAACACCACCGTGGAAATCAACCCAGGCACCACACCCAGCCCGAAGAGGGTCAGGGTAGGGATGAGGTAGACGAAGGTCGGTACGGTCTGCATCAGATCGAGTACCGGCCGCATCATGGTGTAGAACAGCGGTTTGTGCGCGGCAACAATGCCCAGCGGCACACCGATGACCACGCAGACCAGGGTGGCGAACAGTACCTGCGCCAGGGTCTCCATGGTTTCCTGCCAGTACCCCAGGTTGAGGATCAGCAGGAAGGAGGCAATGACAAATACCGTCAGGCCCCATTTACGTTGGATAAAGTGAGCCAGCAGCGCAATCAGACCGATCAATGCCAGCGGATTGAACCAGGTCAGCGCGAACGTCACGCCGTGGATCATCGTTTCCAGTGTCGATGCGATTGCGTCGAAGTAGTTGGCGCCGTGTTGGGTCAACCATTCGACGAAGGCAGCGATGTACTGGCCTAGTGGGATTTTCTGTTCAGTCAGCATGGTAGTGAATGTCCACATGCGAAGGGGAAAACATCCCGGGCCAGCGCACCAGCCCGGGGTCAGCAGGAATTACTTGGCGAGGTAAGCTTTGACTGCGTCGAGACCAGGTTTGCCATCAACGGTGGTGACACCGGCCAGCCAGGTGTCGAGCACTTGCGGGTTGGCTTTCAGCCAGGCCTTGGCCGCGGCATCGGGTTTCATTTTGTCGTCCAGGACGTTACCCATCAGGGTGCTTTCCATGTTCAGGGTGAACGACAGGTTTTTCAGCAACTGGCCCACGTTGCTGCACTCTTGGGTATAGCCCTTGCGTACGTTGGTGTAGATAGTGGCCTGGCCGTAGTTGGGGCCGAATGAATCATCACCCCCGGTCAGGTACTTCATCTTGAAGCGGGTGTTCATCGGGTGTGGTTCCCAGCCAAGGAACACAATGGCCTGGCCACGCTTGGAAGCGCGTTCCACTTGCGAGAGCATCCCGGCTTCGCTGGACTCGACAACTTTGAAGCCGGCGGTTTTCAGGCCGAAGGCGTCCTTGTCGATGAGGGTCTGGATGGTGCGGTTGCCGTCGTTGCCAGGCTCGATCCCGTAGATCTTGCCACCTAGCTCATCCTTGAATTTAGCGATATCGGCGAAGTCTTTAAGGCCCTTGTCATACAGCGCCTCGGGGACCGCCAGGGTGTACTTGGCGTTCTCCAGGTTGGCGCGTACGGTTTCCACGGTGCCGGCATCACGGTACTGCTTGATGTCGTTTTCCATGGTCGGCATCCAGTTGCCGAGGAAGATGTCCATGTTCTTGCCGTCGGCCAGGGACTTGTAGGTCACTGGTACCGAAATCATCGTGGTGCGTGGCTTGTAGCCAAGGCCCTTGAGGACTTCGCTGGTGGTCGCGGTGGTGACGGTGATGTCGGTCCAGCCGACATCGGAGAAGTTGACGGTCTTGCACTGTTCCGGTTCTGCAGCGTTTGCCATCACTGGCAGACTCAGCATGGCGGCCAACAACAACGAGGGTGAACCTTTCATCTGGGTAGACTCCTGTGTTTTTTCTGGCGGCATTCGCCGCGCTTTATAAGTGTTGCGGTTGGAGTGTGCGGTGACAGCTCTGGCACGGTGCCTTGCAAACGAGTCGAGACTGATCATGTACCAGTGAAAATCTGACGCCTACAGGGGGCGTCGTATCCAGTACAGGGATGGTCGTATCCAGTGTCGGTGACGTCGCTTACAGATTTTTCCAAAGGCAAAACTGCTGTTTTTACCGATCTGCACCGCTAAAAACGGCCAAAACGCCTGATCGCACAAGGGCGGCGTTGGTGAGCATGGTTACGTCGGTGTGAGACGCCGTGATGACAGATAAAAGCCTGATGATGCCGCAATCTGGGCAGGCAGCTCGCATGACCGTTTCTTGAGCCTTAGTTCGGCGCCAGTTGCCCATATCCTGCGTTGCTGCTCCTTGCCATAGCGGAGCTATGACTCGTCACAGCGCCTTGGCTATGGACACCTGGCATCCGAACTAGGGCTCGATAAACGGTCACGCGAGCTACGAGCGTAGCAGCTTGTTCATGTCTGGCCTGCTCACTGAGGAGTTTCACGGCAATGGCTATCAGCGTTTTCGACCTGTTCAAGATCGGCATCGGGCCTTCGAGTTCTCACACCGTCGGCCCCATGCGCGCCGCGGCGTTGTTCGTTCAAGCACTGCGTGAACGTGAACTGTTGGAACAAGTCAGGCGCGTCGAAGTTCAGCTCTACGGCTCGTTATCGGCCACCGGCATCGGCCACGGCAGCGACACTGCGACCATCATGGGCCTGATGGGCGAGTGGCCGGACGCGATCGATCCGTCGCAGATCGGCGTGCGTATCCACACCCTGCGCGAAACCGACACCCTGCTGCTGGATGGGCGTTTGCCGGTGCCGTTTGTATGGGCACGGGACATGCGCCTGCTTGACGAAAACCTGCCGTTCCACCCCAACGCCATGACCCTGGTGGTGTGCGGCGATGACGGCGAGTTGCACCGCGATACCTACTACTCCGTGGGTGGCGGTTTTGTGGTGGATGAAGCCCAGGCGCAAAGCGGCGTGGCGGATATGGATCGCACTGTATTGCCCTACGATTTTTCCAGCGCGGTGGAGCTGTTGCAGCTGTGCAAGACCCACAACCTGCGCGTCGCCGAGTTGATGATGGCCAACGAAAAGGTCTGGCGCTCCGAAGAAGAAATCCGCAGTGGCCTGATGAAACTCTGGCGCGCCATGCAGGACTGCGTGGAGCAGGGCCTCAAGCACGAAGGCATCCTGCCCGGCGGCCTCAACGTGCGGCGCCGCGCGGCCAAGCTGCATCGCAGCCTGCAGGAGTTGGGCAAGCCCAATGTGATCGGCTCGACCTTGAGCGCCATGGAGTGGGTCAACTTGTTTGCCCTGGCGGTCAACGAAGAAAACGCCGCGGGTGGGCGCATGGTGACCGCGCCTACCAATGGCGCGGCGGGGATTATTCCGGCGGTGCTGCACTACTTCATGAAGTTCAGCGAAGAAGTAACCGAAGCCAACGTGGTCGACTACCTGCTGGGCGCGGCGGCGGTGGGCATTCTGTGCAAGAAGAACGCCTCGATTTCCGGTGCCGAAGTCGGTTGCCAGGGCGAGGTGGGTTCCGCCTGCGCCATGGCGGCGGCGGGGCTGGCGGAGATCCTCGGCGCCACGCCGGAGCAATTGTGCAACGCCGCCGAAATCGGCTTGGAACACAACCTCGGCCTCACTTGCGACCCGGTGGGCGGGCTGGTGCAAGTGCCGTGCATCGAGCGCAATGCGATTGCGGCGGTCAAGGCGATCAACGCGGCGCAGATGGCGTTGCGTGGCGACGGCCAGCACTTCATCTCCCTGGACCGGGTCATCCGCACCATGCGCGATACCGGGGCGGACATGCATGACAAGTACAAAGAGACTTCGCGGGGTGGGTTGGCGGTCAGCGCGGTGGAGTGCTGAGATCGAGTTGCTGCTAATCGGGGGCAAGCCCCCTCCCACCCTTTGAATTGTGAATACATTCAAGTGTGGGAGGGGGCTTGCCCCCGATAGCGGTAGTCCGCCCAAGACTGCTCATAAAGTGAACACCCAAACCAAAAGCGCCACCTTTTAGCGCGTCGCAAACAGATAAGTAGCCTGCAAACGATTTCCCGCCTGACCACCCGTCACCCGTGCCTGCGGTGACAGACTTTTCCTACGCCCTCAAAGCGCCTTCCCACAAGTGCTACCGATCTGCTCACACACGTTGAGTGGGCTCACTCCTACACCCTTTTCGAGTCATATCCCGCACTTCCCGCGCGGGCTTATATAGACGCATCAACAGGTCGTTTTCAGGAGTTATTGAATAGCCATTCAAATTTAGGCATGGCATTTGCTCTATCAATTCAAAAGCCTCTCTCTTTGCAGGAGATGAGCGCAATAACAAGAGCCTCGCCTGAGGCCATCACCCGCTTTGTGTGAGGAGATACCGCGATGACGTCGTTCAACTCCGGGGCCCAACCCCAGAACCGTGCGCCTCAATCCATCGGCTTTTTGCTGCTGGACAATTTCACGCTGATTTCCCTGGCGTCGGCCGTGGAACCGCTGCGCATGGCCAACCAATTGTCCGGCCGCGAGCTGTATCGCTGGACAACCCTGAGTGTCGACGGCAACCAGGTCTGGGCCAGCGACGGTCTGCAAATCACTCCCGATGCCTCCATGCACAAAGCCCCGGCCCTGGACACGGTGATCGTGTGTGGCGGCGTGGGTATCCAGCGTACTGTCACCCGTGAGCATGTGTCGTGGCTGCAAAGCCAGGCGCGTCAGTCGCGCCGTCTCGGTGCGGTGTGCACCGGCAGTTGGGCCCTGGCCTGCGCCGGTTTGCTCGATGGCTTTGATTGCAGCGTGCACTGGGAATGCCTGGCGTCGATGCAGGAAGCCTTCCCGCGCGTGGCGATGAGCACACGCCTGTTCACCCTCGACCGCAACCGTTTCACCAGTTCGGGCGGCACCGCTCCGCTGGACATGATGCTGCACCTGATCAGCCGCGATCACGGCCGTGAGCTGTCGGCGGCGATCTCTGAGATGTTCGTGTACGAACGCATCCGCAACGAACAGGATCACCAGCGTGTGCCGCTCAAGCACATGCTCGGCACCAACCAGCCGAAGCTGCAGGAAATCGTCGCGCTGATGGAAGCCAACCTGGAAGAACCAATCGACCTGGATGAACTGGCGGTTTACGTCGCGGTTTCGCGGCGGCAGCTGGAGCGGTTGTTCCAGAAATACCTGCACTGCTCGCCGTCGCGTTATTACCTGAAGCTGCGCCTGATCCGTGCGCGGCAGTTGCTCAAGCAAACGCCGATGTCGATCATCGAAGTGGCGTCGGTGTGCGGGTTTGTGTCCACGCCGCACTTCTCCAAGTGCTACCGCGAATACTTCGGCATTCCGCCACGCGATGAGCGCGTAGGCTCCAACACCACCCAGCAAGTGGCGATGATGCCGATTCCACA
Organism: Pseudomonas sp. S09G 359; assembly: GCF_002843605.1. Classification (NCBI taxonomy): domain Bacteria; kingdom Pseudomonadati; phylum Pseudomonadota; class Gammaproteobacteria; order Pseudomonadales; family Pseudomonadaceae; genus Pseudomonas; species Pseudomonas sp. S09G 359. The sequence goes on along the minus strand of NZ_CP025263.1, from coordinate 6,267,085 downwards.
GGCGCTGGTGTTGTCACCGCTGTCGGGGCCGATGTCGGCGTTGAGCCAGGCTCGCAATGAGTCGACTTTCGCGAGTGTAAGGCTCTAGACCGAGTTGACTGCATTCGCGAGCAAGCCCGCTCCCACATTCGACTGCATTTCAAAGATGGAACTCGGTCAAATGTGGGAGCGGGCTTGCTCGCGAAAGCGATCTATCAGGCGCCAGAATTCTGTTTGAACTGCACCAAAGCCGGCAACAACTGCTTATCAATCGCCTGCCTTACCGCCGGCAAAATCGTCGCGCTACCGGTGTACATCTGCTCAACCATGCCCTTAAGCGCCTTGGCGCGCGCTTCGCTCAAGCCGCGCACGGCGCATTCGCAAGCCTGCTCGGCGGTGGCGCCGCTGGACACTTCAAAACCCAGTGAGCGCAGTTGGCCCAGCAGGTCATCCTGGTCAATCAAATCCGCATGCATCATGGCGTTTATCCTGGTGAGGGGAGCGGGGTCTGAGCTGGATTCTGGTAGCCGCTCAAGCGGTCGGCAAGGGCTGAATACGCGAATGGCTCAGATGGCTATGAGCATGTCGTTTTCGGGCCATTTGCCGACAGCACTAATGGGCACACTGGTGACCAAGCAAGCAGCTTGAAGGTTTGGTCACCCTCGGGATGCACGGCTCTCACAAGGCTCTCTTCCCCGTTCCAGTCACGGCTGCAACGGGTTTTTTTTGCGCGTCTATTTTTTTGCGGGCAAACCAATCACGCGGCCGAGCAGGGCGGGGCGTGGCAGGTCGGTCTGTTCGGCGCTGATGGCGGCAAGTCGTGCCAGTGTCGCCGCGGTAAACGGTGCCGAATGCGGCCCAGTCAAGTCGACGTGCAACAGCATCTGCTCGTTGCCAGCCAGTTCCTTTTCATCACCTACCCAGTGCAGGCTGTGATAGAGGTGCAGGCGCTTGGCGTCGTGGGCAATCAGTTGCGTATGCACTTCAACCTCGGCGCCGAGTTTTACTTCGTGCAGGTAGTTCAGGTGCAGCTCCAGGGTGAACAGCGAGTGGCCGCTGGCTTCGCGGTTCTGGCTGTCCAGGCCCAGGGTGTCCATCAGCGCGTCGGTGGCGTAGCTGAAGATCAGCAAATAGAACGCGTCGCGCAGATGGCCGTTGTAGTCCACCCAGTCCGGTTGGACTTGGGTGGTGTAGGTCGTCAGTGCAGGCATGGTGGGGGTCCCGTTATTCGGCGAAAGTCATGCCATGTTTGGCCTTGGTGGTTTTGACCGCCTCCAGCACTGCCAACAGGCAATCATCACGATAGCGCTCCAGCGCTGAAATGCTGTGGGTGCCGAGTTGATCGCTGGTGCCCTCCACCACGTCGTCGATCAATTTCTCGGTCAGTTCTGGGGCCGGCAGATAGGTCCATGGCAGTTGTAGGGCCGGGCCGAACTGCGCCATGAAGTGGCGCATGCCAGCGTCGCCGCCAGCCAGGGTGTAAGTGAGGAAGGTGCCCATGAACGACCAGCGCAAGCCGGCGCCAAAACGGATGGCATCGTCGATTTCACCGGTGGTCGCCACGCCGTCATTCACCAAGTGCAGTGCCTCACGCCACAGTGCTTCGAGCAAACGGTCGGCGATAAACCCGGGGACTTCCTTGCGTACATGCAGCGGGCGCATGCCGAGGGCTTCGTACACCTGGATCGCCGCCTGGATCGCCTCTGGCGCGGTATTTTTGCCACCGACCACTTCCACCAGTGGCAGCAGGTATACCGGGTTGAACGGGTGGCCGACCACGCAGCGTTCCGGGTGCGTGGAACCCTCGTAGAACTCACTCGGCAGCAGGCCCGAGGTGCTGGAGCCGATCAATGCATCTGGCTTGGCCGCTGCGCTGATTTTGCTGTGCAAGTCGAGTTTCAGCTCCAGGCGTTCCGGGGCGCTTTCCTGGATGAAGTCGGCGTCTTTCACGCACTCTTCAATCGTCGCCACAAAGCGCAGGCGGTCCTGGGATGCACCCGGCGCCAGGCCTTGTTTTTCCAGGGCTCCCCAGGCATTGGCGACACGTTTGCGCAGGGCCGCTTCCGCACCGGGCGCCGGGTCCCAGGCGACCACATCCAGGCCATGGGCCAGGGCGCGGGATACCCAGCCGCTGCCGATAACACCGCTGCCGAGGGCGGCGAAGGTTTTGATTTCTGTGATAAAGCGCATGGCAACGATCCCGAGTAATGTGAAGAACCCTTGTGGGAGGGGGCTTGCCCCCGATGGCTGTGGATCAGCACCGAATGCATCGACTGACACGCCGCTATCGGGGACAAGCCCCCTCCCACATGTTTAACCGCGTTTGGTGAGGCCCATTTTGGCGCGGCCTTCGGCGGGGGTGAGGACCCGCGCGCCCAGGCGGCTGAGGATCTCGCTGGCGCGTTCTACCAGTTGGCCATTGGTAGCAAGCACGCCCTTGTCCAGCCACAGGTTGTCTTCCAGCCCAACCCGCACGTTGCCACCCAGCAACACTGCCTGCGCCGCCATCGGCATTTGCATGCGGCCGATGCCAAAGCCGGCCCACACCGCGTCGGCGGGCAAGTTGTCGACCATGGCTTTCATGGTGGTGGTGTCGGCCGGTGCGCCCCACGGGATGCCCAGGCACAGTTGGAACAGCGGGTTATCCAGCAGGCCTTCCTTGATCATCTGCTTGGCGAACCACAGGTGGCCGGTGTCGAAAATTTCCAGCTCGGCCTTAACGCCCAGTTCCTGGATGCGTTTGGCGCCGGCCCGCAATTGCGCAGGGGTGGATACGTAAATGGTGTCGCCATCGCCGAAGTTCAGCGTGCCGCAGTCCAGGGTGCAGATTTCCGGCAGCAGCTCTTCCACATGGGCGAGGCGGGTCAGCGGGCCGACCAGGTCGGTGTTGGGGCCGAACTCCATCGGGTTCTCGCCGCCGCCGATCTCCAGGTCGCCGCCCATGCCGGCGGTGAGGTTGACGATGATGTCGATGTCGGCCTCGCGGATACGCTCCATCACTTCGCGGTACAGGGCCACATCGCGGCTGAACTTGCCGGTTTGCGGGTCGCGCACGTGGCAGTGCACAACCGTGGCGCCGGCCTTGGCAGCTTCTACCGCAGCGGCAGCGATTTGTTTGGGGGTGACCGGCACGTGCGGGCTTCTGCTGGTCGTGTCGCCAGCACCGGTGAGTGCGCAGGTGATGATGACGTCGTGGTTCATGAGGCGGTTCCTTACAGGCGTGGTGGCGCCGTTCGCGGTCGGAAATGACCGCGAAACGGTGATTTGAAAATGGTTACTTGCTGGTCAGTTGCAGGTTGGCCGCAGCCGGTTTGCCGTCGAAAGTGGTCACGCCCTCAAGCCAGCGGGCCTGGTCTTGCGGGTGATCCTTGAGCCATTGCTTGGCGGATTCGAGGGCGTCCTTATGATCCAGCAGTGGCTGCATCATCCGGCTCTCGTCGGCGGCGGTGAAGGTCAGGTTGGTCAGCAACTTGTGTACGTTGGGGCACTGCTCGGCGTAGGTCGGCGCGGTGACGCTCCATACCGTGGCCATGCCTTCGTTCGGGCCAAGGGCGTCGTCGCTGCCGGTGAGGTAAGTCATGGCCACGTTGACGTTCATCGGGTGCGGCGCCCAGCCGAAGAACACCACGGCTTCCTTGCGGCGCACGGCGCGGTCGACGGCGGCGAGCATGCCGGCTTCGCTGGACTCCACCAGTTGGAACTTGCCCAGGCCGAACTGGTTCTTGGCGATCATCGCCTTGATCTGCGTATTGGCACCCGAACCGGGCTCGATGCCGTAGATCTTGCCGCCCAGTTCTTTATCGAATTTGGCAATATCAGCGAAGGTTTTCAGGCCTTTGTCGGCCAGGTAAGTCGGTACGGCGAGGGTGGCGCGGGCGTCTTCCAGGCTGGGTTTGTCGAGGACTTTGACTTGCTTGGCGTCGACGAACGGCGTGATGGTCTGGGTCATCAGTGGGTTCCAGTAGCCGAGGAACAAGTCCAGGCGCTGGTCACGAATGCCGGCGAAGATGATTTGCTGGGAGGCGCTGGTCTGTTTGGTCTTGTAGCCGAGGCCGTCGAGCAACACTTGGGTCATGGCGCTGGTGGCGATTACGTCGGTCCAGTTCACCACGCCCATGCGCACGTTCTGGCAGGATGCCGCGTCGGCAGCCAGTACGTTCGTGCTCAAGATGGCGCTGGCGCTGAGTGCGAGCACACAGCGGCTGATCAGTCGATTCATGGTGGGTCCCTCGGCAGGTCGTTATTGTGGGGGCCGGCGTCTTTGTGCGCCGTGGGATCAAGTTACGCAGCTTGGCGCCCGACAAAACGCACGGCGGCGACCAGCTCTTGCACTGCAGCGACCTGTGCTCTTGAATGGCCCGTTGAACTGGCGTATCACAGTGAGCACGCTGCCCGTCCTACGAGAGCGCCACCATGTCCCAGGATTTCTACTTCTTGCTGATGCCGGGTTTCTCGGCCATCGGCTTTATCTCCGCACTGGAGCCGCTGCGGGTGGCCAACCGCTTTCGTGGCGAGTTGTACCGCTGGCATGTTCTGAGTGCCGATGGCGGCGCGGTGTTGGCGAGCAATGGCATGTCGGTGAACGCCGACGCCGCCCTGGAACCGCTGAAAAAAGGCGCGACGCTATTGGTGGTGGCCGGCTTCGAACCGCTGCAGTTCGCCACCCCAGCCCTGGAACACTGGTTGCGTCGCCTCGACCACGACGGCGTGACCCTCGGCGCCATCGACACCGGCGCCTGCGTATTGGCTGAAGCCGGCCTGCTCGACGGCCACCGCCTGACCCTGCACTGGGAAGCCATCGATGCGTTCAAGGAATCCTATCCACAGCTCACGGTGACCCAGGAACTGTTCGAGATCGACCGCCGCCGCATCACCTGCGCCGGCGGCACCGCCTCCATCGACCTGATGCTCGACCTGATCGCCCAGGCCCACGGCCCGGACCTGGCGATCCAGGTGTCCGAACAATTCGTGCTCGGTCGCATCCGCCCACGCAAAGACCACCAGCGCATGCAGATCGCCACGCGCTACGGCATCAACAACAAAAAACTGGTGCAGGTGATCGGCGAAATGGAGCAACACACCGAACCGCCCTTGAGCACCTTGGCCCTGGCCGAAGCGATCAAAGTCACCCGACGCCAGCTTGAGCGGTTGTTTCGTCTGCACCTGAACGACACCCCGAGCAACTTCTACCTCGGCCTGCGCCTGGAAAAAGCCCGACAGCTGCTGCGCCAGAGCGACATGAGCGTGCTGGAGGTGAGTATTGCCTGCGGGTTTGAGTCGCCGTCGTATTTCACCCGGAGTTATCGGGCGCGGTTTGCGAAATGTCCGCGAGAGGATCGGCGACGGGAGGTTGTGTGAAGAGCAATTATAGTAAATTATACTCGTTACTATAATTTATAGTCGTTTCCATAATTGAGTATAAACCATGTCCAAGCCCAGCGGCTTTGTGTTTCGTCGCCCCGCCCTGGCGAGCAGTATTGCCGATGGCCTGGTGGGGGCGGGTATCCAGGATTTCACTTCCGGCCTGTTTCTCGCGGCGCCGCGTCGCACGGGCAAGAGTACTTTTTTGCGTGAAGATCTGATCCCGGAGTGTCAGCTCCGTGGCTGGCTTGCCGTGTATGTCGATCTGTGGGCGGACAAAGAGAAAGATCCGGCGGAGTTGATCGCCAGCGCTATTGCCGCAGCGCTGGTGCCCTATGAAAAGGGTATTCGCAAGCTGGCCAAGAACATTGGAATCGAGAAACTGAGCTTTCTGCGGACCCTGTCCTGGGATTTCAGCAAGCCTCAATTGCCGGTGGGCGCGACCCTGACCCAGGCTTTGGAGTTACTGCACAGTGCTGCGGAAAAACCCGTCGTGCTGGTGATTGACGAAGCACAGCACGCCCTGACCAGCGATTCAGGTATCAATGCGATGTTCGCGCTGAAGGCCGCGCGGGATCAGCTCAACCAGGGGCGTGACGAGGATGGCAGTGGTTTGCATCTGGTGTTCACCGGTTCCAATCGCGACAAGCTGGCCCATTTGGTATTGGGTAAAAGCCAGCCATTCTTCGGCTCCAGCATCACGCCGTTCCCCTTGCTCGGCAAAGAATTCACCCAGGCTTACACCCTGCACCTCAACGCGCATTTGGCTAAAACCAACCAATTCAACGCTGCCGATATCGATGAAGCCTTCGAGCTGGTAGGGCGTCGCCCCGAGATGCTGCGCACCATCATCGGTGAGGTGGCGCTGGAGTTGGGTGAGGCCAGCAACCTGGGTCAATTGCTGCACAGCCGCGCTGAACTGTTACGCGCTGGCGTGTGGACCGAATTCGAAAGCGCCTGGAACGCCCTGACCATCCCACAGCGTGCGGTGCTGGAAGTGATGGTAGAGCGTTCGCAACACAACGAGCCCTTCGCGCCGTTCACCGACAGTACCCTTACGGCGGTGGGCAAAGCGCTGGAAGACATGGGCAGTGACTTGGTGCCGGGCACCCAGACCATCCAGGCCTGTATCGATGCCCTGCGCGACAAGGAGCTGGTGTGGAAGTCGGGCCGGGGTGGTTATGCGTTGGAAGACAAGTCGTTCGGTGACTGGCTACAGCATAAAAGCCGTATCACCCACTAAGGTGGGAGGTCAGCTGTGGCGCAGCATGTTCTTGTAAGAAACATCACGGAAGGTGTGGGAAACTTCTTGTTTTCTATTGTGGGTAACGACTAATAGAAACGAGCTGCTAACGTCATATGGGTCTCAAAGTTATTCTTGGCCAAGTGCTCTGGAAATGAAAGTACGTACGCCAGGAACATCACTACGTAATCCTATGAGGTTTGCATGCTGAAGAAATTACTTGCTGTGATTGCGCTCGGTACCACCCCAGTCTGGGCAGCCCAGGCGCCTGTACCTTTTACTGGGGCCGGTTACAGTGGGCGTTATGAATGTGCCGGCCAGGATAAGCATATTGGCAACTTCAAGGGTATTGTCGACATGAAACTCGACGCCAAGCAAAGCACTGGCAAGTACGCCGCCTACACCTTCACCTTAACCCTGGAAGACAAGTCCCGCTATGACGGGATGGCGGCCGGGACTGCGGATACGCTGGGCATCTACTTCGCCCATACCGACCCCGCCTTGAAAGACTTTGGCGTCGCGGTCGCCCAAGTGACACCAACCCCGGAAGGCAAAGTGTCCTTTGTTAAATATTATTACGGCCCGCAATACGAAGGCGGTGGGCACGGGATGGAATACTGCGTCAAAAGTTGATATGCGGTTATTTCTTAATCAAGCATGAGCAGGCTGTTTTATACGCTTCGTGCTGATACTTATTAAGTGTCGCCGGCAGATCAAAATTGTGCTTTTTGTTCTGCGCATTAATGGTCTGCGGCGACAGCAAAGTTACCTCAACCCCCTCCAGCAACTGCAACACCCCTTCAATCTTGAAGGTGGTTGGCCCTCCGGCGAATTCGCCTTTCTTGCTGCGCTTCTTGATCGCGATACGGCTGATGGCGTTGGCCTGCACAAACGCCTTCACTTGGGCTGCAAAGGCTTTGACGTTGGCCGCCTCATCGTCGTCTTCCAGCGCGATTTTCTTGGTCGCCAGGGCGACATGGGTCAGCGCCTGGTTGTCCAGGGAGGCGACGGCGATAATGGCTTCGCTGCCTTTGATTTCGATGCCGCAGATAGTCATGAATGGCCTTGGTTCAGGTTAAAAGTGGCGGGGATTGTCGCTTATTCCTGCCCGATCGACTCCAAAAACTCCGACCGCTCATCACTCATTCGCGCCAGGCAATCATTCTGCGCAATGGCATAGGCCTTGGTGCCGGTCACGGCCGGGAAGGTGTCTACCGCGCAATCGGCGTCGCGCAGTTTTTCCCATTTCTGCTGGGCATCCTTCAGACGAGCGGTAATGTCGGCCAGCTTGGTCTTGTCGCTGCCATAGGTCGAACCCATGCGTTCCAGCAGGCCCTGATAGTTATCCTTGAGCAATTGCTCAGCGGTGGTTTTGTTGTAGGTGGCGCATTCCAGGGTTTGCTTGTCGTTTTCGATGCCATCGCACGGCGTGCTGTCGGTGTCTTCGGCCGCGTGGACGCCCGTTGCGATGAGTGCCAAAGCCAGGAAAATCGATTTCATTGCGCCGTCTCATATCAGGTGATGCGGAATTCTGGCTCAAGCGTAAGACAAAGAACAGTCGCCCGTCAGGCATGTCTACGCAGCCTTTGTCGCGGATTGACGCTTTCGGCAATTCCCCTGTCGTTTTTGCACCCGGTCCGTTCAGCCCCTGGGCATATGCTGGCCCCAAAGCGCCGGCAGACGATTCGGCGCATGAATCGCCAATAAGGGGACGCCTGATGAGCCCAGCCGAATTGCACGCCGACAGCATCGTTATCGACGGGCTGATTATTGCCAAGTGGAACCGCGACCTGTTCGAGGACATGCGCAAAGGTGGCCTCACCGCCGCCAACTGCACCGTGTCGGTGTGGGAAGGCTTCCAGGCCACCATTAACAATATTGTGGCCAGCCAGACCTTGATCCGTGAGAACAGCGACCTGGTTATCCCGGTGAAAACCACCGCAGATATCCGCAAAGCCAAGGAACAAGGCAAGACCGGCATCATCTTCGGCTTCCAGAACGCCCATGCCTTTGAAGACCAGCTCGGTTATGTCGAGATCTTCAAGCAGCTCGGCGTCGGTGTGGTGCAGATGTGCTACAACACCCAGAACCTCGTCGGTACCGGTTGCTACGAGCGCGACGGCGGCCTGTCGGGCTTTGGCCGTGAGGTTGTAGGAGAAATGAACCGTGTCGGCATCATGTGCGACCTGTCCCACGTCGGCTCCAAGACCAGCGAAGAAGTCATCCTCGAATCGAAAAAACCGGTGTGCTACTCCCACTGCCTGCCGTCCGGGCTCAAAGAGCACCCGCGCAACAAGTCCGATGAAGAGCTGAAGTTCATCGCCGACCACGGCGGCTTTGTCGGCGTGACCATGTTTGCGCCGTTCCTGGCCAAGGGCATCGATTCGACCATCGACGACTACGCCGAAGCCATCGAATACACCATGAACATCGTTGGCGAAGACGCCATCGGCATCGGCACCGACTTTACCCAGGGCCATGGCCAGGATTTCTTCGAAATGCTGACCCATGACAAGGGCTACGCCCGCCGCCTGACCAGCTTCGGCAAGATCATCAACCCGCTGGGCATCCGCACCGTGGGCGAGTTTCCCAACCTCACCGAGACCCTGCTCAAACGCGGCCACAGCGAGCGCGTGGTGCGCAAGATCATGGGCGAGAACTGGGTCAACGTCTTGAAAGACGTTTGGGGCGAGTAAGCCACCGCACGACTGCGGAACATCATCACAACGAATTTTCTGGAGTTAAGTTTCCATGGCCAAGATCGCCCCGCAATTACCCATCGAAGTCGACAGCGAAACCGGTGTCTGGACCTCCGACGCCCTGCCGATGCTGTACGTGCCGCGCCATTTCTTCGTCAACAACCACATGGGTATCGAAGAAGTATTGGGCGCTGACGCCTACGCCGAAATCCTCTACAAGGCCGGCTACAAATCCGCCTGGCACTGGTGTGAAAAAGAAGCCGAATGTCACGGCCTGGAAGGTGTCGCGGTATTCGAACACTACATGAAGCGCCTGTCGCAACGCGGCTGGGGCCTGTTCAAGATCCAGGACATCGACCTCGACAAAGGCACCGCCAGCGTCAAGCTCGAACACTCGGCCTTTGTCTATGTGTACGGCAAGGTCGGGCGCAAAGTGGACTACATGTTCACCGGCTGGTTTGCCGGCGCGATGGATCAGATTCTGCAAGCCCGCGGCAGCAACCTCCGCACCGTAGCCGAGCAAGTGTACGGAGGCTCCGAAGAGGGCCACGACGACGGCCTGTTCACCGTCAAGCCGTTGTAAGTCGAGGAACCGTGCCATGGCATTCGAAGCAATGTTTGCGCCGATCCAGATCGGCAAACTGACCATCCGCAATCGCGTGCTCAGTACCGCCCACGCCGAGGTGTATGCCACCGACGGCGGCATGACCACCGACCGTTATGTGAAGTATTACGAAGAGAAGGCCAAGGGCGGTATCGGCCTGGCGATCTGTGGCGGCTCGTCGGTGGTGGCCATCGACAGCCCGCAGGAGTGGTGGAGTTCGGTCAACCTGTCCACCGACCGCATCATCCCGCACTTCCAGAACCTGGCCGATGCCATGCACAAGCATGGCGCCAAGATCATGATCCAGATTACCCATATGGGCCGTCGCTCGCGTTGGGACGGCTTCAACTGGCCGACCCTGATGTCACCGTCCGGTGTGCGTGAGCCGGTGCACCGCGCCACTTGCAAGACCATCGAGCCGGAAGAAATCTGGCGGGTGATCGGCAACTACGCCAGCGCCGCCAAACGCGCCAAGGCCGGTGGCCTGGACGGTGTGGAATTGTCCGCCGTGCACCAGCACATGATCGACCAGTTCTGGAGCCCACGGGTCAACAAGCGTACTGACGAATGGGGTGGCACCTTCGAAGGCCGCATGAAGTTCGGCCTGGAAGTGTTGAAGGCCGTGCGCGCCGAGGTCGGTGACGACTTCTGCGTGGGCATGCGCCTGTGCGGCGACGAGTTCCACCCGGACGGCCTGTCCCACGAGGATATGAAGCAGATCGCCAAGTATTACGACGACACCGGCATGCTGGATTTTATCGGTGTGGTGGGCTCGGGTTGTGACACCCACAACACCCTGGCCAACGTTATCCCCAACATGAGTTATCCACCGGAGCCGTTCCTGCATTTGGCGGCCGGTATCAAGGAAGTGGTCAAGGTCCCGGTGCTGCACGCGCAGAACATCAAGGACCCGAACCAGGCCACGCGCATTCTGGAAGGTGGCTACGTGGACATGGTCGGCATGACCCGTGCACACATTGCCGACCCGCACCTGATCGCCAAGATCAAGATGGGCCAGATCGACCAGATCAAACAGTGCGTCGGCGCCAACTACTGCATCGACCGTCAGTATCAAGGGCTGGACGTGCTGTGCATCCAGAACGCCGCGACCTCGCGTGAATACATGGGCGTGCCGCACATCATCGAGAAGTCCACCGGGCCCAAGCGCAAAGTCGTGGTGGTGGGTGCCGGCCCGGCCGGGATGGAGGCCGCACGTGTAGCGGCCGAACGTGGCCACGACGTGACCCTGTTCGAGAAAAAGGAATTTATCGGCGGGCAGATCACCACGGCGTCGAAAGCCCCGCAGCGTGACCAGATCGCCGGTATTACCCGCTGGTTCCAGCTGGAACTGGCGCGCTTGAAAGTCGACCTGCGCCTGGGCGTGGCCGCCGATGCCGACACCATCCTGGACCTGCGTCCGGACGTCGTCGTGCTGGCGGTGGGCGGGCACCCGAACGTCGAGCAGAACGAACATTGGGGCGCCGCTGAAGGCCTGGTGGTGAGTAGCTGGGACGTGCTTGACGGCAAAGTCGCGCCGGGCAAGAACGTGCTGGTGTACGACACCATCTGTGAGTTCACCGGCATGTCGGTGGCGGATTTCCTCGCGGACAAGGGCAGCCAGGTGGAAATCGTCACCGACGATATCAAGCCGGGCGTGGCCATCGGCGGTACGTCGTTCCCGACCTACTACCGCAGCATGTACCCCAAGGAAGTGATCATGACCGGCGACATGATGCTGGAAAAGGTCTACCGCGAAGGCGACAAGCTGGTGGCGGTGCTGGAGAACGAATACACCGGCGCCAAAGAGGAGCGGGTAGTGGACCAGGTGGTCGTGGAGAACGGCGTGCGCCCGGACGAAGCCATCTACTACGCCCTCAAGGAAGGTTCGCGCAACAAGGGCCAGATCGACGTCGAAGCGCTGTTCGCGATCAAGCCGCAACCGTGCTTGAGCGAGGCGGGTGACGGGTACTTGCTGTTCCGCATCGGCGACTGTGTGGCGCAGCGCAATACCCACGCCGCGATCTATGACGCCCTGCGCCTTTGCAAGGATTTCTGACCCGCGCATGGCCAAAAATGTGGGAGGGGGCTTGCCCCCGATAGCGGTGAGTCAGCCAAAGCTGTATCAACTGACACTCCCTCATCGGGGGCAAGCCCCCTCCCACATTTCAGGGCCAGTTTCACTTTAGATTTGTGTGGTCTGTGGGAGCTTCACCATGTTGAACACCTTGCTGCCTATTCTCTTGTTTGCCGCCCTGGGCCTCGCCGTCCTCGGCGCCCTGCGCCGGGTGAACATGTGGCGCCGTGGCCGCGCGTCCAAGGTCGACCTGCTGGGCGGCCTGCTGGCCATGCCCAAGCGCTACATGGTCGACTTGCACCACGTGGTCGCCCGCGACAAATACATCGCCAACACCCACGTCGCCACCGCCCTGGGCTTTGTACTGTCGGCGCTGCTGGCGATCCTGGTACACGGCTTCGGCCTGCATAACCGCATCCTCGGCTACGCCTTGTTGCTGGCCTCGGTGCTGATGTTTGTCGGCGCCACATTCGTCTACCTGCGTCGGCGTAACCCACCAGCGCGCCTGTCAAAAGGCCCGTGGATGCGCCTGCCGAAAAGCCTCATGGCGTTCTCGGTGAGCTTCTTCCTGGTGACCTTGCCGGTGGCCGGGATTCTGCCTGCCGACTTCGGTGGCTGGCTGCTGGCTGCGCTGCTGAGTGTGGGCGTGGCGTGGGGCGTGTCCGAGATGTTCTTCGGCATGACCTGGGGCGGCCCGATGAAACACGCCTTCGCCGGTGCTTTGCACCTGGCCTGGCACCGCCGCGCCGAACGCTTTGGGGGAGGGCGTTCCACCGGGTTGAAACCGTTGGACCTGAACGATAAAACCGCGCCATTGGGCGTGGAAAAACCCAAGGATTTCACCTGGAACCAACTGCTCGGCTTCGACGCCTGCGTGCAGTGCGGCAAGTGCGAGGCCGCGTGCCCGGCCTTCGCTGCCGGCCAGCCGCTGAACCCGAAAAAATTGATTCAGGACATGGTGGTCGGCCTGGCCGGCGGCACCGATGCCAAGTTCGCCGGCAGCCCCTATCCTGGCAAGCCAATCGGCGAACACAGCGGCAACCCACACCAACCGATCGTCAACGGCCTGGTCGACGCCGAGACCCTGTGGTCGTGCACCACCTGCCGCGCCTGCGTGGAAGAGTGCCCGATGATGATCGAGCACGTGGACGCCATCGTCGACATGCGCCGCCACCTCACCCTGGAAAAAGGCGCCACGCCGAACAAGGGTGCCGAAGTCCTGGAAAACCTGATCGCCACCGACAACCCCGGCGGCTTCGCCCCGGGCGGTCGCTTGAACTGGGCGGCGGACTTGAACCTGCCATTGCTCAGCGACACAGGCCGCTGCGACGTGCTGTTCTGGGTCGGCGACGGCGCCTTCGACATGCGCAACCAGCGCACCCTGCGCGCCTTCGTCAAAGTGCTCAAGGCGGCCAAGGTCGACTTTGCCGTGCTTGGCCTGGAAGAACGCGACAGCGGCGATGTGGCACGACGCCTGGGCGATGAAGCCACCTTCCAGCTGCTGGCCACGCGCAATATCCAGACTCTGGCCAAGTACAGCTTCACGCGCATCGTCACGTGCGACCCGCACAGTTTCCATGTGCTGAAAAACGAATACGGCGCCTTCAACGGCGACTATGTGGTGCAGCACCACAGCACCTTCATGGCCGAGTTGATCGGTGACGGCGCGCTGCACCTGGGCCAGCACAAGGGCAACAGCGTGACCTATCACGATCCTTGTTATCTGGGCCGCTACAACGGCGAATACGAGGCGCCGCGCCAGGTGCTGCGCGCGCTGGGTATCGAGGTCAAGGAGATGCAACGCTCGGGCTTCCGCTCACGCTGCTGCGGCGGCGGTGGCGGCGCGCCGATCACTGACATTCCCGGTAAGCAACGTATCCCCGATATGCGCATGGAAGACATCCGCGAAACCGGCGCCGAACTGGTGGCCGTGGGTTGCCCGCAATGCACCGCGATGCTCGAAGGCGTGGTCGAACCGCGCCCGCTGATCAAGGACATCGCCGAACTGGTGGCCGACGCGTTGCTCGAAGACGCTGCGCCGGTTAAAGCCCCTCTAAAACTTGAGCCTGCGGAGGTGCACTGATGAGCGACATTATCCGCCGCGATCCACGCGCCGAATGGATCGCCCGCAACCGCCTGCACCCGCTGCACGCGGCAATGCAGCCGGTGCAACACAGCTGGATGGGGCCCAACGGGGTTATCCGCAAGAACGTCCACGGTGTGGGTTTTATCGGCCCCAACGGTATCAAGCGCATCGACCGCAGCGGCGCCCAGCAGGGTGGCGCGGCCAAACGCACGGCAGCGGTGGAAGTGCAGTTGCCGCTGCACCAGATCGCAGCACCGGCGTTTTACATCAACGTGGTGCCGGACATGGTCGGTGGCCGCCTGAGCAGCCACGACCGCGACCTGCTTGGCCTCGCCCGGCAACTCGCCGGCAGCGACGGCGCAGTACTGGCGGTGGTGTTTGGTGAACATAAGGAAAGCGCGTTCGCCACGGCGGGCGTTGATCGCCTGCTGGTACTGGAAGGTCATGAGTTCGAAGGTTATGCACCGGAGCAACGCGTGCAAGGCCTGCGGGCTGTGGATAACCAGTTCAACCCGCGCCACTGGTTGCTGCCCGACAGCCGCAGTGGTGGTGGCGAACTGGGCCGGCGTTTTGCCGCCAGCCTCAAGGAGCGCCCGGCTACCCGGGTGTGGCAGATCAAGGGCGAGGAATGCATCGGCCGCGCCGGTGCGGGTCGGGAGGATTTGGCGCGGCCGCTGCCACGCCTGATCCTGGCCGCCGTCGAATGTGCCGAACCGGTCAGCGAAACGCGTCACGAAGTATTGCCCGTGGAGTTATCCACAAGCCTGGCGCGCAGCCTGCCGCGTATCGAAGACCTTGGCGCGGTGGCGGTGGACCCAGGGGCGATTCCCATGGCCGAGGCCGAATTCATTTTCTCCGGTGGCAATGGGGTCAAGGACTGGGCGCTGTTCCACCAGGCCGCCGCCGCCCTTGGCGCCACCGAAGGCGCGTCGCGGGTGGCGGTGGACGATGGCTTTATGGCGCGTGATCGCCAGGTCGGCGCCAGCGGCACCTGGGTCACAGCGCGGGTTTACGTAGCGGTAGGTATCTCCGGGGCGATCCAGCACCTGCAAGGCATCGGTGCCTGCGACAAGGTGGTGGCGATCAACCTCGACCCGGGCTGCGACATGATCAAGCGAGCCGACCTGTCGGTGATCGGCGACAGCGCCGCGATCCTGCAGGCCTTGATCGCGGCGGTCGACACCTACCGCAACGGCGCCAAGCGCGATGCAGCTTAAGGATATGGTCATGACCACGAATGTAATCAGCCTGGTATCCATCGGCGCCCACCCGACCTCCGGCCGTCCACGCCGCGCCGAGCAGGACGCGCGCGCCGTCGAGTTGGGTCTGCAAATGGCTGGGGATAAGTTGCAGGTGCTGCACGCTGGCAATATCCACGAACCGACCTTGCGCAGCTACCTGGGCATGGGCTTGCCACAGTTGCAGGTGCTGGAGCAGCCCGCCGGCGCCGACGCGCTGCCGGTGCTCAGTGACTATTTGCGTGACGCGGGTGCCCAGGTGGTGCTCACCGGCAGCCAGGCGGAAACCGGCGAAGGTTCGGGCATGCTGCCGTTCCTGCTGGCCGAGCAATTGGGCTGGCCGCTGATTGTGGGCCTGGCGCAGGTAGAGTCCATCGACGGCGGCGTGGCCCATGTCCTGCAAGCCTTGCCCCGTGGCCAGCGGCGGCGCTTGAAAGTGCGCCTGCCGTTTCTGGCCACTGTGGATAACGCCGCACCCAAGCCTCGGCAAAGCGCCTATGGCCCGGCGCAACGCGGCGAGCTGGCGGCCCATGAGGTCGAGGTTGAGGAAGACGAGTTATTCACAGGCGCAGTGCTGCAGCCGGCCAAGCCGCGGCCCAAGCGGCTCAAGGTGATCAAGGCCAAGAGCGGCGCGGACCGTATGAAGGCGGCTACGGCCAAGGCTAGTGGGGGGGGCGGGCAGGTGCTTAAGGGCCTAAGCCCGGAAGCCGGCGCGGACGCTATTCTCAAGCTGCTCATCGAAGAAGGCGTCGTACGCTAAACAAATGTGGGAGGGGGCTTGCCCCCGATAGCGGTGGGTCAGTCAAGGCTGTATCAACTGACACTCCCTAATCGGGGGCAAGCCCCCTCCCACATTGTTTTGTAGTGCTGCCGGTTTACCCACAATGCCTGTTAGCCTGCGTGTGGATAAGATGTTTGCTATCTGCTGCAAGCCACGTAGTTAAAGGCGTGTAGAGTTCTGTTTAAAAAATGATCAATCCTGGCTTTTCCCCTCCAAATCCCTCTGAAACCCCCAGTTTCACTAACCTGCACGCAGTTTTCCACAGACACCCCAAAGTTGCCCCCAAAGTCTGTTGGCGCTTCTGTGGATAAGGTGTTTGCGTTCCTCTACAGCCCATACAAAACGTGGCCTACAGACTTTAGATCAAAAAACAACCAATAGAGGATAAAACCCCTGGCTTTGAATAAGTCACGGATTTTCTTCGGTTTATTTTGGGAAAAAGCATCAGTTGCCCACAATTGCTGTGGGTGGCTCTGTGGATAAGTTGTTGGGCAATGGCTGGAAGGCAGGGCAGATGGGGGTTGTCAGGGTTCTGGCTGTTTTTTGTACAGTCCGGAACCCTGACAATCAGAGCATTACTCGTGTGCCGCCACACCCTTGAGGTAAGGCGCGGGTGCCGCGCCCAGGTTGTTCAACAGACGCTCGCTGTACCAATCCACAAAGTTAACCACACCAAACTCATAAGTCTTGGAGTACGGGCCGGGTTGGTAGGCGGTGGAGTTGATGCCGCGCTGGTTTTCTTCGGCCAGGCGACGGTCCTGGTCGTTGGTGGCGTCCCACACCTGGCGCATGCGCTCCACGTCGTAGTCCACGCCTTCCACGGCGTCCTTGTGCACCAGCCACTTGGTGGTGACCATGGTTTCCTGGGCGCTGATCGGCCACACGGTGAACACGATGATGTGGTCGCCCATGCAGTGGTTCCACGAGTGCGGCAGGTGCAGGATGCGCATCGAGCCCAGGTCCGGGTTCTTGATGCGGCCCATCAGCTTGGCGCAGCCCTGTTTGCCATCCAGGGTCATCGACACGGTGCCCTTGAGCAGCGGCATGCGCACGATGCGGTTACGCAGGCCGAAGCTGGCGTGGGCGTAAGGGATCTTCTCGGCATCCCAGGCGGCGGCGGAGGCGGCCACGTGGTCCTTGAAGGCCTGGTCGGCGCGCGGGTCGGTCACGTCGTCCCATTCCAGCAGGGTTTTCAACAGTTCCGGGTGCGACGCGTTGCAGTGGTAGCACTCGCGGTTGTTTTCCAGCACCAGCTTCCAGTTGGCTTTTTCCATCAAGGTGGTGGTAATCGCCACCTTGGTGTTCTCCATGTCGTAGGGTTCCATGTAGTGGTTCAGCGTCGACAGGAAGTCATCGATGGCCGGCGGGTTCTCGGCCAGGCTGATGAAGATATAGCCGCCAGCTGTTTTCACGTTCACGGGTTTGAGGCCGTATTGCTTCATGTCGAAGTCGGCGCCCATCTCGGTGCCGGCGAACAGCAGGCGGCCGTCCAGTTCGTAGGTCCACTGGTGGTAGTGGCAGACCAGTTTGGCGACCTTGCCTTTGTCGCTGGTGCACAAGCGCGAACCACGGTGCCGGCACACGTTGTGGAACGCATGCACCACGCCCTCGGCGCCGCGGATCACGATGATCGGGTTCTTGCCGATTTGCAGGGTCAGGTAGTTGCCCTTGGCCGGGATTTCGCAGGTCATGCCGGCAATCAACCACTCTTTCTGGAAGATCTCCTGCATGTCGATATCAAACAACCGCTCATCAGAGTAGAACGGCTGCGGCAGCGAAAAGGTGCGCTCGCGTTCTTGCAGCATTTGCGCGGTGGCCTTGCGTGCGGGTTCCAGCGGATCGCCCAAGCTTAAGGTTGCGGTGACGTCCATCGTGTGTGTCCTCATGGCCATTCTGTGTGGCCGGCGAATAGTGGCTACGGTTGATGCTATGCAAGGCGTAAAGAAAGCGTTGTTGTTGGAAGCGAGTGTGGGGCCGGCGTTGCGTCGAACCTTATCCATTAGCGACATGGCCCACTCTGATCCCGACGCGCAACCCTAGGTGCCTGGGGGCTGGTCGCGATAAGTATGTGAATGTCGCAGATAGGTAAATGGGCGGTTCCGGCGTTACGCAGAATCGCCACCATAAAGCCGAACATCGGCAGTGGAGAGTCAGCATGTCCAACAGCTTCCTGAACCCGGTAACCACCCAGACCTGGGCCAATGGTCGGCACATTGTCCGTTGCGTCAAAGTCATCCAGGAAACCTGGGACGTGCGCACCTTTTGCTTCATGGCCGACCAGCCGATCCTGTTCTTTTTCAAGCCGGGGCAATTCGTCACCCTGGAGCTGGAGATCGAAGGGCAGCCGATCATGCGCTCCTACACGATTTCCAGTTCACCGTCGGTGCCGTACAGCTTTTCGGTGACCATCAAGCGCGTGCCGGGCGGCAAGGTTTCCAACTGGTTGCACGATACCTTGCACGAGGGCCAGGAGCTGGCGGTGCACGGGCCGGTCGGGCTGTTCAATGCCATCGACTTCCCCAGCCCAAAAGTGCTGTACCTCAGCGGCGGCGTGGGGATTACGCCGGTGATGTCCATGGCGCGCTGGTTCTACGACACCAACGCCAATGTCGACATGACGTTTATCCACAGCGCCCGCTCGCCCAAAGACATCATCTACCACCGCGAGCTGGAGCACATGGCGTCGCGGATCGACAACTTCAGCCTGCACCTGATCTGTGAGAAGCATGGCCTGGGTGAACCCTGGGCCGGTTATCGCGGCTACTTGAACCACAAGATGCTGGAATTGATGGTGCCTGACTTCCTTGAGCGCGAAGTGTTTTGCTGCGGCCCTACGCCGTACATGAATGCCGTCAAGCGCCTGCTGGAAGTGGCCGGTTTCGACATGTCGCGGTACCACGAAGAATCCTTCGGCGCCACGCCGCCGGAAGCCCGTGCCGATGCGGTGGAACAGGCAGAAATCGCAGCGGATGCGCCGGAAGTCGATCTGGCGGACCTGCATCAAGTCGAATTTATCTCGTCCGGCAAAAGCATTCGTGTGGCCCCGGGTGAAACCGTGCACGCGGCGGCGGCCAAGCTTGGTTTGCTGATTCCCAAGGCGTGCGGCATGGGCATTTGCGGGACGTGCAAGGTGTTGAAGCTGGGCGGGGAAGTCGAGATGGACCACAACGGCGGGATTACCGAGGACGACGAGGCCGAGGGTTATATCTTGTCGTGCTGCAGTGTGCCAAAGGGTGATGTGCGGATTGAGTTTTGAATCGATCCCGCGTCGAAGGTCATGAAGCTTCGACGCGGGCCTTAGGGGTTAACGGTTACTGGGCGTAGACGTGCACCACAAAGTGCTGGCCGGAGCCTGTCAGTTCATAGACTTTGTCGGTGACCCTCAGGGTCCGCGTTTGCTCTTGGATAGTGTCGCCGACGTTGACGCACTTCCTGAACTCATCCCAGTCAATGACCGTGGTGGTGATGGCGCCTTCGCCGTGCGAGTGGTTGAGGTAGAGTTGGTTTTCCATGGTGTAGCCCTCTGCTGGATTTCCGTTTCCGGCCGAATGTTCGGCAGGCAGGTAGTCCCGGAAGGTGGCCGATGTATCGGCGCTTTCCTTCCGGGTTCCAAGAGGCTAGTCAAAGAAATTCAGGTGCGACACTGTCAGAAATATCAAAAAACAGTCTCGGCATTTGGCCATCGCACGGGGGCCGAATGACTACATTAAGCGTTCATCACTTCCCGTATATCTGCGGCTAATTCTCTTACGCGCTCTTCCTCGGTATCCCACGCACACATGAAGCGCGCGCCACCCTTGCCGATGAAGGTGTAGAACCGCCAGCCCTTGGCTGTCAGTGCGGCAATTGCCGGCTCCGAGAGTTGCAGGAACACGCCGTTGGCCTGCACCGGGAACATCAGCTCCACGCCAGGAATATCCGCCACCAGGCTGCTGAGCAATTGCGCGCAGCTGTTGGCGTGGCGGGCGTGTTTGAGCCAGGCGTCGTTTTCCAACAGGCCTACCCACGGTGCGGATAGGAAGCGCATCTTCGAGGCCAGTTGCCCGGCCTGTTTGCAGCGGTAGTCGAAGTCTTCGGCCAGCTTGTGGTTGAAGAACAGGATCGCCTCACCCACGGCCATGCCGTTCTTGGTGCCGCCAAAGCACAGCACATCCACGCCGGCTTTCCAGGTCAGGTCGGCCGGCGAGCAGCCGAGGAATGCGCAGGCGTTGGAGAAGCGCGCGCCGTCCATGTGCAGGTTCAGCCCCAGTTCCTTGCAGGTGACGCTGATGGCGCGGATTTCTTCCGGGGTGTACACGCTGCCGACTTCGGTGGCCTGGGTCAGGGTCACCACGCGCGGCTTTGGATAGTGTATGTCCTGGCGCTTGAGGGCGATCTCGCGGATCGACTCTGGGGTCAGCTTGCCGTTTTCGGTGCGCGCGGTGAGCAGTTTGGAGCCGTTGGAGAAAAACTCCGGCGCGCCGCATTCGTCGGTTTCGACGTGGGCGGTTTCCGAGCAAATCACGCTATGGTAGCTCTGGCACAGCGAGGACAGCGCCAGGGAGTTGGCGGCCGTACCGTTGAAGGCGAAGAACACTTCGCAGTCGGTTTCGAACAAGTTGCGGAAACCGTCGGCGGCGCGGTGGGTCCATTCATCATCGCCGTAAGCGCGTTGATGGCCCTGGTTGGCTTGTTCCATGGCGGCCCAGGCTTCCGGGCAGATGCCGGAATAGTTGTCACTGGCGAATTGTTGGCTCTTGTCGGTCATGGCCCATTCCTGTGGTCGATGTTGGTGCGCACTGTAACCAAGATTGTCGCGGGTGCGCACGCTCTGTAAACGCAAAGTCACTGGGGAATTATGCACGGTACTCAAACCACGCCTGTAAGACGCGTCCGTGATGGCGCCTTGGATCTGCTCAAGTGGCTGGCCCTGCTGAGCATGGTGCTGGATCACCTGCGTTATGTGGGCTTGAGTCTGGATGGTCTGTACGTGCCGGGGCGCCTGGCGTTCCCGTGGTTTTGCCTGGCGATTGCGGCGAACCTGCATCGGGTGCGAAAAGCCCCGGTAACCGGCCAATGGCGCTACCTGGGCTGGCTGCTGCTGTTCAGTGTGATCAGCGAAGTGCCGTATCGGCTGTTTATCGAGGATGCCGATACGTTGAACGTGTTGCCGACCTTGGCGCTGGGTCTGCTGGTTGTCCGAGGATGGCAGCAGAAGGCGGTTATTGATCGAGGATTGGCGCTGATCGCCCTCGGCGTAGCGGCGGTGTTTTCCACACAGCTCATGTTTGGTTTTTTTGGTGTATTGCTGCCGTTGGCGCTGCTGCTGGTGTTCCGTCGGCCATGGTATTTCAGCGTGTTGCCGGGGTTGGTCTGCGTGGCGGCGAATCAATGGCAGATTTTGCTCAACAGCGGCTCAACCGTGGCACTGACCGGGTTGGCCGCCTGCCTGATCGCGCCTTTGGCCGGCTTGGTCTTATTGCGACATGCTCAAAACGTCTCGCCGCCCGCCATGCGTCGCTGGGCGTATGTACTCTATCCCCTGCATTTCCTGCTGCTCCTACTCGTCCGTCAGATCATCGCCTAACCCTTGTGGGAGGGGCGGTGCGACGGTTCGACTTGCCCCCGATTGCGGAGTGTCAGCCAGCCTAGGTGCAAGCTGATCCACCGCTATCGGGGGCGAGCCCCCTCCCACATTTAATCGGTGTAGTTGCCGTCATGTCGTAAACGCACCTTTGCGTGGCGTCCGTAGGCATTTGACCTGCTGGCGCCAGCCCTACCATCGCATCAAAGGGCTCTGCACGGGCCTTAACAATACGAAAGGCTGGGAGAGACGCGATGTTCAGCAAACAAGACCAGATTCAGGGATATGACGACGCACTGCTGGCGGCCATGAATGCCGAGGAGCAGCGTCAGGAAGATCATATCGAGCTGATCGCGTCAGAGAACTACACCAGCAAGCGCGTGATGGAAGCCCAAGGCAGCGGCCTCACCAACAAATACGCCGAAGGCTACCCGGGCAAGCGCTACTACGGCGGCTGCGAGCACGTGGATAAGGTCGAGGCGCTGGCCATCGAACGCGCCAAGCAACTGTTCGGCGCCGATTACGCCAACGTGCAGCCACACTCCGGTTCCTCCGCCAACAGCGCCGTGTACCTGGCCCTGCTGCAAGCCGGCGACACCATCCTGGGCATGAGTCTGGCCCACGGCGGCCACCTGACCCACGGCGCCAAAGTGTCGTCTTCGGGCAAGCTGTACAACGCCGTACAGTACGGCATCAACACCGACACCGGCCTGATCGACTACGACGAAGTCGAGCGCCTGGCCGTGGAACACCAGCCGAAAATGGTCGTGGCCGGTTTTTCTGCCTACTCCAAGACCCTGGATTTCCCACGTTTCCGTGCGATCGCCGACAAGGTGGGCGCGCTGCTGTTCGTCGACATGGCCCACGTCGCCGGCCTGGTTGCCGCCGGCCTGTACCCGAACCCGCTGCCTTACGCCGATGTGGTCACCACCACCACCCACAAGACCCTGCGCGGTCCACGTGGCGGCCTGATCCTGGCCAAGTCCAACGAAGAAATTGAAAAGAAACTCAACGCAGCGGTATTCCCCGGCGCCCAGGGCGGCCCGCTGATGCACGTCATCGCCGGCAAGGCCGTGTGCTTCAAGGAAGCCCAGGAGCCTGGCTTCAAGGTCTACCAGCAACAGGTGATCGACAACGCCCAGGCCATGGCCAGCGTGTTTATCAAGCGCGGCTACGATGTAGTGTCCGGCGGCACTGATAACCACCTGTTCCTGGTCAGCCTGATCCGTCAGGGCCTCACCGGCAAAGAGGCGGACGCCGCCCTCGGTCGCGCCCACATCACCGTCAACAAGAACGCTGTGCCGAATGACCCGCAGTCGCCGTTCGTGACCTCGGGCCTGCGCATCGGCACCCCGGCGGTGACCACGCGTGGTTTCAAAGTGGCGCAGTGCGTCGAGTTGGCCGGCTGGATCTGCGACATCCTCGACAACCTCGGCGATGCCGACGTCGAGGCCAACGTGGCCAAACACGTATCTGCCCTGTGCGCTGATTTCCCGGTTTATCGCTGAGCGCGGTTTTGGAGTAATGACTATGCAACGCTACTCGGGCTTCGGCCTCTTCAAGCACTCCCTCAGCCATCACGAAAACTGGCAGAAGATGTGGCGCACGCCGACCCCGAAAAAGGTCTACGACGTGGTCATCGTCGGCGGCGGCGGGCATGGTCTGGCGACCGCTTACTACCTGGCCAAGGAGCACGGCATCACCAACGTGGCCGTGGTCGAGAAGGGCTGGCTGGGCGGCGGTAACACCGCGCGCAACACCACCATCGTGCGTTCCAACTACCTGTGGGATGAGTCGGCGCACCTGTATGAACACGCGATGAAACTGTGGGAAGGCCTGTCCCAGGACCTCAACTACAACGTGATGTTCTCCCAGCGTGGCGTCTACAACCTGTGCCACACCCTGCAAGACATCCGTGATTCTGAACGCCGTGTGAGCGCCAACCGCCTCAACGGCGTGGACGGCGAACTGCTCAACGCCAAACAGGTTGCGGACGAGATCCCGTACCTGGATTGCTCGAAAAACACCCGCTACCCGGTACTCGGTGCCACCGTGCAACGGCGTGGCGGCGTGGCCCGTCACGATGCCGTAGCCTGGGGTTTCGCCCGCGCGGCTGACGCCCTCGGCGTGGACTTGATCCAGCAGACCGAAGTGATCGGCTTCCGCAAGGAAAACGGCGTGTGCATCGGTGTTGAAACCAACAAGGGCTTTATCGGCGCCAAGCGCGTCGGTGTGGTGACTGCCGGTAACTCGGGGCACATGGCCTCGCTGGCGGGCTTTCGCCTGCCGATCGAATCCCACCCGCTGCAAGCGTTGGTGTCGGAGCCGATCAAGCCGATTATCGACAGCGTGATCATGTCCAACGCCGTGCACGGTTACATCAGCCAGTCCGACAAGGGCGACCTGGTGATCGGCGCCGGTATCGACGGTTACAACGGCTACGGCCAGCGCGGCTCGTACCCGGTGATCGAACACACCATCCAGGCCATCGTCGAGATGTTCCCGGTGCTGTCGCGCGTGCGCATGAACCGTCAGTGGGGCGGCATCGTCGACACCACGCCGGATGCGTGCCCGATCATCTCCAAGACCCCGGTACCGAACATGTTCTTCAACTGCGGTTGGGGCACCGGTGGCTTCAAGGCCACCCCAGGCTCAGGCAACGTGTTTGCCGCCAGCCTGGCCAAGGGTGAAATGCACCCATTGGCCGCGCCATTCTCCATCGACCGTTTCCACAACGGTGCACTCATCGACGAACACGGCGCTGCAGCCGTCGCCCACTAACAGGAGAAATTTCCTATGTTGCATATCTTCTGTCCTCACTGTGGCGAACTGCGCTCCGAAGAGGAATTCCACGCGTCCGGCCAAGCGCACATCCCGCGCCCGCTGGACCCGAACACCTGCACGGACGAGCAGTGGGGCGACTACATGTTCTTCCGCGACAACCCCCGTGGCCTGCACCACGAGCTGTGGATTCACGCCGCTGGTTGCCGTCAGTACTTCAACGCCACCCGCGACACCCTGACCTACGAAATTCTTGAAACCTACAAGATCGGTACCAAGCCGCAATTCACCGCCAAGGCTGCTGGAGAGAAGGTATGAGCCAGATCAATCGCCTGTCCAACGGTGGCCGCATCGACCGTAACAAGGTCCTGACCTTCAGCTTCAACGGCCAGAGCTACAGAGGCTTTGAAGGCGACACCCTGGCCGCAGCCCTGCTGGCCAACGGCGTCGACATCATCGGCCGCAGCTTCAAGTACTCGCGCCCACGCGGCATCTTTGCCGCCGGCGCCGAAGAGCCGAACGCGGTGCTGCAGATCGGCGCCACCGAAGCCACCCAGATTCCCAACGTGCGCGCCACCCAACAGGCGCTGTACCAGGGCTTGGTCGCCACCAGCACCAACGGCTGGCCGAACGTCAACAATGACGTGATGGGCATCCTTGGCAAGGTCGGCGGCAAGCTGATGCCGCCGGGTTTCTACTACAAAACCTTCATGTACCCGCAATCGTTCTGGATGACGTACGAGAAGTACATCCGTAAGGCCGCTGGCCTTGGCCGCTCGCCGACCGAGAACGACCCGGACACCTACGACAACTTCAACCGCCACTGCGACGTGTTGGTGGTGGGCGCAGGCCCTGCCGGCTTGGCCGCTGCACTGGCTGCTGCGCGCAGCGGTGCCCGCGTGATCATCGCCGACGAACAGGAAGAGTTCGGCGGCTCCTTGCTGGACTCGCGTGAGAGCCTCGACGGCAAGCCGGCCACCGAATGGGTTGCCAGCGTGATCGCCGAACTCAAGGCCCTGCCGGACGTGGTGCTGCTGCCCCGCGCCACCGTCAACGGCTACCACGACCATAACTTCCTGACCATTCACGAACGCCTCACCGACCACCTCGGTGACCGCGCGCCGATTGGGGTGGTGCGTCAGCGTATCCACCGTGTACGCGCCAAGCGTGTGGTGCTGGCCACCGGTGCGTGCGAGCGTCCGCTGGTGTACGGCAACAACGACGTGCCGGGCAATATGCTGGCCGGTGCCGTCTCCACCTACGTGCGCCGCTATGGAGTGGCTCCGGGTAAAAAACTGGTGCTGTCGACCAACAACGACCACGCCTACCGCGTTGCGCTGGACTGGCTCGACGCCGGCCTTGCAGTGGTTGCCGTGGCCGATGTGCGCCACAACCCACGCGGCGCGTTGGTGGAAGAAGCGCGCGCCAAAGGCATTCGCATCCTCACCGGCAGCGCCGTGATCGAAGCGCGTGGCAGCAAGCACGTGACCGCCGCCCGTGTGTCCGCGATTGATCTGAAAGCGCACAAAGTCACCAGCCCTGGCGAATGGCTCGACTGCGACCTGGTCGCCAGCTCCGGCGGCTATAGCCCCGTGGTTCACTTGGCCTCGCACCTGGGCGGCAAGCCGACCTGGCGTGAAGATATCCTCGGTTTTGTACCGGGTGAAGCCCCGCAAAAACGCGTGTGCGTCGGTGGCATCAATGGCGTCTACGGCCTCGGCGATTCCCTGGCGGATGGTTTTGAAGGCGGCGTGCGCGCTGCCAGCGAAGCCGGTTTCGCCCCGGTGGAAGGCACCCTGCCAAAAGCCTTGAGTCGTCTGGAAGAGCCGACCCTGGCCGTGTACCAGGTGCCCCACGATAAACCCACTGCACGGGCGCCGAAGCAATTCGTCGACCTGCAGAACGACGTGACCGCCGCCGCCATCGAACTGGCGACCCGCGAAGGTTTCGAGTCGGTCGAACACGTCAAACGCTACACCGCGCTGGGCTTCGGCACTGACCAGGGCAAGCTGGGTAACGTCAACGGCCTGGCCATTGCCGCGCGCTCGCTGAACGTGACTATTCCGCAGATGGGCACCACCATGTTCCGTCCCAACTACACGCCGGTCACCTTCGGCGCCGTTGCGGGGCGCCACTGTGGGCACATCTTCGAGCCGGTGCGCTACACCGCGCTGCAAGCCTGGCACGTGAAGAACGGCGCCGAGTTTGAAGACGTCGGCCAATGGAAACGCCCATGGTACTTCCCGCGTAACGGCGAAGACCTGCACGCCGCCGTCAAACGCGAATGCCTGGCCGTGCGCGACAGCGTCGGCCTGCTGGATGCATCCACCCTCGGCAAGATCGACATCCAGGGCCCGGATGCCCGTGAGTTCCTCAACCGCATCTACACCAACGCCTGGACCAAGCTCGACGTGGGCAAGGCGCGCTATGGCCTGATGTGCAAGGAAGACGGCATGGTCTTCGACGACGGCGTAACTGCCTGCCTCGCCGACAACCACTTCCTGATGACCACCACCACCGGCGGCGCGGCCCGCGTGCTGCAGTGGCTGGAAATCTACCAACAGACCGAATGGCCAGACCTCAAGGTGTACTTCACCTCGGTCACCGACCATTGGGCGACCATGACCCTGTCCGGCCCCAACAGCCGCAAGCTGTTGAGCGAAGTCACCGACATCGACCTGGACAAGGACGGCTTCCCGTTCATGACCTGGAAAGAAGGTTTGGTCGGCGGCGTGCCGGCACGGGTATTCCGTATTTCGTTTACCGGTGAGCTGTCGTACGAAGTCAACGTGCAGGCCGACTACGCCATGGGCGTGCTGGAAAAAATCGTCGAGGCCGGCAAGCAGTACAACCTGACCCCGTACGGCACCGAAACCATGCACGTACTGCGCGCTGAGAAGGGCTTCATCATTGTCGGCCAGGACACTGACGGCTCGATGACCCCGGACGACCTGAATATGGGCTGGTGTGTGGGCCGTACCAAGCCGTTCTCGTGGATCGGCTGGCGCGGGATGAACCGTGAAGACTGCGTGCGCGAAGAGCGCAAGCAACTGGTGGGCTTGAAGCCGATTGATCCGACTGTATGGCTGCCGGAAGGCGCGCAGCTGGTGTTCGACGCCAAGCAGTCGATCCCGATGAAGATGGTTGGCCACGTGACTTCCAGCTATGCGCATAACTCGCTGGGTTATTCGTTTGCGATGGCGGTGGTGAAGGGCGGCTTGAAGCGCATCGGCGAGCGGGTTTTTTCGCCGCAAGCGGATGGCAGCGTGATCGAGGCGGAGATTGTGTCTTCGGTGTTCTTTGATCCCAAGGGCGAACGGCAGAACATTTGAGTCGCCTGCATCGGGGGCAAGCCCCCTCCCACATTTTGAAATGCATTCCCCTGTGGGAGGGGGCCTTGCCCCCGATGAGGCCATCAGCCTCACAACAGAATTCAAAACAGGTGCTTTATGACAGCAGCCAACGTTTACCAACAACGCCCCACCACCGGCGCCAAAGCCGAATCCTCGCTGCACCATGCCGACCTCGCCAGCCTGGTCGGCAAGGGCCGCAAGAACGCCGGCGTGACCGTGCGGGAAAAGAAACTCCTCGGCC
This sequence comes from Pseudomonas sp. S09G 359, assembly GCF_002843605.1. Classification (NCBI taxonomy): domain Bacteria; kingdom Pseudomonadati; phylum Pseudomonadota; class Gammaproteobacteria; order Pseudomonadales; family Pseudomonadaceae; genus Pseudomonas; species Pseudomonas sp. S09G 359. The sequence continues at coordinate 6,239,082 of NZ_CP025263.1, read as the reverse complement.
ACCTGACCATTCGTGGTGACGGCCACGATGCAGCCTTCGCTGCCGGCGTGCACAAGGCCCTGGGCATCGAACTGCCTGGCGCCTTGCAAGTCATCGTCAAAGGTGAAACCAGCCTGCAATGGCTTGGCCCGGATGAGTGGCTGTTGATCGTGCCGAGCGGTGAAGAGTTCGCCGCCGAGCAAAACCTGCGTGCCGCGTTGGGCGAGCTGCATATCCAGATCGTCAATGTCAGCGGCGGTCAGCAGATCCTCGAGCTCAGCGGCCCGAACGTGCGCGACGTGCTGATGAAATCCACCAGCTATGACGTACACCCCAACAACTTCCCGGTGGGCAAGGCGGTGGGCACGGTGTTCGCCAAGTCGCAACTGGTGATCCGCCATACCGCTGAAGACACGTGGGAACTGCTGATCCGTCGCAGCTTCTCGGATTACTGGTGGTTGTGGCTGCAGGATGCTTCTGCTGAATTCGGCCTGAGCGTTCAAGCCTGACCCCGCATGTGGGATCAGAGGGCTGTTGTGGCGAGGGGGCTTGCCCCCGTTGGACCGCGCAGCGGTCCCAATAAGGTCAGCGTATTTCTCCTGAAAGAACCGCTTGGCTGATTTCAGGGCTGCCTCGCAGCTCAACGGGGGTAAGCCCCCTCGCCAAAAAGGCATGAGGATTCAATTATGAGCCGCGCACCCGATACATGGATTTTGACCGCCGACTGCCCCAGTGTGCTCGGCACGGTGGACGCGGTTACCCGCTACCTGTTCGAGCAGGGTTGCTACGTCACCGAGCACCATTCGTTCGATGACCGCCTCTCGGGCCGGTTTTTTATTCGTGTCGAATTTCGTCAGCCCGACGGCTTCGACGAGCAGGCGTTCCGCGATGGCCTGGCCACGCGCGGCGAAGCCTTTGGCATGATCTTCGAGCTGACGGCGCCGAACTACCGGCCAAAAGTGGTGATCATGGTCTCCAAGGCTGATCACTGCCTGAACGATTTGCTCTACCGCCAGCGCATTGGCCAACTGTCGATGGATGTGGTCGCGGTGGTGTCCAACCACCCCGATCTGCAACCTTTGGCCGACTGGCACCAGATTCCCTACTACCATTTCCCCCTCGACCCCAACGACAAACCGTCCCAGGAGCGTCAAGTGTGGCAAGTGGTGGAAGACACCGGCGCGGAACTGGTGATCCTTGCGCGCTACATGCAAGTGCTGTCGCCGGAGCTGTGCCGCAAACTGGATGGCAAGGCGATCAACATCCACCACTCGTTGCTGCCGGGGTTCAAGGGCGCCAAGCCGTATCACCAGGCGTACAACAAGGGCGTGAAGCTGGTGGGCGCTACGGCGCATTACATCAACAACGATTTGGACGAAGGCCCGATCATCGCCCAGGGCGTGGAAGTGGTGGATCACAGCCACTATCCCGAGGATCTGATTGCCAAGGGGCGGGATATTGAAGGGCTGACGTTGGCCCGGGCAGTGGGGTATCACATTGAGCGGCGGGTGTTTCTCAATGCCAATAGGACGGTGGTGCTCTGACTGACGCCATCGGGGGCAAGCCCCCTCCCACATTCGACCGCATTTCAAGGTTGGAACCCGATCAAATGTGGGAGGGGGCTTGCCCCCGATGAGGCCCCAACAAACAACACAAGAAACAGCATCTGTACCCGAGCACTTAAACGCGCTGCCCACCCAAAGGGGCAACGCGGTTCCATAAAAACAACAGCGAGGTGAAAGCATGTCTGGTAATCGTGGTGTCGTGTATCTCGGCAACGGCAAGGTCGAAGTACAGAAAATCGACTATCCCAAAATGCAGGACCCCCGTGGCAGGAAGATTGAGCACGGCGTCATCCTGCGCGTGGTCTCCACCAATATCTGCGGCTCCGACCAACACATGGTGCGCGGCCGCACCACTGCCCAGACCGGCCTGGTGCTCGGTCACGAGATCACCGGTGAAGTGATCGAGAAGGGCAGCGATGTCGAAAACCTGAAAATCGGCGATCTGGTCTCCGTCCCCTTTAACGTCGCCTGCGGTCGCTGCCGCTCCTGCAAAGAACAACACACCGGCGTGTGCCTCACCGTCAACCCGGCCCGTGCCGGTGGCGCCTACGGCTATGTCGACATGGGCGATTGGACCGGCGGCCAGGCCGAGTACGTGCTGGTGCCGTACGCCGACTTCAACCTGCTGAAACTGCCGGACCGCGACAAGGCCATGGAGAAAATCCGCGACCTGACCTGCCTCTCCGACATTCTGCCGACCGGCTACCACGGCGCCGTCACCGCCGGCGTTGGCCCAGGCAGCACGGTGTACATCGCCGGTGCCGGCCCGGTCGGCCTGGCCGCTGCCGCATCCGCACGCCTGCTGGGCGCGGCGGTGGTGATCATTGGCGACGTCAACTCGATCCGCCTGGCCCACGCCAAGGCCCAGGGGTTTGAAATTGTCGACCTCTCCACCGACACCCCACTGCACGAACAGATCGCCGCGCTGCTCGGTGAGCCAGAAGTGGACTGCGCCGTCGACTGCGTAGGCTTCGAAGCTCGCGGCCACGGCCACGACGGCGTCAAGGCCGAAGCCCCGGCCACTGTGCTCAACTCGCTGATGGGCGTGGTACGCGTGGCGGGCAAGATCGGCATTCCTGGCCTGTACGTCACCGAAGACCCAGGCGCCGTCGACGCCGCCGCGAAGATGGGCAGCCTGAGCATTCGCTTCGGTTTGGGCTGGGCCAAATCCCACAGCTTCCACACCGGGCAAACCCCGGTGATGAAGTACAACCGCCAGCTGATGCAGGCGATCATGTGGGACCGCATCAATATTGCTGAAATCGTCGGTGTGCAGGTGATCAGCCTGGATGATGCACCGCGTGGCTATGGCGAGTTTGATGCGGGTGTGCCGAAGAAGTTTGTGATTGATCCGCATAAGTTGTTCAGCGCGGCGTAAGCGCCGGGCAAATGAAAAGGGCGACCTGCGGGTCGCCCTTTTTGTGTCTGCAGGTTAAGCCTGGAGCCGCCGGCTGATGACATCCAGCAAATCACAGCCATCGCGCAACGGGATGGCGCAGAGCAGGGCAAAGTCCTGGAGGACGACGTTGTCGGTGTGCAGGCCTTCGCGAAAGGCCAGGTTTTCCATGACTTGGGTGACGGCGCGGATACGGTAGAGCGCCGCGTCGTGGAGCACGTCCAGCGGGACTTGGGTGTCGATGAGCAGGGAAGGGGTGGTGCTGTCGTGGCCGGTGAGTGGCATGTATCGGTTCATGTTTTAACCTTTATTTCAGAGAGTGAGGCCACCACTCACACGTCGCCAAACGAATGGGTGGCAGCTGTACGCAGGTTGGCGAACCGGTGAAATAAAGCAAAGCCGGCAGACCCGAAGGTCTCCCGCGCACAGCCGCCATAAAGCAGCTTTACGCGTGCAAAAAAACCTGCAAAGAAGCAGGTGCTTTTGCATGCATTATTTCAATCGGGTCGCCAAACCCGTGTCGCCATATGGACGACGGCCGAACTATAAGCGCCATCCTCCGGCTTGAGCAAGTCACCGAGCCAATGCGGTTCAAATGTGGGAGGGGCGGTGCGACGATTCGACTTGCCCCCGATAGCGGTGTGTCAGTAAGCATATTTGTAGCTGACCCACCGTCATCGGGGGCAAGTCGAATCGTCGCACCGCCCCTCCCACATGTTTTTGCTGTGCTCATTAGATTGAGTCAGCGGGTATAGCCAGTGCACCCTGGTAAACGGTCGGGCCTGTCGGCCCTCCTCCGCCGTGAGCAAGTCACCCAGCCGATGAGGTTCAAATGTTGGAAGGGGCCCCCTCCCACATGAGTTCTGCTGTGCTCAGTAGATTGAGTCAGCGGGTAGCCAGTGCACCCTGATACACCGTCGGGCCTGTTGGCTGCTTGCTCACCGAGCCGCCTTTGGTTTCTGAACTCACCATCAACTCCACCGGCTGGCTGATGCTTTGTTGCTGGCGCGGGTTGAGGCCGATAATGCCTTGGCCATCTTCCGGCAACAGCCCCAGTGAAACCGGCTTGCCGCCCTCGGGCATGGCCCACAGTTCCAGGCTTTGATCGGGCGCCGGTGCCGTGGTGGCGATGGGTTCGATTTCGAGGTAATCCTTGTGCGCCCTGATCTGCGCGGCCGGCTGCTGGGTGGTGGTCACCAGGGTGGCCGCCGACTTCACGTTGTCCTGGGTGTAGAGCGCGCCGCCGAGGCCGCTGAGGATGGCCACGCACACGCCGATAAACACGCGTGGGCGGCTCCAGAAAGGGGGCTTGGGCTCAATGACTTTGGGGCGGGTCGCGCTCATTGGGATATTCCTGACAGGGCTTTCAGACCTGTCATGGACCCCGATAGGCGCGATGGGTTCCTGACCCCGTTTCAGCTCAAAGTGATGCCAATTGGCCCTGATACAGCACCGGCCCGGTCGGTTGGCCGGTCGGCGAACCGCCGCGCGGTTCCAGGCTCACGGCCAGGGTCAGTGGCACAGAGAGCAACGCCTGCTGCGCCGTGCTCAGCTCGATCCGGCCCTTGCCGGCAGCCGGCACCAGCCCTAGGGAGATCGGCTTGCCACCGGCTGGAATGACCCACAGTTCCAGGTCCCGCGTCGGCTCTACCGCAGCCAATGCCAGCGGTTCGATTTGCAGGTGGTCGGCAAACGCCTTGATCTGCAACGCCGGCTGCTGGTTGGCGGCGACCAGGGTGGCGTTGTATTCCACGCCCAGGTCGCGCTGGTACAGCACGCCCACCAGCAACGCGATCACAACCCCGAACGCCGCCGCCCACAGCCGCAGGTTCAGCCATAACGGTTTTTTAGCCGGCATATGCAGCACCTGCGGCTCTATCCGTGCCTGGATGCCTTGCCACACATGCTCGGGCACCGCGCGTTCGGGCACGCTGCCGGTGAGGCTGGCGAGGGCGGCCTGCCAATGGCCGAGTTCCACGCGCAGCGCTGCGTCGTCCAGCAACAGGGCATCGAAGCGCCGACGGGCGGTGGCGGGCATCAGCCCGATGGCGTAGTCGGCGGCCAGGGCGCGGCGCAAGGCGGTGGTTTGGTAGTTCATGATTCAAGGCACCTGCGCAGGCGTTCCATGCCTCGGCGAATCCAGGATTTGACCGAGCCCAGGGGCGCCGCCAAGTGGTCGGCCAACTCCGAGCACGACAGGCCCTGGAAGTAAGCCACAGTGATCGACTGGCGTTGCCGGCCGTCGAGGGTGTCGAGGCAACGGTTGAGGGCGCGGGTTTCACGTTCGTTGTGGAGTTGCTCGTGGGCGCTGGGGGCGTCGTCGAGCAGGGCTTCCTGCTGGCCGTCGGCCAAGGGCTGTTCGCGGTGCTTGCGCAGTTGGTCGATGGCCAGGTTGCGCGTGATGTTCACCATCCAGGTCATCGGCGCCGCCAGGTGCGGCTCGTAGCGCGAGGCGTTGTACCAGATACGCACGAAGGCCTCCTGCAGCACTTCTTCGGCGAGGTCCGAGCGCCCCATAAAGCGGTAGGCCACGCCGTGCAGGCGCGGCGAAACACTGCGATAGAGGGTTTCAAACGCCTGGCGGTTGCCCAGGGCGCATTGGGCCAATAAGGGCCGCAACGGATCGTCGTGGATGGAAATAGGACTTCTCCAGGCTCTCGAACGAGGGCGACGGGACTGCGCGCGGTAGGCAGAGGGTAGTCCAGCTTGGGCATTCATTCCATCAGACTCCGAGCGGCATATAAGCAATATACGCAGGGCCGTGGGATTCGGATGCAGTGCATGTGCTCAGGGGAACAAGCCCCGTAATCGCCAGTCCAACGCCTGCTTTCACCCCTACACCCAGAGGTTGTTTCGATGAAGATTTCACGCGGTTTCGCCCTTTCCTGCCTGATGACCCTGGCGGCCGGCCCGGTGCTCGCCGCAGGCTTCAGCCTTGGCGACGCGGCCAATGCGATTTCCGGCATGCAGGGTGGCAACAACAAGGCCGCTGCCGCTGCCCCGTCGTCCGAGACGGCCGGCTTGCTAAGCGCCCTGACCTCGCAACTGAACATCACCCCCGAACAAGCGGTCGGCGGTACGGGCGCCATGCTTGGCCTGGCCAAGAACAAACTGAGCGGCAACGACTATTCGCAACTGGGCAACAGCGTGCCGGGCCTGGATCAATTGTCGGGGAGCAACTCCCTGGGCAGCCTCGGCGCCTTGAGCGGGATGCTCGGCCAGACCGGCGGCAGCAAGACCAGCGGCCTCGACGGCCTGTTGGGTAACGTGAAAAACACCAACGACCTCAACACCGCCTTCAGCGCCCTGGGCATGGACAGCGGCATGATCGGCCAGTTTGCCCCGGTGATCCTGCAATACCTGGGCGGCCAGGGCGCCAGCAGCTCGGTGCTGGGCAAGCTGGCCCAGGCCTGGGGCACTGGCAGCTAAGGCTGCCCCGCGCGCAGTTGGTCGATGCGCGCATCCTTCTCCTTCCAGAGCTGGTTGACCCAGTTCTGGACGGCCTGGCGAAACACCGGGTCGTTCTCGTAATCGCCTTGCCACAACGCCGGGTCCAGCTCGCGGGTCTGGATATCGATGATCACCTTCGGCACCGCGCCGCTGATCAAATCCCAGAACCCCGGAATGCGGTCTTGGGGATAAACCACGGTGACATCAAGCACCGCATCCAGTTGCTCACCCATCGCCGCCAGCACAAACGCCACGCCGCCCGCCTTGGGCTTGAGCAGCCGGGTAAACGGTGAATCCTGCTGCTTGCGCTTGGCCTCGTTGAACCGCGTGCCTTCCAGATAGTTGACCACCGTCACCGGCTGGCGCTTGAACAGCTCGCAGGCCTGCTGGGTGATCTTCAGATCCAGCCCCGCCAACTCCGGGTGCTTGGCCAGGAACGCCTTGGTGTAGCGCTTCATGAAGGGGTAATCCAGCGCCCACCAGGCCAGGCCGAGGAAGGGCACCCAGATCAGTTCTTTTTTCAGGAAGAATTTGAAGAACGGCGTGCGGCGGTTAAGGGCCTGGATCAGCGCAGGGATATCGACCCAGGACTGGTGGTTGCTGATCACCAGGTAACTGGTGTCGCCACGCAGGTCGTCGCCGCCGCGAATGTCCCATTGGGTGGGGATGCACAGCGAGAAAATCAGCTTGTCGATCTCGGCCCAGGTCTCGGCGATCCACATCACCACCCATGACATGTAGTCACGCGAGCGACCTGGCGCCACCAGCTTGAGCAGCGCGAACACCATCAACGGGCCGATCAGGATCAGCGTATTGAGCAATAGCAGCAGTGAAACAAAACAGCCGGTGAGCAGGCGGCGCATAAGCAACTCTTGGGATCTTGTGGGCGTGCCATCATAAGCAAGCTGAGTCTAGAGGCCAAATCGCAAAGCGCGGCACGAATGTTTCACAATGTGGCTGGTAGGGTTGAGAACTAACTAACGACGGCTTTTGCGGTCTAGAATCCGCCTACTTCTTTCCGAGGAAATCACTTCGTGAAACTGCTCCTTGCTTCCCTCGCACTCGTTGCGCTGCCGGTCATGGCCGCCGAACCGACCCTTTACGGGCGCTACGAATACATCCAGTTGCCGGAGATCGGCGAAACCTTCAAGGCCAAGATGGACACCGGCGCGCTGACCGCCTCACTGTCGGCTCGTGACATCGAAACCTTCACCCGTGACGGCGACGACTGGGTGCGCTTCCGTCTCGGCGGCAAGGACGCGTCAGACAAGGTCTACGAACACAAGGTGGCGCGCATCAGCAAAATCAAAAGCCGCGCCGACGAAGACGAGGACAAGGACGAAGCCAGCGTGGCCAAGCGCCCGGTGATCGACCTGGAAATGTGCCTGGGCGACGTCAAGCGCACCGTCGAGGTCAACCTCACCGACCGCAGCAGCTTCAACTACCCGTTGCTGATCGGCGCCAAGGCCCTGCGTGAATTCGGCGCAGCGGTAAACCCGGCACGTCGCTACACTGCCGACAAACCGGACTGCTGACGGACCCACATGCCCCACATCCTGATTGTCGAAGACGAAGCGGCGATAGCCGACACGCTGATATTCGCCCTGCAAGGCGAGGGTTTTACCACCACCTGGCTGAGCCTCGGCCAGGAGGCGCTGGCCCATCAGCGCGCGACCCCGGCCGACCTGATCATCCTCGACATCGGCCTGCCGGACATCAGCGGCTTTGAAACCTGCAAGCAACTGCGCCGGTTCAGTGAAGTGCCGGTGATGTTCCTCAGTGCCAGGGACGGCGAAATCGACCGTGTGGTGGGGCTGGAGATCGGCGCCGACGATTATGTGGTCAAGCCGTTCAGCCCTCGGGAGGTGGCGGCCAGGGTGCGGGCGATCCTCAAACGAGTCGGGCCGGGTGCGGCGCCCGCCGTATTCCAGGTGGACCTGGAGCGCATGCAAATCAACTATCGCGGCCAGCCCTTGAGCCTCACTCGCCACGAATTCCGCCTGCTGCAAAGCCTGCTGGAACAACCCGAGCGGGTGTTCAGCCGCGAGCAATTGCTGGACGCGGTGGGCGTGGCGGCCGATGCTGGCTACGAGCGCAATATCGACAGCCATATCAAAAGCCTGCGCAGCAAATTGCGCAGCGTGGCCGCCGACGCAGAACCGATCCAGACCCATCGCGGCCTCGGCTACAGCTACAGCCCGAGCAACAGCTGATGCGCCTGGGGCTGCGGATTTTCCTGGTGTACGCGCTGTTTATCGGCCTCACTGGCTACTTTGTGCTCAGCACCGTGATGAAGGAAATCCGCCCCGGCGTGCGCCAGTCCACCGAAGAAACCCTGGTGGACACCGCCAACCTGCTGGCCGAGATCCTGCGCGACGATGTGAAAAACGCCACCCTCGGCCAAAGCCACTGGCCGGAGCTGCTCAAGGCCTATGGCAATCGCCAGCCGGGCGCGAGCATCTGGGGGTTGCCGAAAAACCAGGTCAACCACCGTATCTATGTGACCGACGCCAAAGGCACTGTGCTGCTCGACTCCACGGGCGAAGCGGTGGGCCAGGACTACTCCAAGTGGAACGACGTGTACCTGACCCTGCGCGGCGAATACGGCGCGCGCTCCACCCGCAGCGAGCTGGACGACCCCACCTCGTCGGTGATGCACGTGGGCGCGCCGATTCGCGACAACGGCCAGATCATCGGCGTGGTCACCGTGGCCAAGCCCAACAGCTCGTTGCAGCCGTATGTGGACCGTACTGAACGCCGCCTGCTGTGGTACGGCGCCGGTTTGGTGATCCTCGGCCTGTTGCTTGGCGCGCTGCTGTCGTGGTGGTTGAGCGTTGCGCTAAGGCGATTGACCGCGTATGCCGAAGCCGTCAGCGAGGGCCGCCGCGCTGAGTTGCCGCACTACCGCGGCGGTGAGCTCAAGCAGTTGTCCACCGCCGTGGAGCACATGCGCACGCAGTTGGAAGGCAAGGCTTACGTCGAGCATTACGTGCACACCCTGACCCATGAATTGAAGAGCCCGCTGGCGGCAATTCGCGGCGCGGCGGAGCTGTTGCAGGGCGACATGACCCGCGAGCAGCAGCAGCGCTTCGTCGGCAATATCGACAGCGAAAGCGCGCGCCTGCAGCAGTTGATCGAACGTTTGCTGAACCTGGCGCAGGTGGAGCAGCGCCAGGGGTTGGACGAACAAACCAGCATGCCCTTGGCCGCCCTCGTCGATGATGTACTCAAGGCCCAATGCGCGCGCATCGAAGGCGCCGGCTTGCAGGTCGAGCAGGCGATCGGCAATGACGTGAAGGTGTTCGGTGAGCCCTTCCTGCTGCGCCAGGCCCTGGGCAACCTGCTGGAGAATGCGCTGGATTTCACCCCGCCCGGTGGCGTGCTGCGCTTCAGTGTGCAGATGTGGCACAACGATGTGCAGGTCAGCCTGTTCAACCAGGCCGCGCCGATTCCGGACTACGCGTTGCCGCGCCTGAGTGAGCGTTTTTATTCGCTGCCACGCCCGGCCAGCGGGCGCAAAAGCACCGGCCTGGGCCTCAACTTTGTCGAGGAAGTAATGAAGCTGCATGGCGGCGCGTTGCAGATCGGCAATGTGCCCGGCGGCGTGCAAGTGGTGCTGCATCTCCACACAGTCTCCACATTGCCCACATAAAACCCCCACACGGGCTGGCCAGACTCTCCCCATCAAAACAGGGAGAGACCCATGAACCGCAGCCTGCTTTTCAAACTTGGCGCGATTGCGCTGCTGATCCTTTTGTTGCTGATTCCGTTGCTGATGATCAACGGGATCATTGCCGACCGTCAGCTCACCCGCGACGCGGTACTGGAAGACATCGCCCGCAGTTCCAGCTTCAGCCAGCGCCTCACCGGCCCGGTGATGGTGGTGCCGTACCGCAAGACCGTGCGCGAGTGGAAACTCAATGAAAAGCTCAACAAACGCTACGAGGAAACCCGCGAAGAGCGTGGTCGTCTGTATTTCCTGCCGGACCGTTTTGAACTCGATGGCAAGGTGCAAACCGAACTGCGTGCACGGGGCATCTACCAGGCGCGGCTGTTCCATGCCGACAACCGCATCAGTGGGCGTTTCGAGGTGCCTGCGCAGCTGGGTATCACCGAGAACTTTGCCGATTACCGTTTTGAGCCGGCGTTTCTGGCGGTGGGTATCAGCGATATCCGTGGCATTGAAAACGCGCTGAGCCTGGAGCTGGGCAGCCAGCGCCTGGAGTTCGCACCGGGCTCCCAGGTGGACTGGCTGGGTGAGGGCGTGCATGTGGCGCTGCCGGAGCAAGACAGCAAAAAACCTTACGTGGTGGATTTTGCCTTCGACCTGCGCCTGCAAGGCACTGAGCAACTGCAAGTGGTGCCCGTGGGCAAGACCAGCCAGGTCTCGCTGGCGTCCAACTGGCCACACCCCAGCTTTATCGGCAACTTCCTGCCGGCCCAGCGTGAAATCACCGATACCGGCTTCACGGCCACCTGGCAGACCACGTTCTTTTCCACCAACCTCGAACAGGCCTTGCAAACCTGCCTGGACGGCCAGGGCTGCAAAGACTTCAACGGCCGCAGCTTTGGCGTGAACTTCATCGACCCGGTGGACCAGTACCTCAAGAGCGACCGTGCGATCAAATATGCACTGCTGTTTATCGCCCTGACCTTTGCCGGCTTCTTCCTCTTTGAAGTGCTCAAGAGCCTGGCGGTGCACCCGATCCAGTACGCGCTGGTGGGCTTTGCCCTGGCGTTCTTCTACCTGCTGCTGTTGTCGTTGTCCGAGCACCTGGGCTTTGCACTGGCTTACCTGATTTCGGCGAGTGCCTGTGTGTTGCTGATCGGTTTTTACGTGTGCCACGTGCTGCGCAGCATCACCCATGGCCTGGGCTTTTCGGCGGGGTTGGCGGCGTTGTATGGCTTGTTGTACGGGCTGTTGAGTGCCGAGGACTACGCGCTGTTGATGGGCTCGCTGTTGTTGTTCGGCCTGCTGGGCACGGTGATGGTGCTGACCCGTAAGCTGGATTGGTATGGCATAGGCAAGCGCAAGGCGGTTGAACCGCTGCAGTTTGACCTGGAGGGGGTGCAATGATCGGGTTGCGCGAGGATCAACAAATAAGGGACAGGCTGGTCAACTTCCTCAACAACGCCACCGCACAGTGTGGGAGCGGGCTTGCTCGCGAATGCGGTATGTCAGTCAGAGATGTTTCAACTGAACCAGCGCATTCGCGAGCAAGCCCGCTCCCACAGGGGATTGGTTTGGTCAGTTATACCGGCGGCTGGGTCTGCAGCATCGAAGGCCGCTGGCTGATCTCGGCGTACCAGGCGGCGAGCTGGGGAGTGTCTGCGCGCCATTGCATGTCGGGGTGGCGGAAGTCGAGGTAACCCAGGGCGCAGGCCACACTGATAGCGGCGACATCGAAGTGGCTGGCCAACTCGGCAATGGCGTCCTGTTCCAGCTCGGCGAGGGTGCGACGGATCTTGTTGCGCTGTTCATCGAGCCAGGGGGCCCAGTGTTTTTCCGGTGGGCGCAGGGCCGACTCATAACGCACCAGCACGGCGGCGTCCATGATGCCGTCGGCCATCGAGGCCAGGGTCAGGCGCCGCCAGCGGGCCGAGCCGTCGCGGGGGATCAGCGGGTTACCGACGTGCTGGTGGTCGACGTAATCGAGGATTACCCGGCTGTCGTGCAGCACCGAACCGTCGGCCAGGCGCAGGGCGGGGATCTTGCCCACAGGGTTGCCTTGCACCACTTCGGCGTCCGGGTTGACCGGGGTTGGCATGCAGCTTTGCAGGGCCACGCGGTCCTGCTGACCGGTCTCGATCAGCAGCACGCGGACTTTGCGAACGAAGGGTGAAGCGGGGTTGTGGAACAAGGTCATGCTGGGAGCGGACATGGGCATTCCTCTGAATAGGCTGCGGCTAGCCTAGAGGGTTGTGCAATGGCTGGCGAGTTTTTCAGGGCGCCATCGGGGGCAAGCCCCCTCCCACACTTGAATGTGTTCACAAATCAAAATGTGGGAGGGGGCTTGCCCCCGATGAGGCCCTCAGCCGCGCGGCTTAAACAAGGACCAAACCCCAATTGCGGCAGGTATGCCCAGCCCCACCCAACTCAACGAATCCCACCACCCATCCCCCAGCAACGCCGCAAACAACCCAGTCGCACTGAGCAGACCAATCCCCAGCGGAATCCCAAACACCTTCCAGAAATTCGACTGACGCGGCTTCATGGCGTGCCCGCCTTGCGCCGTACGATCCACAGGTAAATCCCGCTGATCAGCACAATGATGGTCAGCACATCCAGCACCGCCCATAGGATCTTCATCGGCATGCCGCCATAGTCGCCAAAGTGCAGCGGCTGGGACATGCCCATGGCGTCCATGTACCACGGCCGTTCGGCGATGGCCGTCACGGCCAGGGTGCTGGCGTCGATCAATACCGGTGTGAGCAGGTGCGAGGTCAGGTGGGTGCTGCCCTTCATGAACACGGCGTAATGGTGCTCGCTGGAAAACCGCGTGCCGGGGAAGGCGATAAAGTCCGGCTCCATACCCGGCGCAGCCTTGGCGGCGATGGTCAGCAGTTCGGTGGCCGGTGCGCGCAGGGTCAGCGGCGGCGCATTTTTGTACGGCTCGATCATCGCGCTGAGGCTGTCAGTGCGCCAGGCGGCGATGATCAGGTCGGCGCAGGCGCTGATCACGCCGGTCACGCCCACCACCAGCGCCCAGGTCAGGGTGACAACGCCGATCAGGTTGTGCAGGTCGAGCCAGCGCAGGCGGGTGGATTTGTCCTGGCGTACGGTGGCGAATTTCAACCGGCGCATAAACGGCAGGTACAGCACCGTGCCCGAGATGATTGCGACCACAAACAAAATGCCCATGAACGCCAGCAGCAACTTGCCCGGCAGCCCGGCGAACATATCCACATGCAGGCGCAGCAGGAACAGCGTGAAACCGCCATTCGCCGAGGGCATTTCCACCGATTCGCCGGTGCGCGCATCCAGCATGAAGGTGTGAGAGGAATTGGGCTCAGTACCGGCCGTGGCGGCCATGATCGCGATCACGCCATTCTTGTCGTCCTCGTCCCACGCCAGGTATTGCATGGCTTCACCGGGGCGATGGGCCTGGGCCTTGGCCACCAGTTGCTCCAGGTTGAGCTGCGGCGTGTCGGCGGGCATCTGCGCCAGCTCAGGCTCGTTGCCGAGCAGGTGGTCGATCTCATGGTGAAATACCAACGGCAGGCCAGTGAGGGCGAGCAGCAGCAGGAATACCGTGCAGATCAGGCTGGTCCAGGTGTGGACGAAGGACCAGCGGCGGATGGTTTTGCTTTTCATCACGGCTCCAAAGGCAAAAGGGCCGCGGTTCAGGCGGCCCTTCGTAAGCGGTTTTACCGTCTTAGAATTTGTAGTTCACGCTGGCAACCACGTTACGCTGGTCGCCGTAGTAGCAGTAGAAACCGTCACAGGTGGACAGGTAGTCCTTGTTGAAGATGTTCTTGGCGTCGACGGCCACGGTCACACCCTTCATGGAACTGTTCACGCGGCCAAGATCGTAGTGCACCGAGGCATCGTAAACGGTGTAGGAACCTACATGACCCAGGTCAGTGTTGGTGGCGTTACCGTAGGTGTCGCCGACGTAGCGTACGCCCGCGCCTACGCCGAAACCGTCCAGCAGGCCACTGCGCCAGGTGTAGTCGGCCCAGCCTGTAGCTTGGTTGCGTGGCAGCTGATTCATACGGTTACCTTCTTCACCGGTTGCGCCCTTGGTGATTTCGCTGTCGTTGTAGGTATAGGAGCCTACAAGCTTCAGGCTTTCGGTAACGTCGGCGCTGGCTTCCAGTTCCAGGCCGCGAACGCGCACTTCACCGACTTGCCGGGTGATGCTGCCTTCGGTCACCGTGGAGTTCTGTTGCGTCAGGTCGAATACAGCCGCCGTGAATAGGGCTTTGGTGCCCGGCGGCTGATACTTGATTCCCGCCTCATACTGTTTGCCTTCTGTCGGCTTGAATGCCCCGGTGGTTCCCACTTGGGTGCCGGAGCCTGCCTGGAATGATTCGGCATAGGACAAGTAGGGTGTGATGCCGTTGTCGAACACATAGCTGAGTGCGGCGTTGCCACTGAAGTGTTTGTCGCGCTGGGTGTTAGTGGCGTCATTCGCGTTGTGGAAAGTGGTGCCGGTATGCACCCAGTCTTCACGCCCGCCGAGGGTCAGGCGCCAGTTGTCGAGGGCCATCTGGTCCTGGACGTAAAGGCCGGTCTGCTGGGTCTTCTGGGTGTAGTCGTACATGGTGAAATACTGGACGTTGGAGAAGTCCTGCCCATATACCGGTCGGTTAAAGTTGATGGTCGGCACACCCGCCGAACCCCACAACCAGCGCGCATCGCTGGTGGAGCGCTGGTGGTCGAGGCCCAGTAATAGCGTGTGGCTCACAGCACCCGTCTGGAAGTCGGCCTGGAAGTTGTTGTCGACGGCGAATTGGCCGATGTTTTCATCCACCTTACCGGCAGAACGGCTGACGTTGCCATCGGCGTCCACCGCGACCTCAGGACCATTCGGAAAGAACGCACCACCGGCGGTGATGCCTTGAAACGACAGATCGTTCTTGGTGTAACGCAGGTTCTGATGGTACTGCCAGGTATCGTTCAGGCGCGTTTCAAAGGCGTAGCCCAGCGCGTAATAGGTGCGATCGTAAAATTCCCAGTCCGGATCACCCAAGTTCTTGTGGTGGGAAATCTTGCCGGCCGGCGAGCTCAGTTTGGTGCCTTGGAGCGGCAGGAACTGCCCGGTGATGCCGGTATCGTCGCGGGTGAACTGGGTCAGCAGCGTGAGCTTGGTGTCATCGTTGATATTCCAGGTCAGGCTCGGGGCAACGTTGTAGCGCTTGTCCGGAATGTGATCCACGGGCGTATTGCTGTCACGCACCACGCCGCTGACGCGATAGAGGAATTGGCCTTCGTCGTCGATCTTGCCGGTGCTGTCGAAGTTGATCTGCTTGTGATTGTTGCTACCGGCCTGCACCTCAATTTCGTTCGAGCGTTCAGCCTGAGGACGACGGCTGACCATATCCAGCAAGCCGCCGGGTGGGGTTTGCCCGTACACAGACGACGCCGGGCCGCGCAGCACAGCAATACGCTCCAGGTTCCAGGTGTCGATCTTCGGTGTCGCGTAGTTGCCTTTGGGCAGTGGCAGGCCATCGAGGAATTGCGTTGGGACAAAACCGCGTACCAGCAGCCAGTCACTGCGCGAATCGGAGCCATAACCAGAGCTTTGCACGCCAGCGGTGTAGCGCAGCGCATCGTTGAGGTTAAGAACGGAGCGGTCTTCCATTTGTTTACGCGTGATCACCGTGACCGAACGAGGGAGTTCGGCAATCGGCGTATCAGTCTTGGTGCCGGCGGCTGTGCGGGTTGCTACATAACCGTCCACCGGGCCCCATGCGCTTTCATAACTGCCCTGACCGGTGATATTGGTCACCGGCAGCGCCATCACGCCTTCTGGAACCGCTACCAGGCTGTAAGTCCCCGCGCTGCTCTGCTCCAGTTGCAAGCCGGTGCCACGCAGTGCCTCACGCAGCGCGCCCGGCGCATCGAACTGGCCCTGCACCGGTGCCGAGGTCTTGCCCGATGCCAGCGCCGGGTTGAGGGTCAGCGCCAGGCCGGCCTGGCTGGCGATCTGGTTCAGGGTGCTGGCCAACGGGGCGGCCGGCAGGTTGTAGGCGCGCACGCTGGAGGCTTGTTCGGCGGCGTACAGCGAGGTGCTGGCCAGCGGGGCGCTGAGGGCAATGGCCACGGCTAACAGGCTGGGGCGCAACAAGGTGTCTAGCGTGCGGGACATAGGGCGGCTCCTGAATGGAAATAATTCGCAATTGCCTATGTGCCGAATGAGAATTGAAAAGTGATAGGGCAAGGTGAAAATATTTTTTTGTGGTGTGTTTGAGGGCCTCATCGGGGGCAAGCCCCCTCCCACCTTTGAACTACGCCGCGGTCGAAATGTGGGAGGGCGCTTGCCCCCGATAGCTATAGGCCTGGCCCCCCCGAACCTAAGGCTTCCCCTTGACCGTCACCCACCACGGCGTGTGCTGCTCAATCTGCACCGGCAACGTCGGCAGCAGGGCGTTCAGCGCCAACGTGGTGTCATGCAACGGGAAGCTACCGGTGATGCGCAAATCGGCCACGTCGTTATCCACACCCAAGTACCCGGTGCGATAGCGGCTGAGTTCCTGCACCACATCCCCCAGGCGGGCGTTGTCCACCACCAGCATGCCGCGCGTCCAGGCGTCGGTGGCGGGGGTTACGGCCAGCAGCGGGCCGAGGCCGTCGCTGCGCATCAGCACTTGCTGGCCTTCCTTGAAGATCTGCTCCTGCTGCAGCGACTCGGGCTGGGCGCCCACCGCCGATTGCAGCACGCTCAAGCGCGTGGCGTCGTCTTCGCGCTTGACGATAAACCGTGTGCCCAGCGCACGCAGGTTGCCGTCGCGGGTTTGCACATAGAACGGGCGCGCATCGTTGTGGCCGGTTTCGACGAGGATTTCGCCTTCCTGCAACACGATCAGCCGGCGCTTTTCATCGAAACGCACGTCGATGGCGCTGTGGGTATTGAGGTTGATCACCGTGCCGTCCGCCAGTTTCAGCGTGCGCTGTTCGCCGGTGGCGGTGCGCTGGTCGGCCAGCCAATAGTGGATCGGCACATAGCGCTCGCCAGCGAACAACGCCAGGCCGCATACCAGCGCGATGCTCGCCAGGCCACTGCCCAGCTTGCGCACGCGCTGGCGAACCGCTTCGCGCGACTGCAACAACGCCACCCGCGCCGGGCCCGAGGCGATGCTGAAGCGCTGGTCGAGCATGCCCAACTGGCGCCACGCGCGGGCGTGTTCTTCATGGCTGGCCAGCCATTTGCTGAATTCTTCGCGTTCTATCGCGCTGCCGTCGCCCGAATCGAGGGACAGTTGCCAGGCAATCGCCGCATCCAGCACACGCGCCGACACCGGTTTGGAACCGATCACGCTCACGACGGCTCGCCATACAGTGCGATGTAGCACTGGCGGATACCTTGGGCGAGGTACTGGCGCACACGCGGCACGGACACGCCCAGGCGCTGGGCGATCTCCGCGTGGCCCAGGCCGTCGAGGCGGTTATAGAGGAACGCCGCGCGGGCCTTGCTCGACAGCTTGCCGAGCAGGCGGTCGATGGCCTTGAGGTCTTCGAGGATCAGTTGCTGTGCTTCCGGCGAGGGGTGTTCGCTTTCGGGGATCAGCATCAGTTCGGTGAGGTAGGCCTGTTCCAGCGCGGCGCGGCGGAAGTAGTCGAACAGCAAGCCCTTGGCGATGGCCACCAGAAACGCGCGTGGCTCGCGGGGTTCGCGCAGCTCGTCACGGCCGAGCAGGCGCATGAACGTGTCCTGGCTCAGGTCTTCGGCGCGGCTCGGGCAGGCCACATTGCGCCGCAGCCAGGCCAACAGCCAGCCACGATGGTCGCGATACAACGCGCCAACAAGCTCACTGTGTGGGTTCTGGACCGACGACAAGGCATCACCGAATAAACAAGAGATTTAAACTAACGAGAATTATTCGCGATTGTGTCAGAGGCAGGGAATGGGCGCAATTGGCGTCTGTCGGGAGATGACATTAAAACGATGGCGCTTGTTTACGCCGTTTCCATTGGCTAAAACGCTCTTGCAGCGCCTGAGGCGTATCGATGTGCTGCCGGCGCGCGCGGCTGAACAGGATCAGCATCAGCTCCGCCGTGGCCAGGGCATCGGCGCTGGCGTGATGGCGCTCGCCCACCTGCAGGTTGAAATGGTGGATCCAGTCGTCCAGCCCGGCTTCGCGGATGTGCGCCTCGGGGCACAGCAGCGGGGCGATCTCGGCAACATCCAGAAAAGTATGCGTCAGGCGGTAGCCCAGGCTGTCCTTGAGCGCACGGCCGAGCATGTGTTGATCGAACGGCGCATGGAACGCGAGCAGCGGGCTGTCGCCGACAAATGCCATAAAATCCAGCAGCGCCTCCACCGGGTCGCTGCCGGCGGCGATGGCGCTGGGTCCCAGGCCGTGGATCAGCACGCTGGGGCTGAGCTTGGTGTCGGTGCGGTGCAGGGTGCGCTCGAACAACTGGGAAAAATCCACCGCGCCGTCTTCGATCACCACCGCGCCGATGGACAGCACCTGGTCGCGGTTGAGGTTCAGGCCGCTGGTTTCCAGGTCCACCACCACCCAGCGCTGGTTGTGCAGGGGGCCATCACCCAGCACGGCAGGCTTGGGCAATTGCGCCAGGCGCTGTTGTTGGCCGGCGTCGAGCCCGGGCTTTTTCGTACGCAGCCAACTGAACAAACTCACAGTTGGTACCGAAAGGTCAGGCTGCTTTGCAGGCGCTGGGCCTGGCGCAAGGATTCACGCAGGATGCGTCGGTCCAGGTGGTTGAGGCTGTCGGGGTCGACGCGGTTGGAATACGGCTGATTTTCCCGGGTCTGCAACTGGTGCTGCTGCATGCGGGTTTGCTGAATAAAGTGATAAGCCTCTTCATAGGCGGCGCCATCCAGTGGCTCGATGACTTCCTTGACCACCAACTGGCGCAGGCGCTCCAGGGTGTTGTTGGCGTGGATGCCATTGGCCAGGGCCAGCAACCGCGCGCCGTCGACAAACGGCGTAAGGCCCTGCACCTTGAGGTCGAGGGTGGCCTTTTCGCTACCTTTACGCGTGAGCACGAATTCGCGGAAGCGTCCTACGGGCGGGCGCTGGCGCAAAGCGTTCTCGGCCATCATGCGCTGGAACAGGCGATTGTCCGCCACCTGGTCGAGGATGCCCTGGCGCAGTTGCTCGCAGCCACGCTCGTCGCCCCACACCACGCGCAGGTCGAAATAGATGCTCGAACTCAGCAGATTCTCCGGCGTGGCCTCGCGGATAAACGCGCCGAAGCGCCGCGCCCACTCGGCCCGCGACAGGCATAGCTCAGGGTTGCCGGCCATGATATTGCCCTTGCATAGGCTGAAACCGCACAGCGCCAGGCTCTGGTTGATCTGCTGCGCCAGGGGCAGCAGGCGGCCACGGATCATTGCGGCGTCGACGGCGTCCTTGGCGTCGAACAGAATGCCGTTGTCCTGGTCGGTGTACAGCGTCTGCTCGCGCCGGCCTTCGCTGCCGAAACACAACCAGCTGAACGGCACCCCCGGGTCGCCTTTTTCAGCCAGGGTCAGCTCGATCACCCGGCACACGGTGTGATCGTTGAGCAAGGTAATAATGTGGGTGATCTGGGTCGAGGACGCGCCATGGGCGAGCATGCGCTCAACCAGTTGGCCGATCTCGCCGCGAATCGCCACCAGGTTATCCACTCGGGGCGCATTGCGGATGGTACGGGCCAGGTGCACCAGGTCCACCCGCTGCAGGGAAAACAGGTCGCGCTCGGACACCACGCCACACAGGCGCTGGTCTTTCACCAGGCACACGTGGGCGATATGCCGCTCGGTCATGGCGATGGCCGCGTCGAAGGCGCTGTGGTCCGGGGTTAGAAAGAACGGCGCCTGGGTCATATGGGCGTCGATGCCCTGGCTGAAATCGCTGGTGCCGTCCGCCACTACCTGGCGCAGGTCGCGCAGGGTGAAAATCCCCAGGGGCGCCTTGTGTTCGTCGACGATCACGATGCTGCCCACTTGCTGCTCGTGCATCAGCGTGACCGCCTCGCGCAGTGGGGTCTGGGGGCTGCAGGTCACCGGGTGGCGCATGGCCAATTCGCCCAAGCGGGTGTTCAGGGAATATTGAGTGCCCAGGGTTTCCACGGCTTTTTGCTGCACCTGCTGGTTGACCTGATCCAGCAGGCTGCTGACACACCGCAGGGCAAATTCACGAAACGGGCTCGACAGTGCGAACAACTTTATAAACGCCGGCTTGTTCAGCTGCAGGCAGAAGGTGTCTTCGGCGGCTTTGTGCTCGGTGCGCGTGGCCCGTTCACCGAGCAGCGCCGCCAGGGGGAAGCACTCGCCGGTGGTGATTTCGAAGGTTGGCTCGGTGGAGTCCGGCCGTTCGCCCACGACGCGGCCCTGCTTGATGATGTAGAAATGCTCCACCGGCCCGCCCGACGGCTTGAGAATGCTATCGCCGGGGCCAAAAAAACGCAGTTGGCACTGCTCGACCAGAAACGCCAGGTGCGCCTGTTCCATCTGGTTGAACGGCGGGAAGCGTTGCAGGAACTGCAGGGTGCCGTGGATGTTCTGCAATACAGCAGTTTTCCCCGCCTCGGCGAAGGCATCAGCTTTACTCATAAACATGACCGCATTTTTTTGTCGTTATCGTCCTGCATGGTCGACTCCCGCGCGGCGGGTGCCCATTGGACGTAAGTCTAGGTCTATGAAATCGTCACAAAACTAAGGAAAAACCTTACATGACTATCGTCCAAACCCCGTAGAACACCCACTAGTCAAACTTTCCGACGAAGTGCACATTGATCGCCCTTCCGCAGATGTCTGACGAGTGTGCTGGGAGATTGAATAGAACTGCTGAGAACCGTATGTCCGACCACGATATTTTGAGCGATGCCGAGCGCGAGGCGCTGAGCGCCGTGATGCTGGAGCCTGATTTACCACCGCAACGCGTGTTGATTGTTGACGACGACAAGGACGCGCGTGAGCTGCTGGCGGAAATCCTGGGCCTGGACGGTATTCGCTGCATGACCGCCGACAGTGGCAAGACAGCGTGGGAGTTGTTGAGCTCCAGCAGTGCCATCGGTTTGCTGATCACCGACCTGCGCATGGCGCCGAGCAATGGCCTTGAATTGATCCGCAAAGTACGCAGTTCTACCCGGGCGGCGCTGCCGATCATTATCATGTCGGGGGATGCCGAGGCGCCGGATGTGATTGATGCGATGCATTTGAGTGTGGTGGACTTTTTGCTCAAGCCGATTGATAGCGTGAAGTTGGCAAAGATGGTGAAGCGGGAATTGGGCATGGCTTCCTGATTTTGTGGTGAATGTGCTGGCCTCATCGGGGGCAAGCCCCCTCCCACAGGGGAATGCATTTCAAATGTGGGAGGGGCGGTGCGACGATTCGACTTGCCCCCGATGAGGCCAGCCCAGCCACCACACCCCCAAAGAAAAAGCCCTGATCTCTCGATCAGGGCTTTTTCATTTACAGGCCGTTTTTAGCCTTGAACTCCCGACGCCGGCGATGCAACACCGGCTCGGTGTAGCCATTCGGCTGCTTGGTCCCTTCAATCACCAGCTCCACCGCTGCCTGGAACGCGATGTTGCTGTCGAAATCCGGGGCCAGTGGGCGGTACAGCGCATCCCCGGCGTTTTGACGGTCCACCACCGGCGCCATGCGCTTGAGGCTTTCCAGCACCTGGGCTTCGTTGACGATGCCATGGCGCAGCCAGTTGGCGATGTGCTGGCTGGAAATACGCAGGGTGGCGCGGTCTTCCATCAGGCCCACATCGTTGATGTCCGGCACCTTGGAGCAGCCGACGCCCTGGTCGATCCAGCGGACTACATAGCCGAGGATGCCCTGGGCGTTGTTGTCCAGTTCGTTACGGATTTCTTCGTCAGACCAATCGGTGTTGCTGGCCAGAGGAATCGTCAGGATGTCGTCCACCGACGCCCGTTCGCGTTTGGCCAGTTCGGCCTGGCGGGCGAACACGTCGACCTTGTGATAGTGCAGCGCATGCAACGCAGCCGCCGTCGGCGACGGTACCCAGGCGGTGTTGGCGCCGGCCAGTGGGTGGGCGATTTTCTGCTCGAGCATCGCCGCCATCAGGTCGGGCATTGCCCACATGCCTTTACCGATCTGCGCACGACCTTGCAGGCCGGTGCTCAAGCCGATATCGACGTTCCAGTTTTCGTACGCGCCAATCCATTTTTCGGCCTTCATGGCGGCCTTGCGCACCATCGCGCCGGCTTCCATGGAGGTGTGGATCTCGTCGCCGGTGCGGTCGAGGAAGCCGGTGTTGATAAACACCACACGCTCGCTGGCCGCCTTGATGCAGGCCTTGAGGTTCACCGTGGTGCGGCGCTCCTCGTCCATGATCCCGACTTTCAGGGTGTTGCGCGGCAGGTTCAGTACGTCTTCGATGCGGCCGAACAGCTCGTTGGTGAACGCGGCTTCTTCCGGGCCATGCATCTTCGGCTTCACGATGTACACGGAACCGGTGCGGCTGTTCTTGCGGCTGCTGGTGCCGTTGAGGCTGTGGATCGCCGCCAGGCTGGTGAGCAGGCCGTCGAGGATGCCTTCCGGCACTTCGTTGCCGTCTTTGTCGAGGATCGCGTCGATGGTCATCAGGTGTCCAACGTTGCGCACGAACAGCAGCGAACGACCGTGCAGGGTCACGTCCTGGCCATCCACGCCGGTATACACGCGGTCGGCGTTCATGGTGCGGGTGAAGGTTTTGCCGCCCTTGGCCACTTCTTCGGCGAGGTCGCCTTTCATCAGGCCGAGCCAGTTGCGGTAGATCACCACTTTGTCATCGGCATCGACGGCGGCAACGGAGTCTTCGCAGTCCATGATGGTGGTCAGCGCAGCTTCCATCAGCACGTCTTTGACGCCGGCGGCGTCGGTCTGGCCGACCGGGGTGCTGGCGTCGATCTGGATTTCGAAGTGCAGGCCGTTGTGTTTCAGCAGGATCGCAATCGGCTCGGCCGCTGGGCCCTGGAAACCAATCAGTTGCGCATCGTCGCGCAGGCCGCTGTTGCTGCCGCCCTTGAGGCTGACGATCAGCATGCCGTCGACAATCTTGTAGCCGGTGGAGTCGGCGTGGCTGCCGGCGCTGAGCGGCGCGGCTTCGTCGAGGAAGGCGCGGGCGAAGGCAATCACCTTGTCACCGCGTACCTTGTTGTAGCCCTTGCCCTTTTCGGCGCCGTCGGCTTCGCTGATGGCATCGGTGCCATACAGCGCGTCGTACAGCGAGCCCCAGCGCGCATTGGAGGCGTTGAGGGCGAAGCGCGCGTTCATCACCGGCACGACCAGCTGTGGGCCGGCCATGCGGGCAATTTCGTCGTCGACGTTTTGGGTCGAGGCCTGGAAGTCTGCGGCTTCTGGCAGCAGGTATCCGATGTCTTGCAGGAAGGCTTTGTAGGCCACCGGGTCGTGGGCCTGGCCGGCATGGGTCTGGTGCCAGGTGTCGATCCGCGCCTGGAAATCGTCGCGTTTGGCGAGTAGGGCTTTGTTCTTCGGTGCCAGGTCGTGGATGACCTTGTCGGCGCCGGCCCAGAACTGATCGGCAGTAATGCCGGTACCGGGAATGGCTTCGTTGTTCACGAAGTCGAACAGGACTTTGGCGACCTGCAGGCCACCGACTTGAACGTGTTCAGTCATTGCTTGCCTCACTCTGCGGAGCTTATGCGCTGTTTCAGATTTTCATTATGTAGTGCACGGTTGGGCATACTACATGATGACTTGCGGTTGTGAAAATTAGACTAAATACGTCGTTTAGCGACCCACTTTGGTCGTACGGTCACAGCGGAGAACCGGATGTTCTCAAAAAACTATTGGATTGTTCCAGATAAATATAAAAATGGTACACGATTTGTTTTCGAGGGCCCCCGGGTCCACCTTGTAGATTGAATTCAGAGGGCTTCGCCATGGACCATCTTGTACTCACTATTATCGCCGCCGACAAACCCGGCCTGGTTGAACGCATTGCGCAGAACATTGCGGCCCATGGCGGCAACTGGCTGGAAAGCCGCATGGCGCATATGGCCGGGCAGTTTGCCGGGATTCTGCGCGTCAGTGTGCCGGCCGAACAGCGCCAGGCGCTGGTCGGCGCGCTGGAGGACTTATCCACACACGGCATTCGCGTGCTGGTGGGCGAGGGCAGTGCCGGGCAGGCCTCGGCCTCCAAATCGATCATGATGACGCTGGTGGGCAACGACCGCGCGGGCATCGTGCGCGAAATAACCTCGCTCTTGAGCAAGCAAGGCGTGAACCTGGAAAGCCTGAGCACGGATGTGCGCCCGGCGCCGATGAGCGGTGATCCATTATTTACCGCCGAGGCGCTGTTGCAGGTGCCGACGGCTTTGGCCCTGGATACCTTGCAGCTGTCTCTCGAAACCCTGGCGGATGATTTGATGGTGGAACTGCACCACGAGGAATAATCGGGCCACAAGGTTATGCATGGAAATCTTGCATGGGCCTGTGGATAACCTGTAGAGACCCGGCGCCAGGCCACGCCGGCCGGGCTTCTTCGCGATCTGAGCAAAAAACGAGCAGTTTCAACGGCTTGTGCACAAATGGCGGGGATCAGGTTGTGGATAACCTTGGGGTGGATCGCTGCAAGCCACGTTAACTGTGGCTTGCAGAGGTTTGTACGTTATTTGATCAGCGTTTGCGCACGCTCAGCCAGGCATCCAGGCTGTACACCACCAGCCCGGCCCAGATAAACGCGAAGGCGATCAGTGTGCTGGTCGCCAGGTGTTCACCAAACAGCAACACGGCTTCCAGTAGCACCAGGGTCGGCGCCACATACTGTAAAAAGCCCAATGCGGTGTAGGGCAAATGCCGTGCGGCGGCGTTGAAGCACACCAGCGGGATCAGCGTCACCGGGCCGGCTGCCACCAGCCACCAGGCTTCGGAGGTGCTCCAGAACGCCAGCTGCGCACTGTGGGCCGACGGGTTGAACAGCAACCACGCCACGGCAATCGGTACCAGCATCCAGGTTTCCACCACCAGCCCCGGCAAGGCCTTGACGGGCGCCTGCTTGCGGATAAGCCCGTAGAACCCGAAAGTCAGTGCCAATACCAGTGACACCCACGGCAAACTGCCCACTTGCCACACCTGTTGCGCCACACCCACCGCCGCCAGCCCGACGGCCACCCACTGCAACCGGCGCAGGCGTTCGCCGAGGAGCAGCATGCCGAGCAGCACATTCACCAGCGGGTTGATGTAGTAACCCAGGCTGGCTTCGAGCATGCGCCCGCTGTTTACCGACCACACATAGGTCAGCCAGTTACCCGCAATCAACGAACCGCTCAGGGCCAGGATCGCCAGGCGCTTGGGGTTGTCACGCAGTTCGCGGAACCAGCCCGGGTGCTTCCACACCATCAGCAGCAAACCGCCGAACAACGCCGACCACAACACGCGGTGCACGATGATTTCGGCGGCGGGTACGCTGGCAATGGCTTTGAAGTAGAGCGGGAACAGGCCCCAGATGACGTAGGCGCTCAGGCCCAGGATGTACCCCTTGCGGGGGTTGGCGGCGTGCATTGCAGAATCCTTGCTTAGGCAGCTAACAAAGCGCGATTGTAAGGATATTTGTCAGGCAATGGGACTTGCTTAGTAATGAGGTTGGCTTTGTGTGGGAGGGGGGCAAGCCTCTCCCACATTTAAGGCAAAAGCAGTCAGAAGAGTTTCAACGGTTCTTCGTTGAGCGCCGAGAGCTGCTCACGCAACGCCAGTACCTGATCGCCCCAATACCGCTCGCTACCGAACCACGGGAAGCTGTGGGGGAATGCCGGGTCGTCCCAGCGCCGCGCGAGCCAGGCGCTGTAGTGCATCAGGCGCAACGCGCGCAGCGGTTCGATCAACGCCAGTTCGCGCGGGTCGAAGTCGTGGAACTCCTGGTAGCCGTCCATCAATTCCGACAGCTGGCCGAGACATTCCTGACGATCTCCGGCGAGCATCATCCACAGGTCCTGCACCGCCGGGCCCATGCGGCAGTCGTCGAGGTCGACGATATGGAACATCTCATCGCGGCACATCATGTTGCCGGGGTGGCAATCGCCATGCATGCGGATGTTCTTGTGCGGCGTGGCCTTGTACACCTCTTCGACACGTTTGAGCAGGTCGCGGGCCACTGACTCATAGGCCGGCAGCAGGCTCTTGGGGATGAAATTGCCTTCGAGCAAGGTGTTGAGCGAATCGTGACCGAAGTTCTTCACGCCCAGTGCTTCGCGGTGTTCGAACGGGCGGGTGGAACCCACGGCGTGCAAACGACCGAGCAATTGCCCAAGGCGATAGAGTTGATCGAGGTTGCCTGGCTCCGGCGCACGGCCGCCACGGCGGGGGAACAGGGTGAAGCGGAACCCGGCGTGCTCGAACAGGCTTTCGCCGTTGTGGATCAGCGGCGCCACCACCGGTACTTCGCACTCGGCCAGTTCGAAAGTGAAACGGTGTTCTTCAAGGATCGCTTCGTTGGTCCAGCGCTGTGGGCGGTAAAACTTGGCGATCAGCGGTTCGGAGTCTTCGATGCCCACCTGATACACGCGGTTTTCGTAGCTGTTGAGCGCAAGAACGCGAGCATCGCTGAGAAAACCGATGCTTTCGACGGCGTCGAGTACGAGGTCGGGGGTGAGTGTTTCAAACGGATGGGCCATGCGAACTCCTGCGCGCAGCAGGGCGCCGCGTCCGGCTCGGTATGGTAACGCACACGGCGGTAGATAGGTGGTGTCTGTACTGGCCTCATCGGGGGCAAGCCCCCTCCCACAGGAGACCGCGTTTAACCTGTAGGAACGCGGTCAAGTGTGGGAGGGGGCTTGCCCCCGATTGGGGCCTGTCAGGCGCCGACAATCCCACCATCATCGCGCCGAATCGCCATCACCGACGACCGTGGCTTGCCATTCGGCAGATGCTCCGGCCAGGTCGAACCGCCGGTTTCACCCGGATGCTGAATCCCCACAAACAGGGTTTTCTGATCCGGCGAAAAGCTGATCCCGGTCACCTCGCATGCCACCGGCCCCACCATGAACCGGCGAATCTCCCCGGTGCTCGGGTCGGCACACAGCATCTGGTTATTGCCCATGCCGGCAAAGTCACCCGCGTTGCTGTAGTCGCCGTCGGTAAGGATCCACAGGCGCCCAGCCTTGTCGAAGCCCAGGCCATCGGGGCTGTTGAACATGTTCTGCGGGTTGATGTTCGACGAGCCGCCCTTCGGCGTACCGGCATGCACGCCTGGGTTGCCGGCCACTACAAACAGGTCCCAGGTGAACTGCAGCGCGCCGTGGTTATCGGCGTCGGCCTTCCAGCGCAGGATCTGGCCGTAGACGTTTTTCTCGCGCGGGTTGGGGCCGCCTACCGGCTGGCCGTCTTCGCCGCGCTTGGCGTTGTTGGTAAGGGTGCAATAAACCTGGCCGTCCGTGGGGCTGACCACGATCCACTCCGGGCGGTCCATGCGCGTGGCTTTCACCACGCTGGCGGCCAGGCGCGCGTGGATCAGCACCTCGGCCTGGCTGGCAAAACCGCTGCTGGCGTCGATGCCGTTTTTGCCATGGGTCAACTCGACCCACTGGCCCTTGCCCTTGGGGTGGTCGGCGTTGCCGTCGCCGGCGTCGAAGATGGCCACGTACAAGGTGCCATGGTCGAGCAGGTCTTTGTTGGCCTTGGGGTTCTTGTGGTTGATCTTGTCGCGGCTGACGAACTTGTAGATGAACTCGCCGCGTTCGTCATCGCCCATGTACACCACGGCGCGGCCGTCGCGGGTTTCTGCCAGGGCCGCGTTCTCGTGCTTGAAACGGCCCAGTGCGGTGCGCTTGGCCGGAGTGGATTGGGGGGCGAACGGGTCGATTTCCACCACCCATCCGTGGCGATTCAGCTCGTTGGGGTTCTTGGCGATGTCGAAGCGCGGGTCGTGCAGGTGCCAGTTGATCTCTTTGCTGGCAGCCACCACGCCGTAGCGTTTTTGCCCGGCGTCGAAGGTTTGTTGTGGGTTGCTGCTGCCGAAGCAGTCGGTGAAGTTCTCTTCACACGTCAGATAAGTGCCCCAAGGGGTTTTGCCGTTGGCGCAGTTCTGAAAGGTGCCGAGGGCTTTTTTGCCGGACTTGTCGGCGCTGGTTTTCAGCCAGTCGTGGCCGGCGGCGGGGCCGCTGAGGCGGATTGGTGAATTGCCGTGGATACGTCGGTTGTAGCGCGAGTCCTGGACGAACTGCCACGTGTCGCCCTTGCGCCGCACTTCGATCACCGACACGCCTTCGCTGGCTTGGGCCTTGTGCACGTCTTCGGCCGATTGCGGCGCGCCGCCGTGGGCATAGAGGTAGCGGTAGTTGGTGTATTCGTTGTTGATCGCCATCAGCGCGCGGTTGTCGTCGCCGGGGAAGGCGAACAGGCTCATGCCGTCGTTGTTGTCGCCGAACTGCTGCTCCTGGGCTTTGGCGGTGCCGTTGCCCGACGGGTCAAACGCCGGAGCGCTCTTGCTCAGCGGCTGGCCCCAGCTGATCAGCACCGAGGCGCTGTAGCCTGGCGGCAAGGTGATGGCGTCGCTGGTGGCGGCGGCGATGCTGGTGAACCCCAGCAACGGGCTGGCGGAGGCGGCGTTGACGGCCAGGGCGCTGCGGGTCAGCAGGTTGCCGCCCAGGAACATCGCGGCACCACACAGCGCGCCAGCGCCGATAAAGCGGCGGCGGGTGAGGCCGACCATCTGCTCAAGGTCGGTGGCTTGGTTTTCTTCTAATAGGCTCATCTCAGGCTCCCTGCGGTTTTTGCAGACACCATAAGGAGCGGGCGTGACGAAATTGTTGCAGTTTGAAGCGGGTTGCCGTTTAGACCGGCGTGCCCAGCAGCACATTGCTCGGCGCGAATTGCACTTGGATCGCGTCGCCTTCGGTCGCGCCCAGGGCCTTGAGTGCCCCCGGCTGCGCCAGGGCGCATAAAACCAAGCCGTTGGGCAGGGCGATGCGCACTTCGCTGGGGCCGTCGTCGGCGGCGAGAATCGCCTCGACGCTGCCGCTGATGCAATTGTGTCCAGGTGTTGCGGGCGCTCCGGATGCCAGCAACTCCAGCCAACCCGCCTTGATCAGGGCGACCACTTCCACGCCAATCTCGAGTTCCAGCCGCTGCGTGCTGTCGTGGGTGATTTGCGCGTCCAGGCTCAGCCCACCGGCCAATTGCAGGCGGATCACATCATTGCGGCCATGGTTGTCGATGCCGATAACCTGGCCATGCAACTGGTTACGTGCGCTGGTGCGCAACATCAAGCGGCCCAACAGGTTGAAGTCGCTGGCGGCTTCATCCGAGCCCAGCACTTCAGCTTGCAGCGCTTGCAGGCGCTGGTAGAGGCGCAGCACGCGCTCACCTTCGGCCGTCAGTTTGGCGCCGCCGCCGCCCTTGCCGCCCACGCTGCGTTCCACCAGCGGCTTTTGCGCCAGATTGTTCAGTTCATCGATGGCGTCCCAGGCGGCTTTGTAACTCAGGCCGGCCGCCTTGGCGGCGCGGGTGATGGAACCTTGCTCGGCGATATGCCCCAGCAGGGCGATGCGCTGCGGGCGTCGGATGATGTGTTGGCTGAGGGAGGTGGGCAGGGACATGGGCATACGCTTGGATAAGATGCGCCGACGTTGCCGCCCTGGGGCGTGGGAGTCAAGTCAGGCGCCTGGTTTGGGCGTGCGCGCCAGGCAGTACACATCCACCTGCCGCGCGCCGGCGCCCATCAGCAGGCGTGCCAGGCTGTGGGCGGTGGCGCCGGTGGTGAGCACATCATCCACCAACGCGAAGTGCCGGCCTTGCACCTGGGCGCCGGGTGCCAGGGCGAAGGCGTTGCGCAGGTTGCGTTGGCGGGTCTTGGCGTCGAGGGCCTGTTGCGCGACGGTTTCGTAGGGGCGTAACAACAGATGTTCTTCTACGGTGATGCCCAGGTCGTCGCTGAGCCAGCGCGCCAGCATCTGGGCCTGGTTGTAGCCGCGCTCGCGCAGACGTTTGGCGGCCATGGGCACCGGCAGCAGGCAGTCGGGGCGCGTGAGTTCGGCATTTTCGAAGCGATGGCGCAGGTAGTGGCCGAGCAAACGACCGAGCAGATGCCCCAGTGGCCAGCGCGCTTGATGCTTGAAGCGGGTGATCAGCGTGTCGACCGGAAAGCTGAAGGTCCACGGGGCGATCACCTGTTTAAACGCCGGTGGGTGTTTCTGGCATTGGCCGCAGATCAAACCCTCCATGGGCAAGGGCAGGGCGCAGACCTCGCAATGCTCGAGCAGCCAGGGCAACTCGGTTTCGCAGGCGTTGCACACACAATCGGGACTTTGCGCCGGGTCATCACAGATTAAACAGGTATGGTTGTTTTTTAACCAGATGTAAACCTTGTGTTTGTATCCAGGTTGACAGTGCATGAATCTTCCTTAAATATGCCGAGCATCCGTGTCGTGTCTGTGGGTATTGCCCTTCCCGCAGCGTTTGCCCAAGCATAATCAAGGAATCGCCCATGAGCGCCAGCACCACCGCCACTTTGCGTCACGATTGGTCCTTAGCCGAAGTCAAAGCGCTGTTCGTGCAGCCGTTCAACGACCTGTTGTTCCAGGCGCAGACCGTGCACCGCGCGCATTTCGACGCCAACCGCGTGCAGGTGTCGACGTTGCTGTCGATCAAGACCGGCGCTTGCCCGGAAGATTGCAAATATTGTCCGCAGTCGGGCCACTACAACACCGGCCTGGAAAAAGAAAAGCTGATGGAAGTGCAGAAGGTCCTTGAAGAGGCCGCCCGCGCCAAAGCCATCGGCTCGACGCGCTTCTGCATGGGCGCCGCCTGGAAGCACCCGTCGGCCAAAGACATGCCCTACGTGCTGCAGATGGTCAAAGGGGTGAAGGCCATGGGCCTGGAAACCTGCATGACCCTCGGCCGTCTCGACCAGGACCAGACCGAAGCCCTGGCCCAGGCCGGCCTCGACTACTACAACCACAACCTCGACACGTCGCCGGAGTTCTACGGCAGCATCATCACCACCCGCACTTACAGCGAGCGGCTGCAAACCCTGGCCTATGTGCGTGACTCGGGGATGAAGATCTGCTCCGGTGGCATCCTCGGCATGGGCGAGTCCCTCGACGACCGCGCCAACCTGCTGATCCAACTGGCCAACCTGCCGGAGCATCCGGAGTCGGTGCCGATCAACATGCTGGTGAAGGTGGCCGGTACTCCGCTGGAAAACGCCGAAGATATCGACCCGTTCGACTTCATCCGCATGCTGGCGGTGGCGCGCATCCTGATGCCGCAATCCCATGTGCGCCTGTCGGCCGGCCGTGAAGCCATGAACGAGCAGATGCAGGCCCTGGCGTTTTTCGCCGGCGCCAACTCGATTTTCTACGGCGACAAACTGCTGACTACCGCCAACCCGCAGGCCGACAAGGACATGCAACTGTTCTCGCGCCTGGGCATCCTGCCGGAAGCTCGCGAAGAACACGCCGACGAAGTGCACCAGGCGGCGATCGAACAGGCGCTGGTGGAGCAGAAGAGCAGCGAGCAGTTCTATAACGCCGTCGTCTGATTGAAATGCACTGCAAATGTGGGAGGGGGCAAGCCGCTCCCACATTTTTTGACCGAGTTGAACCTGTTTAATCGAGGCCTGCATGTCTTTCGATCTCGCCGCGCGCCTCGCTGCCCGCCGTGCCGAACACCTTTATCGCCAACGCCCCTTGCTGCAGAGTCCCCAGGGCCCGGAAGTGGTGGTCGATGGCCAACCCTTGCTCGCCTTCTGCAACAACGACTACCTGGGCCTGGCCAACCACCCGCAAGTGATCGAAGCCTGGCGCGCCGGTGCGGCCCGTTGGGGCGTGGGCGGTGGCGCTTCGCACTTGGTGGTCGGGCATGCCACGCCGCACCATGAGTTGGAAGAAGCCCTGGCCGACCTTACCGGTCGCCCGCGCGCGCTGCTGTTTACCACCGGCTACATGGCCAACCTTGGCGCGGTCACCGCGCTGGTGGGGCAGGGCGACACGGTACTGGAGGATCGCCTCAACCATGCGTCGTTGCTGGATGCAGGCTTGCTCTCCGGCGCCCGCTTCAATCGTTACCTGCACAACGACCCCGCCAGCCTGGCCAAGCGCCTGGAGAAAGCCACCGGCAATACCCTGGTGGTCACCGATGGCGTGTTCAGCATGGACGGCGACCTCGCAGACCTGCCCGCGCTGGCCCGCGAAGCCAAGGCCAAAGGCGCCTGGCTGATGGTCGACGACGCCCACGGCTTCGGCCCGTTGGGCGCGAATGGCGGTGGGATCGTCGAGCATTTCGGCTTGAGCCAGGACGACGTGCCGGTGCTGGTCGGTACCCTGGGCAAAGCCTTCGGCACCGCCGGCGCGTTTGTGGCCGGCAGCGAAGAGCTGATTGAAAGCCTGATCCAGTTCGCCCGGCCCTACATCTACACCACCAGCCAACCGCCGGCGCTGGCCTGCGCCACCCTGAAAAGCCTGGAGTTGTTACGCACCGAACATTGGCGGCGCGAGCACCTCAACGGCCTGATCCGCCAGTTCCGCCAGGGCGCCGAGCAGCTTGGCCTGGACCTGATGGACAGCTTTACGCCGATCCAGCCGATCCTGATTGGCGACAGCGCCAAAGCGGTACGCCTGTCGCAGCGGCTGCGCGAGCGGGGCCTGATGGTCACTGCAATTCGCCCGCCCACCGTGCCGGCCGGCAGCGCGCGTTTGCGCGTGACGTTGACGGCGGCCCACAGCGCGGCGCAGGTGCAGCTATTGTTAAACGCATTGGAAGACTGTTTCCGCCTGGAGCCCGACCATGCGTGATCGACTGATCTTACTGCCCGGCTGGGGCCTCGGCGTCTCGCCCCTGGAGCCTTTGGCCGCCGCCCTGCAGGGCCTCGACGCGCACCTGCAGGTGCAGATCGAACCCTTGCCGGTGCTGGCTTCCAGCGATCTGAATGAATGGCTCGACGAACTCGACGCCACGCTGCCCGACAACGCCTGGCTGGGCGGCTGGTCCCTGGGCGGCATGCTCGCTTCCGAGCTCGCGGCGCGGCGCGGCGAACGCTGCTGCGGCCTGCTGACCCTGGCCAGCAACCCGTGTTTTGTCGCCCACGACGGCTGGCCCAGCGCGATGCCCGCCGAGACCTTCGATGCGTTTCTGGCCGGTTGCCATGCCGATTCCCAAGTCACCCTCAAACGCTTCGGCCTGCTCTGTGCCAAGGGCGCAGAGGACCCACGTGGGTTGGCGCGGCTGTTGGTCAGCGGGGCGCCGAATACGCCTTCCAGCCTGTTGATGAGCGGCCTTGAATTGCTCGCCCAGCTGGATACCCGCGACGCCTTGCTGGCTTATCGTGGCCCGCAGTTGCATCTGTTCGCCGGGATGGACGGGCTGGTGCCAGCGGAGGCGGCGAGCGATCTGCTGAGTTTGCTGCCCGATGTCGAAATCGGCCTGATTGAACAGGCCGGCCACGCGTTTCTTCTGGAAGACCCCCACGGTGTGGCGGGGGCCATCCAGGCTTTTTTGCATGAGTGTGTCGATGACTGATTTATCCCATCCAGCCCTGCCAGGCGGCTTGCCGGACAAGCGCCAGGTGGCGGCGTCCTTTTCCCGTGCGGCGGCCAGCTACGACAGCGTCGCCGAGTTGCAGCGGGCGGTGGGGCATGCACTGCTGTCGCGCCTGCCGTCAGCAACCGCGCCCCAACGCTGGCTGGATATGGGCTGCGGCACCGGCTATTTCAGCCGTGCGCTGGGCGAGTCGCTGCCGGCCAGCCAGGGTGTGGCGCTGGATATTGCCGAGGGCATGCTCAACCACGCGCGGCCATTGGGCGGCGCCGACTATTTCATTGCGGGCGATGCCGAGCGCCTGCCGCTTGCCGATGCGAGTTGCGGGCTGATCTTCTCCAGCCTGGCGGTGCAGTGGTGCGCGAATTTCGACGCGGTGCTCAGTGAGGCCTATCGCGTGCTGCAGCCGGGCGGGATATTGGCGTTTGCGAGCCTGTGCGTGGGCACCCTGGATGAGCTGCGCGAAAGCTGGCGCGCGGTAGATGGCCTGGTGCATGTCAACCGCTTCCGCACCTTCGAGGCGTATCAACAGCTGTGTGCCGCCAGCGGCCTGCGCGTGGTGAGCCTGGAGCGCCAGCCCCACGTGCTGCATTACCCGGATGTGCGCAGCCTGACCCACGAATTGAAGGCATTGGGTGCGCATAACCTCAACCCCGGTCGCCCGGGAGGCTTGACGGGGCGCGCGCGGATTGTTGCACTGGTACACGCTTACGAGCAGTTCCGTCAGGCCCAGGGCCTGCCCGCCACGTATCAAGTGGTGTATGCCGTACTGGAGAAACCTCTATGAGCGCCGCCTATTTCATCACCGGCACCGACACCGATGTGGGCAAGACCACCATCGCCGCCGGCCTGCTGCATGCCGCGCGCCACGCCGGCAAAAGCACCGCCGCCGGCAAGCCTGTGGCCTCCGGCTGCCAGGTAACGCCCAAGGGGTTGCGCAACGCGGATGCCCTGGCGTTGTTGGCCGAATGCTCATTGCCGCTGACCTATGCCGAGGTCAACCCGGTGGCGTTCGAGCCGGCCATCGCCCCCCATCTGGCGGCGCGGGAGGCCGGTGTGGCGTTGACGGTGCAGTCGTTGCTCAAGCCGATGCAGCAGATCCTCGCGCGGCAAGCCGATTTCACCTTGATCGAAGGCGCGGGCGGCTGGCGCGTGCCCTTGGCCGACCAGGCCAACCTCTCGGACCTGGCCATGGCGCTGCAACTGCCGGTGATCCTGGTGGTCGGCGTGCGCCTGGGCTGTATCAGCCATGCCTTGCTCACCGCCGAAGCCATCGCCCGGGACGGTCTGCCGCTGGCGGGCTGGGTGGCGAATATCATCGACCCGAAGACCTCGCGCCTGGAAGAAAACCTCGCCACCCTGGCCGAGCGCTTGCCTGCTCCGTGCCTGGGTCGGGTACCGAAACTCAAGCACGCCGGGGCCGAGGCTGTGGCGCAATACCTGCAACTGGACCTGCTTGACTGATTTTGGCTATCGCTAAGGCATTATGCCATTAGTGTTTTTGACGGGTGTTTTGCGAGTATCTCTGCTTCAATCAGCGTTCACGATTCTCTAAAGGCAGGCTTAGCCATGGAAATCTCTGGAAGCAGCGCGTTTTATTCGGGCCTGAATACCATTCAGTCCGGGCAAAGCCGTGTCGACCAGGCCGCCGGCAAAATCGCCAGTGCCGCCACCAGCCAACCTTCCGACGCCCAGAATGATCGCTTGCAGGCGGTCAACCGTGGTCAGCCGACCAACTCTGCGAGCAATATGGTGGAACTGGCCGAGGGCAAGTTTCAGGTCGAGCTGGGCGTGAAAGTCGCCAAGGCTTCGGATGAAATGCTCGGTACGTTGATCGATACCTACGCTTAACCCCTCTCTCTATTTACCCCGGCTCTCCTGTGGGAGCGGGCTTGCTCGCGAACGCGGTGGGTCAGTCAACTCAAGTGTTGGCTGACCCACCGCGTTCGCGAGCAAGCCCGCTCCCACATTTGCCCTGTTTTATCCTGATCCATCTCTACACTCATTTGATGTGGCAACCCGTCGCAGGCTTTGTCGTGCCTGAGGATGACGTGTGTCATGACAAACGGCATCCGACCGACGCTTGACATCCCCAGGTCGTAAACGTATGTTTCAAACACCTGTTTGACCGCAACAACAAATCCACGCGGTTGTTCATTCCAGATACATCAGCAGAGGTTTATCGCTATGCCTGACTACAAGGCCCCCTTGCGTGATATTCGCTTCGTTCGTGACGAACTGCTCGGCTATGAAGCGCACTATCAGAGCCTGCCGGCTTGCCAGGACGCTACTCCGGACATGGTTGACGCCATCCTTGAAGAAGGCGCCAAGTTCTGTGAGCAAGTGCTGGCACCGTTGAACCGCGTGGGCGACATCGAAGGGTGTACCTGGAGCGAGTCAGGCGTTAAGACCCCTACTGGTTTCAAAGAAGCCTACAAACAATTCGTCGAAGGTGGCTGGCCAAGCCTGGCCCACGACGTGGAACACGGCGGCCAAGGCCTGCCGGAGTCCCTGGGCCTGGCGGTAAGCGAAATGGTTGGCGCCGCCAACTGGTCGTGGGGCATGTACCCGGGCCTGTCCCACGGTGCGATGAACACCATCTCCGAGCACGGTACTCCTGAACAGCAGAACGCCTACCTGACCAAGCTGGTGTCGGGCGAGTGGACCGGCACCATGTGCCTCACCGAGCCGCATTGCGGCACCGATCTGGGCATGCTGCGGACCAAGGCCGAGCCTCAGGCCGACGGTTCCTACAAAGTCTCCGGCACCAAGATCTTCATCTCGGCCGGTGAACACGACATGGCCGACAACATCGTCCATATCGTACTGGCGCGCCTGCCGGACGCACCGGCCGGCACCAAAGGCATCTCGCTGTTTATCGTGCCCAAGTTCCTGCCGAACGCAGACGGCTCGATTGGTGAGCGCAACGCAGTGAGCTGCGGTTCCCTCGAGCACAAGATGGGTATCCACGGCAACGCCACCTGCGTGATGAACTTCGACGCGGCCACCGGCTTCCTGATCGGCCCGGCGAACAAAGGCCTGAACTGCATGTTCACCTTTATGAACACCGCTCGCCTGGGCACCGCGCTGCAAGGCCTGTCCCACGCCGAGATCGGCTTCCAGGGCGGCCTGAAATATGCGCGTGATCGCCTGCAAATGCGCTCCCTGACCGGCCCGAAAGCCCCGGACAAAGCCGCTGACCCGATCATCGTGCACCCCGACGTGCGCCGCATGCTGCTGACCATGAAAGCCTTCGCCGAAGGCAACCGTGCGATGGTGTACTTCACCGCCAAGCAAGTGGACATCGTCAAGTACGGCACCGACGACGAAGCCAAGAAACAGGCCGACGGCTTGCTGGCCTTCATGACCCCGATCGCCAAGGCGTTCATGACCGAAGTCGGTTTTGAATCGGCCAACCACGGCGTGCAGATCTACGGCGGCCATGGCTTCATCGCCGAGTGGGGCATGGAGCAGAACGTTCGCGACAGCCGCATCTCGATGCTGTACGAAGGCACCACCGGTATCCAGGCACTCGACCTGCTCGGCCGCAAAGTGCTGATGACCCAAGGCGAAGCGCTCAAGGGCTTCACCAAGATCGTGCACAAGTTCTGCCAGGCCAACGAAGGTGTCGAGGCGGTCCAGGAGTTCGTGACGCCGCTGGCTGCGCTGAACAAAGAGTGGGGCGAGTTGACCATGAAGGTCGGCATGGCCGCGATGAAAGACCGTGAAGAAGTCGGTGCCGCCTCGGTGGATTACCTGATGTACTCCGGTTACGCCTGCCTGGCTTACTTCTGGGCTGACATGGCACGCCTGGCCGCCGAGAAACTGGCAGCCGGCACCACCGAAGAAGCCTTCTACACTGCCAAGCTGCAAACCGCGCGCTTCTACTTCCAGCGCATCCTGCCACGTACCCGTACCCACGTGGCCACCATGCTGTCGGGCGCCAACAACCTGATGGACATGAAAGAAGAGAACTTCGACCTGGGCTACTAAGCCACAGCCGGTTCTGTTGAAAACCGCCGCGCCCCTCGGGACGCGGCGGTTTTTTTATGTGCGATAAAAAACCACAGTACAGCGCTCAGGGATTGCCGCCGGCTGCCGTTACAGTGATGGCAATGTGATACATGACGGGCAGGTTGTGCTTAACTGTTCGCATAAAGGCACAGTGCCACTATTTTTTGCGGGTCGGAGTTTTACCCTTGTCACGCGTGTCCGCTGTACGTTTCAGTCATTTTCTCCCTTCGTTGCTGCTCCTGCTGGCCGGGCTTTCGGCTGCCTACGTCAAGGATCTCAACGTCTTCTTCACCTCGCTGTTCAATGTGTTGCCGACCCTGGTGCTGTTGCTCGGCGGTTCGTATTGCGCGGTGTATCGGCGCCAGCGTGAGCTGTTCCTGATGATCACGGTGTACATCGCCTACTTCCTGCTCGATACCCAGACCGACTTCTATCGCGACAATGGTCGTGTACGCGAAGATGCCGCCGTGGTGTTTCACCTGTGTTGCCTGTTGCTGCCGCTGCTGTTCAGCATCTACGCGCTGTGGCAGGAGAAAACCCACCTGTTCCGCGACTTTGTCGCACGCGGCGCGGTATTGCTGGCGGTAGGCAGTGTGGCGTTGGCGCTGGAGCAAAGTTACCCGGTGGCGGTGTTGAACTGGCTGGCGGAGATCCGCTGGCCGGCGCTGCATGGCACCTGGATGAGCCTGATCCAGCTGTCGTATCCCATGTTCCTGATCGGCTTCCTGACCCTGGCCGCCCAATACTGGTACCAGCCGCGCCCGCTGCATGCGGCGCAACTGGTGGGGCTGTTGGGGCTGTTCTGGATGTTGCCGCAAACCTTCATCCTGCCCTTTACGCTGAACATCATGTGCAGCCAGGTGATGCTGATGATCGCCGCCGGCGTGGCCCACGAGGCCTATCAAATGGCCTTCCGTGATGAACTGACCGGCCTCCCGGGGCGCCGCGCCCTGAACGAGCGCATGCAGCGGCTGGGGCGCAACTATGTGCTGGCCATGAGCGACGTCGACCACTTCAAGCGCTTCAACGATACCCATGGCCACGACGTCGGTGACCAGGTGCTGCGCCTGGTGGCGAGCAAGTTGTCGAAGGTCAACGGCGGCGGGCGTGCCTACCGTTATGGCGGTGAGGAATTCGCCGTGGTGTTCGCCGGCAAGACCCTGGAAGAGTGCATGCCGCACCTGGAGGAAATCCGCGAGATCATCGCCGATTACGACATCAAGCTGCGCAACTCGGACCGCCCGCAGGACGATCAGCAAGGCCGTCAGCGCCGCGCCGGCAGCGGGGCGTCGAGTGTTTCGGTGACCATCAGCATTGGCGTGGCCGAGCGCCAGGTCGAGCAGCGCACCCCCGAAGAAGTGCTCAAGACCGCCGACCAGGCGCTGTACGCCGCCAAGGGCGCGGGGCGCAACTGTGTGGTCGCGGCCGGGCAAACCCGGCGTGGCGCGGTGCGCATGGAAAGCGCTGCCGGTTGAGTGATGGTGGTGTATTCAGCGGTTCTACAGTGATTGTCCACGGCGGCCGCCGGCAGTAGGTTGAAACCATCTGCTGCCGGAGAAACTGTCATGCCTGAATACAAAGCTCCCCTGCGCGACATGCGCTTTCTGATCGACAACGTGTTTGATTTCCACGGCCACTACGCGGCCCTGGGCGCAACGGACGCCAGCCCGGACATGGTGGCGGCGATCCTCGAAGAAGGCGCCAAATTCTGCGAAAACGTGCTCTCGCCGCTCAACCATAGTGGCGACGAAGAGGGCTGCCATTTCGACAGTGGTGTCGTCACCACGCCCAAGGGTTTCAAGGAAGCCTTCGCCCAGTACGTGGAAGGCGGCTGGCACGGCGTGGCGGCGGACCCGGCCTACGGCGGCCAGGGCCTGCCGCACTCCCTGGGCCTGGTGCTCAGCGAGATGATCGGCTCCAGCAACACTTCCTGGGGCATGTACCCAGGCTTGACCCACGGCGCGATGTCGGCGATCCACGCCCACGGCACCGCGGAGCAGAAAGCCACTTATTTGAGCAAACTCACCGCCGGCGAGTGGACTGGCACCATGTGCCTCACCGAAGCCCACTGCGGCACCGACCTTGGCCTGATCAAGACCCGCGCCGTGCCCCAGGCCGACGGCAGCTACGCGGTCACCGGCAGCAAGATCTTCATCTCGGCCGGCGAGCACGACATGAGCGCCAATATCATCCACCTGGTGCTGGCCAAGCTGCCGGATGCGCCGGCGGGCACCAAAGGCATCTCATTGTTTATCGTGCCCAAGTTCCATGCCGACTCGGGCGAGCGCAACGCGGTGCACTGCGGCTCCATCGAACACAAGATGGGCATCAAGGGCTCGGCCACCTGTGTGCTCAACTTCGACGGCGCCCAGGGCTTTTTGATTGGCGAGGCGAACAAAGGCCTCAACTGCATGTTCACCATGATGAACCACGCGCGCCTGGGCACGGGCATGCAGGGCCTGTGCAATGGCGAGGCGAGCTTCCAGGGCGCGATCAAATACGCCAACGATCGCTTGCAGATGCGTTCGCTCACCGGCGCCAAGGCCCCCGAAAAAGCTGCCGACCCGATCATCGTGCACCCCGACGTGCGGCGCATGTTGCTGACCATGAAAGCCTTCAACGAAGGCAACCGCGCGCTGACCTACTTCACCGCGCAACTGCTCGACACCGCGCACCTGAGCAGCGACGCCGGCCAGCGCCAGGAGGCCGAAGACCTGTTGGCGTTCCTGACGCCGATCTGCAAAGCCTTTATGACCGACACCGGCCTGGAGGTGACCAACCACGGCATGCAGGTATTCGGCGGGCATGGCTACATTCGTGAATGGGGCATGGAGCAACTGGCGCGTGACGCGCGGATTGCGCCGATCTACGAAGGCACCAACGGCATCCAGGCCCTCGACCTGTTGGGGCGTAAGGTGCTCGGCAGCCAGGGCAAATTGCTGCGCGGGTTTACCAAGATTGTGCATAAGTTCTGCGCGGCGAATGCCGAGCATGCACAGCTCAAGGGTTATGTGGCACAGCTCAACACGCTGAACCAGGAGTGGGGCGAACTGACGACCAAGGTCGGCATGGCCGCGATGAAAAACCCTGACGAAGTAGGCGCCGCCGCCGTGGATTACCTGATGTACAGCGGCTACGTCATCCTCGCCTACCTGTGGCTGCGCATGGCCATTGCGGCGCAAAGTCATGACGATGCCGAGTTTGCCAAGGCCAAGCTGGCCACCTGCGAGTTCTACTTCAAGCGCCTGCTGCCGCGTACGGCAACCCATCGTGCCAGCGTCGAAGCGGGCAGCGAATGCTTGATGAGCCTGCCTGCTCAGTTGTTTGCCCTGTAGCAGTTGACTCTCCACTGTTTCAGAGTGGGAGCGGGCTTGCTCGCGAAGGCGTAGTGTCAGTCATCGGATTTGGGACTGACACGACGCCTTCGCGAGCAAGCCCGCTGCCACATTGGATCTGTGTGTGACTTATAAATACTTGTTGGTCACGAACGGACCCTATGTGTCTGAAAAGTTGTTCGGGTACACTCGAAGCCTGTAAAACCGATCCTACCGACTTACTTTTCACGTTCTCACGAGGTTTGCCATGGCTGATTACAAAGCGCCGCTGCGTGATATGCGCTTCGTCCTCAACGAAGTTTTTGAGGTCGCCACCACTTGGGCCCAATTGCCGGCGTTGGCAGACACCGTTGACGCCGAAACTGTAGAGGCAATCCTCGAAGAAGCCGGCAAAGTCACTGCCAAATCCATCGCCCCACTGAGCCGTGGCGGCGATGAGCAAGGTTGCCGTTGGGACAACACGGCGGTGTTCACGCCGGATGGTTATCCACAAGCCTACAAAACCTACGCCGAAGGCGGCTGGGTGGGTGTAGGCGGGGACCCGATTTTCGGCGGCATGGGCATGCCCAAGGCGGTGTCGGCCCAGGTTGAAGAGATGATCAACTCGTCGAGCCTGGCGTTTGGCCTGTACCCGATGTTGACCTCCGGCGCCTGCGTGTCGATCAACACCCACGCCAGCGAAGAGTTGAAAGCCACCTACCTGCCGAAGATGTATTCCGGCGAGTGGGCAGGTTCCATGTGCCTGACCGAGGCGCATGCCGGCACCGACCTGGGGATTATCCGCACCAAGGCCGAGCCTCAGGCTGATGGGTCCTACACCATCAGCGGCACCAAAATCTTCATCACCGGTGGCGAACACGACCTCACCGAAAACATCATTCACCTGGTGCTGGCCAAGCTGCCGGACGCACCGGCGGGGCCGAAGGGCATCTCGCTGTTCCTGGTGCCGAAGTTCATGGTCAATGCCGACGGCAGCCTTGGCGCGCGTAACCTGGTGAGCTGTGGCTCCATCGAACACAAGATGGGTATCCAGGCCTCCGCCACCTGCGTGATGAACTTCGACGCCGCCGTGGGTTATCTGGTGGGCGAGCCCAACCGGGGTCTGGCGGCGATGTTTACCATGATGAACTACGAGCGTCTGGGGGTGGGTATCCAGGGCCTGGCGTCCGGCGAGCGCTCTTACCAGAACGCCATTGAATACGCCCGCGACCGCCTGCAAAGCCGTGCGCCGACCGGGGCCCAGTCCAAGGACAAAGTCGCCGACCCGATCATCGTGCACCCCGACGTGCGCCGCATGCTGCTGACTATGAAAGCCGCCAACGAAGGCGGCCGCGCGTTCTCCACCTACGTGGCGACGCAACTGGACATCGCCAAGTTCAGCGAAGACCCGGCGGCCCGCGAGCGCGCCGATAACCTGGTGGCGTTGCTGACGCCGGTGGCCAAGGCCTTCCTCAGCGACCTCGGGCTGGAAACCACCGTGCTCGGCCAGCAAGTGTTTGGCGGCCACGGCTACATCCGCGAGTGGGGCCAGGAGCAACTGGTGCGTGATGTGCGCATCACGCAGATCTACGAAGGCACCAACGGCATCCAGGCACTGGATTTGATGGGGCGCAAGATTGTCGGCAGCGGCGGCGCGTTCTACACGCTGTTCGCCGACGAGATCCGCCAGTTCATCGCCTCGGCGGGTGCTGAGTTGGCCGAATTCACCCGGCCGCTCGGCGCGGCAGTGGATAACCTGGACGAATTGACCGCCTGGGTGCTGGATCGCGCCAAGACCAACCCGAATGAAATCGGCGCGGCGTCGGTGGAGTACCTGCACGCCTTTGGCTACATGGCCTACGCCTATATGTGGGCGCGCATGGCCAAGGCTGCGTTGGGCAAAGAGGCTGAGGAAGACTTCTACGCCAGCAAGCTGGGCACCGCGCGGTTCTACTTTGCGCGCCTGCTGCCGCGTATTCATTCGCTGAGTGCGTCGGTAAAAGCCGGTAGCGAATCGCTGTTTTTGCTGGATGAAGCACTGTTCTAAGGGCTTGGAGGTCGTGTAAGCATTCTCTTACATGACGTGCTGCTATTCGTCCTCTATCGCCAAATTGGATCCACGGATAATCTACTTCACATGGACGTCGCGCAGGAAGCGCAAAGCAACAACACGGACACGTAGGATTCTGCCAGGATGGCGGAGTGAAATGGATGTCAGGGAAACAGTCTGCAAAGCCCCGCTTCGGCGGGGTTTTCTTTTGCCCGCGAAAAAGTCAGGCGCTTGCCTGCGGTGCATTCATCACGTCTTCGAGCAAGGTGCGCAACAGCGCCACCGTTGCCTGCTGGCGCTGCACGTCGCGGCACACCAACCCCACTTTCAGCGGCACCCTGGGTTCACTCAAGGGTTTCCACAGCAACGCCTTGCTGTTGTGTTCGTCCTGGGAGCGCCCCGGTAGCACGGTGGCGAGTTTGGTGTGGGGCAGGCTGTCGAGAATCCCCACCATGGTGTTCAGTTCGGCCTGCACTTGTGGTCGGCGGCCGAGGTTGGACAACTGGCCCTGCCAGATCTGGCGCACCTGAAACTCTTCCCCCAGCAGCAACATCGGCAACTCGGCCGCCTGTTTCAGCGAGACTTTCTTGAATTCCCGCAGGGGATGGTCCTCGGGGATGACTACCTTCAACTCATCTTCATATAGCAGCACGCCAGTTAGCCCCGGCTGGCGTGGCGGCAGGTAGCTGATGCCGATGTCCAGCGAGCCATTGAGCAGCCGCCGTTCAATTTCCAATCCGGTCAATTCGTAGATCTGCACCACCAGGTGCGGCTGCGCCTTGCGCACGCGCTCAAGCATTTGCGGCACCAGGCTGGTGTGCACGGTTTGCAGCACGCCAATGGCCAAGGTGCGCATGGCCTGGCCCTTGAAGTTACGCAGGGCTTCGACGGCCTGC
The DNA here is from genome assembly GCF_002843605.1 of Pseudomonas sp. S09G 359. NCBI lineage: Bacteria > Pseudomonadati > Pseudomonadota > Gammaproteobacteria > Pseudomonadales > Pseudomonadaceae > Pseudomonas > Pseudomonas sp. S09G 359. The sequence continues at coordinate 6,195,293 of NZ_CP025263.1, read as the reverse complement.
TGCATGCCATCGATCAGCGGCAAAGCGTGGTTGTACAGCGTGTGGGCGGCCAGGGTCGGCAACAGGCGTTTACTGCTGCGCTCGAACAGGCTGACATCCAGGTTCTGCTCCAGCTGGCGGATCTGCTGCGACAAGGCCGGTTGGGAGATCGAAAGGCGCTCCGCCGCACGGCCTACGTGACCCTCTTCATACACCGCGACGAAATAACGCAGTTGCTTGAAATCCATAAGGCTTACTTATCGAAAAAGCTGGAAAATCGAAATGGCCGTTGGCCCCCGAGACGCCTAGTCTAGCGCCTATTCGCAGGGCTTACAGGGCCGGATCGGGCAATGAACAGCGTTTATGTTGATAGGATTTACATAGGCAAGGCAAAAAACCTCAAGGCACTGTGTGCGGTGGGGGCCTACCAAGGTCCGCTTGCCATCGGGGGTCGCCTGTGAACCTGTTCCGTCGGCCGGCGCCGAGCCTTGACGATCTGATCCTGGAGACGCCCCAGGGTGATCCCTCCAGCGAATCCCTGATGCCAACCGTGGCCAAGCCTGCCCAGGTCTTCGTGCGCGGCCAGGGCTCATGGCTGTGGGACAGCGACGACCGCGCCTACCTGGATTTCAGCCAGGGCAACGCCGCCAATAGCCTCGGCCACAGCCCGCAGGTGCTGATCAATGCCCTGGGTGCCCAGACGCAGGCACTGATCAACCCCGGCGTGGGCCTGCATAACCGCAGCCAACTCAACCTTGTCGAACGTCTGTGCCATCGCACCGGCAGCGACCAGGCCTACCTGCTCAACAGCGGCGCCGAAGCCTGCGAGGCGGCGATCAAGCTGGCGCGCAAATGGGGCCAACGGCATCGCGGCGGTGCCTACCGCATCATCAGCGCCAGCAGTGGCTGCCACGGGCGCAGTTTCGCCGCCATGGCCGCCTCGGCGAGTACGCGCTTTGAGCCGCAACTGCCAGGCTTCAGCCATGTGCCCTTCAACGACCTGCCGGCCCTGCACGCGGCCGTCGATGCACAGACGGTCGCCATCCTGCTGGAACCGATCCAGAGCGAAGCCGGCGTGATCGCCGCGACCGAGCATTACCTCAAGGGAGTCGAGCGGTTGTGTCGCGAGCTGGGGATCCTGCTGATCCTCGATGAAGTACAAACCGGCCTGGGCCGCTGCGGCACGCTGCTTGCCGAACAACAGTACGGCGTGCGGGCCGACATCCTCACCCTCGGCAAAGGCCTGGGCGGCGGCGTGCCGCTGGCAGCGCTGCTGGCGCGGGGCAAAGCCTGCTGCTTTGAAGTCGGCGACCTGGAAGGTACTCACCATGGCAACGCGCTGATGGCCTCGGCCGGCTTGGCGGTGCTCGACACGGTGCTGGAACACGGCTTCCTTGACCAGGTACGTGAGTCCGGCCTTTACCTGGGCGAAGGCCTCGCCCGCCTGGCCTACCGCTACGACCACGGCCAACTGCGTGGCAACGGCCTGATGTGGGGCCTCACGTTGTCGGATGATTCTGCAGATGCGGTGGTAAAAGCTGCGCTTCTCGAAGGCCTGATCCTCAACGCCCCGCAACCAGACTGCCTGCGCTTCACCCCGGCCCTGACGGTCAGCAAAAGCAACATCGACGAAATGCTTTTACGCCTGGCTCGCGCCTTCTCCCGCGTGCGCACCGCCCAACTGCAATGCCGCAAGGGCATCGCCGTTTAACCCCGAATTCCTGAACCGTCTCGCGGCATACGCGGCGCCTCCAGCCTGATTCTTTTGGCTGGGGGCGTTTTTTTGTCCGTGTAATTTTTGGATTGAAAAGGTTGATTGATCGTCTGTGAAAACAATGGCTTTTTAGCGAGCGTCGGCAAGGACTGCCGAAAGGGTGTGAAGAACTTTTTTGCGCGCCATTTCTAATCTGTACCACTGGGTGGTATGTTTTATGGGAAGGGATATCCATGAGGTTAAGGTTGTTCAAAACCCGCAATTTTGCTCATGCGGCCAGTAAGGCTTGGATTTGTGATTCGGAGTTGAGCGAGGCATTTAGCGAAATGCTGAGAGGACAAGCTGACAGTTTGGGCGGCGGGGTTTGGAAGAAGCGTCTGAATCAAAATCGTCATCGCGCTATTGTCTTGGCCAAGGGCAGGCATTTTTGGGTTTATCAGCTTTTGTTTGCCAAGAAGGATCAAAGCAGTATCAGTCATAGCGAGCTCACTTGGTTCCGGTCGCTGGCTAAGACTTATGAACATTTCAACGAAGCACAGATTCAGCAGATGTTGGATCTCAGGGAGTTTGTGGAGATAGATCATGACTAAGAAATATAAAAGTGAGGCGTTTGAGTCCATTCATCAATCCGCCTTAGCACTTTATTCAATTGGCGCCATCAACAAAACCACCCTCCGTGAATACGACGAAGCATGCTTATCTGCCGTCCCGGAGCAGATTCCGGCCGAACAGATCAAGCAACTGCGCGAAAACAGTCATGTCAGCCAGCCTGTATTTGCCCGTTACCTGAACACCAGCGCCTCCACGGTGAAGAAATGGGAGTCCGGTGAAAAACAACCCAGCGGCATGGCCCTCAAGTTGCTGAGCATCGTGCAAAAGCACGGCTTGGAGATTCTCGCCTGAGGATGGCCCAGTGCCAGATTCCACTGAACCCTCACGAACGGCCAAGGTCGATTAGCTACACGGCTCACACGAGCCGATTTTTTGGAGCTGACCCATGGATATCATTCGTATCATCATCGCCATTTTGCTGCCGCCACTGGGTGTGTTCCTGCAAGTGGGTTTTGCCGGCGCGTTCTGGCTGAATATTCTGCTGACCCTGTGCGGTTATTTCCCCGGCATCATCCATGCGGTGTACATCATCGCCAAGCGCTGAGGCCGTCAATGTGGGAGGGGGCAAGCCCCCTCTCACATTTCAGACCTTGTTCAGCGTATGCCCTTCAGCCTTTTGCGATGAGCCGTGAGTTGCGCTCATTGCGAAAGGCCAGTTGTTCGATGGTCTGGGTGGCGTGCTCGGCTTCTTCCCGTGCTTGAAGAATGATGCCGTGCTGCTCGGACTTGCTGCACACCGGGTCGGCATTGCTCGCATCCCCCGTGAGCATGAAGGCCTGGCAGCGGCAGCCGCCGAAGTCCTTTTCTTTTTCGTCGCAGGAACGGCACGGCTCGGGCATCCAGTCGTAGCCGCGAAAACGGTTGAAGCCGAACGAGTCGTACCAGATGTGCTGCATGCTGTGGTCACGCACATTCGGAAATTGCACCGGCATCTGTCGGGCGCCGTGGCAGGGTAGGGCTGTACCATCCGGTGTCACTGTAAGAAAGATGCTGCCCCAGCCGTTCATGCAGGCTTTTGGGCGTTCCTCATAGTAATCCGGTGTGACGAATATCAGCTTGCACGGGTGGCCTTCGGCTTCGAGCTTGGCCCTGTATTCGTTGGTGATGCGTTCGGCACGTACCAACTGTTCTTTGGTCGGCAACAACCCCACACGATTGAGCTGCGCCCAGCCGTAGAACTGGCAGGTGGCGAGTTCGACAAAGTCTGCCTCCAACGCGATGCACAGCTCGATGATGCGGTCGATCTTGTCGATATTGTGCCGATGGGTGACGAAGTTCAGCACCATCGGGTAGCCATGGGCTTTAACTGCGCGGGCCATTTCCAACTTTTGTGCGAAGGCTTTTTTCGAGCCGGCCAACAGGTTGTTCACCTGCTCGTCGCTGGCTTGGAAGCTGATCTGGATATGGTCCAGGCCGGCCTTCTTGAAGTCGCTGATCTTCTGCTCGGTCAGGCCGATGCCAGAGGTGATCAGGTTGGTATAGAAGCCCAATTTACGCGCCTCGGCGATCAGCGCCGCGAGGTCCTGACGCACCAGTGGCTCACCGCCGGAAAACCCCAACTGCGCGGCACCCATTTCGCGGGCTTCGCGAAATACCTTGATCCACTGTTCGGTACTCAGCTCCTTGCCCTGCTCGGCAAAATCTAGCGGGTTGGAGCAGTACGGGCACTGCAACGGGCAGCGGTAGGTCAGCTCGGCCAGCAGCCACAGCGGCAGGCCAATGGCCGGCTTTTCAGGCAAGGGTGATCCAGTGCTCAGCACGGGCGACCTCCATGAATTGCTCGATGTCATCACCCAGCTCAGGCACGCCTGGGAATTGCTTATCCAGCTCGGCGATGATGGCCGCCACGTCACGCTCGCCGTCGATCAAGCCGCCGATCAGCGCGGCGCTGTCATTGAGCTTGATCATGCCCTCGGGGTAGAGCAACACATGGCCTTTTTGCGCGGGCTCGTACTGGTAGCGATAGCCCGGGCGCCAGGTCGGTGTTCTGCTGCGATCAAAGCTCATAGGGTGATCCCCTTATGCCACACCCGCTGGTCGGTCACGCTGTGATACGGCGGGCGCTTGAGTTCGTAGGCCATGCTCATGGCATCCAGCATGCTCCACAGGATGTCGAGTTTGAACTGCAGGATTTCCAGCATGCGCTCCTGGCCCTCACGGGTGGTGTAGTGCTGCAGCGTGATTGCCAGCCCATGTTCCACATCGCGGCGAGCCTGGCCCAGGCGCGTACGGAAATATTCGTAGCCGGCCGGGTCGATCCAGGGGTAATGCTGCGGCCAGCTGTCGAGGCGCGACTGGTGGATCTGCGGCGCGAACAGCTCGGTCAGCGAACTGCTGGCGGCTTCCTGCCAGCTGGCGCGACGGGCGAAGTTGACGTAGGCGTCCACCGCAAAACGCACGCCGGGCAGCACCAGTTCCTGGGAGCGCAGTTGGTCCGGGTCGAGGCCGACCGCCTGGCCCAGGCGCAGCCAGGCTTCGATGCCGCCGTCTTCACCGGGCGCGCCATCGTGGTCGAGCAGGCGCTGGATCCACTCGCGGCGGATTTCGCGGTCCGGGCAGTTGGCCAGGATCGCGGCGTCTTTCAGCGGGATGTTCACCTGATAGTAGAAGCGGTTGGCGACCCAGCCCTGGATCTGCTCGCGGCTGGCGCGGCCTTCGTACATCGCCACGTGATATGGGTGATGGATATGGTAGAAGGCGCCCTTGGCGCGCAACGCGGCTTCGAATTCGGCAGTGGTGAATGGCGTGTCAGTCATGTCGGTAGCTCCTACAGTTCAATGCTCATGCCGTCGTAAGCTACTTCGACATTGCGCCGCACCAGCTCCGCTCGCTCGGGAGAGTCTTCATCGAGGATCGGGTTGGTGTTGTTGATGTGGATAAGCACCTTGCGTTGCTCGGGCAACTGTTCCAGCACTTCGAGCATGCCGCCGGGGCCGTTCTGCGCCAGGTGGCCCATTTCGCGGCCGGTGCGGGTGCCGACGCCACGGCGCTGCATTTCATCGTCATCCCACATCGTGCCGTCCACCAGCAGGCAGTCGCTGCCGGCCATGATCTCCAGCAACGGCGCGTCGACCTTGCCCAGGCCGGGGGCGTAGAACAGTTTGCCGCCGGTGCGCAGGTCTTCGACGATCAGGCCGATGTTGTCGCCCGGGTGCGGGTCGAAGCGGTGTGGCGAGTAGGGCGGCGCCGCGCTGCGCAGGGGCAGCGGGGTGAAGCGCAGGTTGGGGCAGGCCGGGATGCTGAAGCTGGCGTCCAGCTCGATGCGGTTCCAGGCCAGGCCACCGTTCCAGTGGGTGAGCATGGTGAACAGCGGGAAGCCGGTGCTCAAGTCCTCGTGGACCATGTCGGTGCACCACACCTGGTGCGGGCAGCCCTCGCGCAGGCTCAGCAGGCCGGTGGTGTGGTCGATCTGGCTGTCCATCAGGATGATCGCGCTGATGCCAGTGTCACGCAGGGCGCGCCCGGGTTGCATCGGTGCGAAGCCTTGGAGTTGCGCGCGGATATCCGGCGAGGCATTGCACAGCACCCAATTCACGCCGTCGTCGGAAATCGCGATGGACGATTGCGTACGTGCCTGCGCCCGCAGGCTGCCGTCACGAAAACCCGTGCAGTTCACGCAGTTGCAGTTCCACTGCGGGAAACCACCGCCGGCGGCGGAACCTAGAATCTGGACAAACATGGCCGCTCCATCAAGCAAAGCTCAAAACAAAAACGCCCCGGGCGAACCGAGGCGTTGTATTACCCAGCGGATTAACGGCTGGCGAAGTACATGGTGACTTCGAAACCAATGCGCAGATCAGTGTAAGCAGGTTTGGACCAGGTCATATTCTTACTCCTACCAAGGGATGGGACGTTCACTACCAAGTAATACATATAGTCCACCTCCAGTCGGAGATGTTCAGAGGTGTGCGTGGGAATGTTACGCAATTCTTTTCAAGTTAGCGCTGTCTTGATGGAAAAAGCCTTTTGCAGGGGCGGCAATGATCAGCCTGCCGCCTGCCAGGAATCGTTGATGCGCGGGCCGTTGGCGAGGCAGCGCCAGCCACCTGTGGCGTCGTTCAACTGTTGCGCTGCGTGCTGCACCTTATCCCGCGTACAGGCCTGGATAGCTTGTTGCAGCTGCACCAGGTAATCCGACGGATGGCCTGCCAGGTGCGCCTGCCACAGCAGCTCGGCGGCTTGGGCGATGGGTAAGGCGTGTGTTGCGAACTGTTGCGCGAGGGCCTGGTTGCCCAACTCTTCGCTGCCGTCGATCAGCGCTGGCAGTTGCTTCAGGAAGGTTTGCAGGTGATCGATGATCCCTTCCAGGGAGATATCAGGCGATTGCACGCCAAGCAACAGGCCGGTTTGCCCGTGGATTTGTCGGACGCCGCTGAACACCGCGTAGCCCAATTGCAACTCGACGCGCAGGCGTTGGTAGAACGGCCCTTGGAGCACATGCCCGAGCAGTCGCCAGGCGCCTTCATCCGCCAGGGATTGGCTCGGCGTCGGGCAGAACAGCAGTAAGGCGGCTTCGCTGGAGCCTGTCTTCAGCGTGTGCCAGAGACGTTGCCCGCCAAGGCTTGGGCATTCGGGCTGAAGGCTGGCGGGTTGCCCAGGCAGACGTGCGGCGGCGGTTTTGATCGCGGCTTCAATCGCAGGGGAGAAACCGACCCCCAGCCCTTGCCAGCGTGCAGTGGCCCACGCTGCTGGTGTGTCGCCGGAGTCGGCAATAACCCCGGCGCAGCAGGTGGGCAAGGCCTTGAGCAGTTCTCGGATGGCGATCATCGGTGTCTGGGTGAGGGGCGCCGCGTGCACTTGATTCAAGCTGAGCGCCAGCGCTTCCAGCACCATCGGCATGGGTTCTTGCAGCCCGAGCATTTTCACCAGGCGGTCGTTGCCGGTTGCCTCGAAAGACAATTCGACCCCGGCCTGATGGGCCTGCTCGCGCAACGGCTGCAATTGGCTGTCCAGCCCGGCGGGTGCGGCAGCATCAAAGCGCCATTGCAGGGACAGCGCGCCTTCGTCGGTGTCATCCGCCAAGGCCTGGCTGAAGGTCAGCGCGGGCAGCTCCCGGCGGCCCCGTGAGCGATCCTGGGCAAACGTGCGCAAACCGCGATGGGCGCTGGTTTGGCCGCGAATCAGGCCGGCGCGTTCTTCCTTGGCGGGTGGGCGCAGGAACGGGTTGGGCGAGGGCAGCTGCCACGCGTGCTGGGAGGGTGGCAGTTGCAGCGCATCCAGCGTGGCCTTGAGGGCGATGACAGCTTGTTCGGAGAGGTCTTCGGTGTCGTTTCGAGCCAAGGCCAAAGCGCCCTGGACCTGCTGCTGGCGAGCGTGCAGCAAGGCGAACTCTTCGCGCAGAGGAGTCCAATCGCTATGTGCGAAAAAGCTCAACCAGTCGTGCAGCAACGCTTCGATCTGTGTCGCCGAATCACCTTGGGCGTCGAGGGAAAAATCGATATCCAGCAGCGATTGTCCGGCAAAGTGATACAGCACGTTTGCCTGCACGGCAGTGGCGAGCTTCTGCGTTTTCAGTGCTGCCAGCAGCCCGCCCGGCGCGGAGCTGTTGAGCCAGGTGCAAAGGAATTCCAATGCGTTGCGGGGTGCTTCACAGCTGATGACTTGGTGCAGGTGGTTATTGGCGCTGTGTTGATAGCGCTGCGCAGGGGCAAGCATCAGGGGCGGTGGGGCAGCTTGTGGACGGTAAGGGCCTGAGGCCAGTGCTTCGCTGAAGTGCTGCGCCAGGGCTTCCAGTGCTTCCAGTGGCTGCGGACCGGTGAGGCTCAAGGTCATCTGCCCGCTTTGATAAAAGCGCGTATGGAAATCCTGCAACGCTTGCTGAAAATCCTCACGCTCCACCGCCAAGCTGTCGCGATTACCGGCATGAAAACCGCGCAGTGGATGATCGGCCGCCAACCCTTCCAACAAGGCGACGTGCTGTTGCGCCTTGGCATCCTGGGACCAGGCGACAAACTCCGCCTGCAATACTTCGCGCTCGCGCAGTTGATCTTCCAGCGTCAGGCGCGGATGGGTCAGCATGTCTGCCAGCCGCTCCAGCCCATCGGTAAACGTCGGCACGGGCAGCTCAAAGAAGAACTCTGTGGTGCGCTCACCGGTGCTGGCATTCACTTGGCCGCCGTGGCGTTGCACGTAGGCCATTAGCCCGTCGCCCGTAGGAAAGCGCTCGGTGCGCAAAAACAGTAGATGCTCAAGAAAATGCGCCAGGCCCGGCCAGGCCAGCGGTACATCATGGCTGCCAGCAGCCACGCGCAACACCGCTGCACTGCGTTTCAACCGCGGCGCATGGCGTAGAGACACTCGCAGGCCATTGGCCAGGGTGAGATGAAGGTGATGAGGGTGGGCCGGCGCAGGCATGGGCACTTCCGAAACGTAGGAAGCGGCCATGTTAGCAAACCGGCTGGATCAGGGCTTGTGCAGCATCCCGTACAGCTCGGGGCGCCGGTCTTCCAGGTAGTGGTTGGCCGCGCGGGCATCGAGGATCGATTGGCGCTCCAGCGTACCGACGATCAAGGCTTCATCCAGGCCGGCCTGGGCGATGCGCTGGCCGTTCGGCGCGGCGATGCTGCTTTGCCCGCAGTACTGGATCTCGCCTTCGTGGCCACAATAATTGGCGTAGGCGACGTAGCACTGGTTCTCAAACGCCCGCGCACGCACGGTCAAGTCGGCGACAAAGTCGAACGGCACCATATTGGCCGTAGGCACCAGAATCAGCTCGGCACCGGCCAAGGCCAGGCGCCGGGTGTTTTCCGGGAACTCCAAGTCGTAGCAGATCAGCAATCCGAGTTTCCAGCCATTGAGTTCTACCAGCGGGAAATCATCGCCCCCGGCACTGAACATCAAGTGGTCCAGGTCCCCAAACAGATGGGTCTTGCGGTAGTTGCACAGGGGCTGGCCCTGGGCGTCAATCAACTGCACGGCGTTGTAGATCTGGCCGTCTTCAGCGCGCTCCGGGTAACCATACAGAATCGCCAGGCCGGCGCTTTTTGCCAGCTCGGCAATTGCCTGCGCCGACTCCCCATCCTGCGCCTCGGCCAGGGCGCCCACCGCCTCGGCGCCGATGTTGTAGCCGCTGAGGAACATCTCCGGCAGCACCAGCACGTCGGCGGAGCCTGACGCCTCGTGCGCCAGTTGGTGCAGACGCTTGAGGTTGCCGGCCACATCCAGCGGCAGCGGCGGGCATTGGTACAAGGCGACGCGCATGGGTAACTCCTTAATCGGCCAGGGCGATCGGGCCAATTTCGTCAAATACATCACCCGGCCCCGGGTTCTCGGGGTGAGTGCTGCCACCGAAGTGGGTCATGATGCCCCACACCGCATTCAGCGAGGTTTGCACCGCGCCTTCCACCCACGCAGGGGTCCAGGACACGTCATCGCCGGCGATAAAAATCCCACGTTGTTCGGCGGGCATGTCCTTCTGCATAAAGTGCGCATACATACGCTGGTTGTAGCGATAGTGCCCAGGCAGCGCGCCCTTGAAGGCGCCGAGGAAGTGCGGGTCGGCTTCCCACGACACGGTGATCGGGTCGCCGATGATGCGTGCCTTGATGTCGACTTTCGGGTAGATCTTTTTCAGCGCGTCGAGGGCCAGCTTCACGCGTTTGTCGATGGGCTGCGGGAGCATTTTCAGCGCGTCGCTCATCCACGAATACGACAGGCAGATCACGCCCGGCTTGTCGTCGCCGTTATCGAACAGATAAGTGCCACGGGTCAGGCGGTCGGTGAGGGTCATGCTCATCAGGTCGCGGCCGGTTTCCGGGTCTTTATCTTTCCAGAACGGGCGGTCGACCATCACGAAGGTTTTCGACGATTGCATGTAGCGCGTACGGTCCAGGGCCATCCACATCTTTTGCGAGAACAGTGTTTCGTCGCACTCGATCTGGGTGGTCAGCAGCCAGCTTTGGCAGGTGGTGAGCACGGCGGCGTATTCGCGGGTGTCGCCATAGTTGTCGGTGACGGCGAAACGGCCATCGGCCGCGTGGGCAATAGCCTTGACCCCGGCGCGTGGCGCACCGCGGTGCAACGAGCTCAGGCTGGTCCCCGCCGGCCAGTGAGCGCAACGCTCCGGCACATGGCGCCAGATGCCCATGGGCACCTGGGCTACGCCGCCGACCACCAGATGCTGGTGGTCGTCACAGTTGGTCATCACCACGCGGAAGATTTCCAGCATCGAGTTGGGGAAGTCCGAGTCCCAGCCGCCGGTACCGAAACCCACCTGGCCAAACACTTCACGGTGCAGGAACGAGAGCTTGGCGAAGGCCTTGGAGGTGGCGACAAAGTCGTAGAAAGTGCGGTCATCCCACAAGGGCACCAGCTTATTCCACAGCTCCTTGAGGCGCGGTACGTCGCGGTCGCGGATGGCTTGCTGGATATCGCCGAACTGCGAACCGGCCTCCAGCGCGTCGGCCCAGGCGTCGGCGACTTCCTGGAACAGCACCGGCAAGTCGGAGAGTTTTTGTGCGTAGTGGGTCTGGCCTTCGAGGTCGATCACCGTGCTGCCGGACGCCGGGGTCAGCGGGTTGGGGAAGGGCTTGGTTTCCAGGCCCAGTTTGTCCACGTAGTGATAGAACGCCGTGGACGACACCGGGAAGCGCATGCCGCCCAGCTCGGCGATGATGCCCTCGGCGCCTTCAAAGGCCTGGGACCGCAAGCGCCCGCCCATCTTCGAGGCTTCATACACCACCGGTTTGAGGCCCAGCTTCATCAGCTCGTAGGCGGCCACCAGGCCAGCAATCCCGGCGCCGACGATCGCCACTTCAGCACCATGGTTGGCCGCGGGGATACTGCCCAGGCCAGCGGGGTGCTCGATCCAGTCATCAAAGGCAAACGGGAAATCCGGGCCGAAGACAGTGATGGGTTTCTTGCCGTCTGCCGGATGGCGATTGGTCTTGCTGAGGGTGCTGGACGGAATGCTCATGGCTGACCTTACTGACGACTCGGCGGGAAGTGACCCACTGAGTATAGGAAAAGATGGCAGCCAGTTTAGGGAGCGTTGCGCTCGTTAATAAGACGCAATGTGTCGTCGAATTGAATTGTTTTTAGTCAATATGACGAAGCGGTCAGTCAGATTGGTTGCCCGCGATCCAATTTGTTACTGAGGATGATTGATGTAGTGGTTTTTTCCACACCATCGACGCTGCCGATCTGATCCAGCAACTGATCCAGCTGCTCCGGCGAATCCGTACGCAGCCACGCCACGTAATCGAACTCGCCGCTCACTGCACACAACTGTTGCACCTGAGCCATGGCACTCAGCCTGCGCAGCACCTCTTTGCCCGAGCGTGGTTGCACGGTGATGCCCACGTACGCCTGCAACCCGCCATCGACCACGCGCTGGCCCAAGCGCACGCCGTAACCGGTGATCACCTGGGTTTTCTCCAACCGCGCCAGGCGCGAGGTGACCGTCGTGCGCGCGATACCCAACTGCCGGGCAAGCATGGCCACGCTTTCGCGGGCGTTGATCTGCAGGGCAGCGATGAGTTGGCGGTCGATTTCGTCTAGGGCGGGCAAGGGCGAAGCTCCAGTGCGGGCGGCGGTGGAGGGGTATGTTACAGACTTCCAGACACACAAAAGCCGCGCAATGCGCGGCTTTTGAATTGGTGGGCCCACACGGACTTGAACCGTGGACCAAAGGATTATGAGTCCTCTGCTCTGACCAACTGAGCTATAGGCCCTTAACAGGTCGCGGATTATAGCGATGGTTTCCCCGCTGTGCCATCCGAAAAATCCTCAATGCTTGTGCGAAGAAATGTTGCCGCAAAAAGCGCCGGCGGAAGTGGCAGGCTGACGATGTAGCCTTGCATCTGTTCGCAGCCTTCGGCGGCCAGGAAGGCTTGCTGTGCGGGGTTCTCTACGCCTTCGGCGATGATGGTGAATTGCATGCTGTGGCCCAGGGCGATGATGGCGCGCACGATCGCGGCGTCGTGGGGGTCGTCGGGGAGGCCGCGGACGAAGGATTGGTCGATCTTGAGGAAGTCCAGCGGCAGGCGTTTGAGGTAGCTGAGGGAGGAATAACCGGTGCCGAAGTCGTCAATCGCCAGCTGTACGCCCAGGTGCTTGAGTTGGTGCAGCACCTCCAGGGCTTCTTCGGCCTGGCTCATGATGAAGTTTTCGGTGATCTCCAGTTGCAGGTAGCCGGGGTCCAGGCGGTTGTCGTGCAGGAGCTGTTCGATGCGCCCCAGCAAACCAGGGTGGCGCAGTTGCGCGCCGGCCAGGTTGACCGACAGCGGGCCGAAGTCATTGAAGGTGGTTTGCCAGGCGTGCATTTGTCGGCAGGCCTGTTCCAGCACCCAGTCGCCAATCTGCAGGATCATGCCGTTCTCTTCGGCCAGGGCAATGAAGTGTTCGGGGGGCACGTCGCCAAACGTCGGGTGGCGCCAGCGGATCAGCGCTTCGGCGCCAATCAGCTCATGTGTCGCCAGGCTCAGCTTGGGTTGGTAATACAGGGTCAGCTCATCGCGCTCGATGGCGCGGCGCAGTTCGTGTTCCAGCGCTACGCGTTCGTTGGCCTGGGCGGTGAGGTCTTGGGTGTAGCTTTCGACGCGGTTACGGCCCTTGGCCTTGGAGCGATACATTGCCGCGTCGGCGTTTTTGACCAGGGTGGCGACGTCCGTACCGTCCTGTGGGTACAAGCTGGTGCCGATGCTGGCGCTGATAAAAAACTCGTGTTCGCCAGCCTGGAACGGCGGGGTGAAGCAGGCCAGCAGTTTATTCGCCAGGTGCTCGGCATCGGTGGCGTGTTGCAGGCCGGGTAGCAGGATGATGAATTCGTCGCCGCCCAGGCGCGCAACGGTGTCGATGTCGCGCAGTTGTTCCTTGAGGCGCACGGCGATGTCTTTGAGCAGCAAGTCGCCGATGGGGTGGCCGAGGCTGTCGTTGATATGTTTGAAGCGGTCCAGGTCCAGAAACAACACGGCACCTTGCTTGCCGGTTTCTTGATGGCCGTTGAGCGCGGCCTGCAACCGGCTTTCGAACAGGGTGCGGTTGGGCAGGCCGGTCAGTGGGTCGTGGTGCGCCTGGTAGTCGAGGCGCGCCTGGGCCAGCTTGAGGCTGGAGATGTCGGCAAACACCGCGACAAAATGGGTGATCAACTGGTCGCGGTTGCGCACGGCGCTGATGGTCAACCAGCTGGGGTACAGCTCGCCGTTCTTGCGCCGGTTGGAAATTTCGCCCTGCCAATGCCCTTGGGCCGTTAACTGGTGCCACATCGCTGCATAGAACGCGCTGTCATGCAGGCCGGAGGCGAGCAGGCGCGGTGTGTGCCCCAGGGCTTCGGCTTCGCTGTAGCCGGTGATTTCGCTGAAGGCGCGGTTGACGGCGCTGATGTTCTGCCGGGTGTCGGTGATCAGCACGCCCTCGGCGGTACTCTCGAACACGGTGGCGGCCTGCTGCAGTTTTTCCTGCATCAGCTGGCGTTCGGTGATGTCGCGGGCGATGGTCAGCATGCAGTCTTCTTCGCCGATAGGCAGCGGGCGGCTGGACAGCTCGCAGAGGCGTATCAGGCCGTCGGCGCGGCGGATATGGCAGACAAAATCACGCACAAAGCCGTCGCGGCGCATCAGATCCAGCATGTGTTGACGTTCGTTGAGATCAACCCAGATGCCGAGGTCCAGGGTCGATTGGTCGAGGGAAGTGGCGGCTGTGTAGCCGGTGATGCGACTGAAACCGTCGTTCACTTCAATCAGCAGGCCGTCACGCTGGCGGCTCAATAGCAGGCCGTCGGGGGAGGCATGGAAGGCCTTGGCGAATTTCTCTTCGGAGGTTTGCAGCTGTTGCTGGGTTTCTTTGAGCTGGGTGATGTCGCGCACCACGACCACGATGGCTTCGACCGTATCGAGCTGGAACGGCTCGGCGGAAATCAGCCCGGTAAAGGCTTGGCCGTTGCTGCGTCGGAACGGCATTTCCAGGTTGCGAATGCTGGTGGTCTGTACCCGCTGCAACAGGTCGGGGCCGACGCCGTCGATGCCCCAGATATTCAGCGCGGTGGCGGTTTTACCCACGACCTGTTCGGCCGAGAGGCCGATCTGGTCCTCAAACGCCTTGTTGACCTCCAGCAGGCAGCCATCGCAAAGGCGCGCGATCACCAGGATGTCCGGGCATTGCTGGAACACCGAGGCAAACTTCTGCTCGGACAGCTGCAGCGCCTCCTCGGTGCGCTTGGCTTCGCTGATATCGATCATCAGGCCGCGCAGGACCGGTTCATGGCCGTGTTCGATCAGGCTGACAATGTCACGCACCCACAAACAGCGACCGTCGGCGGTGATCACCCGGTAATCAATGCTGTGATCGCGGTTGGCGCGGGTTTCGCGGTAGCAATACGCCTCGGCGCGGATCAGGTCGGCGGGGTGGATGATATTGCGCCAGAAGCCCGGAATCAGCCAATGGGCGCGCGGGTAGCCGAGCAAGTCCTCGGCGTGGGGCGACACGTAGCTGTAAGTGAAGTCGGTGACGCTGGCTTCCCAGGCGATGGCGGACAGGCTCTCTACTAGGCCGCGGTAGTGGTATTCGCTGCTGCGCAATTCTTGTTCGAGGGCGACGCGGCGGGAAATCTCCGAGCTGAGCCGGCGGTTGATGCGAATCACGATGGCCAATACGGTGCTCAGCAACAGCACGGCGGGCAGACCGTACATCAGCAGGTCTTTCCAGAAGGTGCGGCTATCGGTGAAGTTGCCCACCCAGTGTTGCTGGATGGCGTTGGTTTCTTCCGGGCTGAGGTCGGCCAGGACTTTGTCGAGGATACCGACCAGCATCTTGTCGTCGCGCGGCACGCCCATCGCCAATTGATAGCGGTAGGGGGTTTCGCCACTGACATACAAGCCGTCGAGCTTGAGTTCGCGCAGGCTCCAGACGCTGGATGCCAGGTCGCTGACCACGGCATCCACCTCACCGGTGGCCAGGGCTTGCAGCGTGGAACTGACGTTGGGCAGAGCCACCAGGTTGAGGTCTGGGTGGTGGGTGCGCAGCAGCTCATGGGGTGCGTAGTTTTCCACCACGGCAATCTTCAACCCGTACAGGTCCTTGAGATTACGCGGCCGCGCGCCGCCTTCGTGGGCCAGAATCACCATTGGGAAGTCGATATAAGGCCGGGTGAAGGCCAGGTAATTCTGGCGTTCCGGGGTCGACATGATGCTCGGGATCAGGTCGAGCTGGTTGCTGCGTGCCATGTCCAGCACGGCGCCCCAGTTCGGCGGTTCGATCAGCTTGACCCTGACGCCCAGGCGGTCCTGGATCAGGCGTACGTAATCCGCCGACAAGCCCTGGTAGTGGCCATTTTCATCACGGTATTCAAAAGGTGGCCAGGAGGCATCCACCCCAAGGCTCAGCTCCTGATGGTCCGCCAGCCAGCTACGCTCATCATCGGTAAGAGTCAACGCGCCAGCCGTTGCGGTCCAGGTCAGCAGCGACAGCAGTAACACGGTCGGCAATCTGGGCATAACGGTCTCGTTATGGCACGGGGAATGGTTCGAGTGTAGACGGGCATTGCGGGGAGGGGAGGTGCGCGGGCAGTTAATCTATAGAAAGAAATCTATACAAAACAAAACCCCCGGCCTGGGCCGGGGGTTCTGGTATCACTCGTCGAGGAAGGAGCGTAGATGCTCGCTTCGCGTCGGGTGGCGCAACTTGCGCAGCGCCTTGGCTTCGATCTGACGGATCCGCTCACGGGTCACGTCAAACTGCTTACCGACTTCCTCAAGGGTGTGGTCGGTATTCATGTCGATGCCGAAACGCATGCGCAGTACCTTGGCTTCACGGGCAGTGAGGCCGGACAGTACGTCGCGAGTCGCTTCTTTAAGGCTCTCAACGGTGGCGACATCGATTGGCGACTGCATGGTCGAGTCTTCGATGAAGTCACCCAGATGGGAGTCTTCGTCATCACCGATCGGGGTTTCCATGGAGATCGGCTCTTTAGCGATCTTCAATACCTTGCGGATTTTATCCTCAGGCATTTCCATGCGTTCGCCCAGCTCTTCCGGGGTCGGTTCGCGACCCATTTCCTGCAACATCTGCCGGGAAATACGGTTGAGCTTGTTGATCGTCTCGATCATGTGCACCGGAATACGGATGGTGCGGGCCTGGTCGGCGATCGAGCGAGTGATCGCCTGACGGATCCACCAGGTGGCATAAGTCGAGAACTTGTAGCCGCGACGGTATTCGAACTTGTCCACAGCCTTCATCAAGCCGATGTTGCCTTCCTGGATCAAGTCGAGGAATTGCAGGCCACGGTTGGTGTACTTCTTGGCGATGGAGATCACCAGACGCAAGTTCGCTTCAACCATCTCTTTCTTCGCGCGGCGGGCTTTAGCCTCACCGATCGACATGCGACGGTTGATGTCCTTGATCTCGGCGATCGTCAGGCCGGTCTCGGTTTCAAGCGCGGTCAGCTTCTGCTGGCAACGGATGATATCGGGCTGCAGGCGGCCAATGGCTTCGGCGTACTTCGCCTTGCCTTTTGCCAGTGCGTCGGTCCAGCTTTCGTCTACTTCGTTGCCCGGGAACTGGCGCAGGAAGTCGGCACGCGGCATGCGCGCATCACGCACACACAGCTGCATGATGGCACGCTCTTGTGCACGCAGACGCTCAAGGGCGCTGCGAACACGCTCAACCAGGCCTTCGAATTGCTTCGGTACCAGCTTGATCGGCATGAACAGCTCAGCCAACGCCAACAGCTCGGCGATTGCCTGCTTGTTGGAGCGACCGTGCTTTTTCAGGGCCTTGCGGGTGATTTCCATTTGATCGGAAACCGCACCGAAACGCTGGGCAGCGATGATTGGGTCTGGACCGCTTTCGACTTCATCTTCGTCGTCGCCGCTGGCTTCAGCATCGTCGTCTTCGGAATCGTCGTCGGCTTTCGCGGCTTTCGCATCGACAGGCGGCGGTACTTCGGCAGCTGGCGGCGCAATGCCGTCGTCCGGGTCGATATAACCGCTCAGGACGTCGGACAGGCGGCCACCTTCGGTGGTGACACGAGTGTATTCGGAGAGAATGTGGTCAACCGTGCCAGGGAAGTGCGCAATTGCGCCCATCACTTCACGGATACCCTCTTCGATACGCTTGGCGATTTCGATTTCGCCTTCACGTGTCAGCAACTCGACGGTACCCATTTCACGCATATACATGCGCACAGGGTCAGTCGTGCGACCGATGTCGGTCTCCACCGCGGCCAACGCGGCAGCGGCTTCTTCAGCGGCTGCCTCGTCGGTATCGGCGTCGGCCAACATAAGGGCGTCCGCATCCGGAGCACTCTCGTGTACGGGGATCCCCATGTCATTAATCATGCGGATGATGTCTTCCACCTGCTCTGGATCTGAAATATCCTCAGGCAGGTGGTCGTTGACCTCTGCGTAAGTCAGATACTTCTGCTCACGACCAAGGGTGATCAACTCTTTGATACGAGACTGCTGTTGCGCTTTTCCGGACATAACACCCTATCCACTGAAGGTCTTGGCGGGCAAAAAACAAGCCGAGGATTATACCCGAGCTATGACCTCACACGCCAGCTGAGGTCGGGTTTGATGCGGAAACATTCTGTTTTAAGAGGTCGCGCATCTGTTTTGCTATCTGAATTTGCTCTTCAGCCGATAATCCCGGCTGCCTCGCTCTCTTGATGAGTTCATCGAGGGTCTGCGTGTGCTGACCCGCGGATAACCTAGTAATGGTGTCTAAAAACTGTTGTTCAAGGTTATCGCCGTCAATTAGCCACTCCTTTTCCGCAAGTGCTTTCAATAAACGGCCTTGTTCGGTGCCATGCCAACGAGCCATCAGCTGAATAGAGTTTAGCTTAGGATTTTTCTGCACGGCTTCGATCAGGGCAATCAGCACCTGAGCGTAGGTGTTGCTCTCGTTGGCAAAATGATCGGCACTTTCAACCCTCTCCGCCAATTGCGGGTGATGGATGAGTGTGCGCAGGGCAATCAGTGTCGGTGCTTCTACGGCAACCGGCGTGCGCGGGGCGTAGGCCTCATCGCGATCGCCACGCTTGCCGTTCTTGCTCCAGGGTTTCTTGTCCCATTTCTTGCCGCCGGCACCGGGTTTCTTCGGTGTCCAATCCTGCTGCGGCGCGTAGGCGTCCTGCGGCTGGTGGAAGTCGGAGTAGTCCGGCATGGCGTCGTAATCCATGCCCGGATCGTAGGCCGGCGGCGCATCCTGCGGCGCGCTGTGCACCAGCTGGCTGACGGCTTCGCCGCTCAGACCGGTGATTTCCAGCAGGCGCTGGCGCATCAGGGTACGCAGGTTGGCGCCAGGCACTTTGTCGATCAGCGGCGCGGCGAGGGTGGCCATGTGGGCCTTGCCTTCGAGGGAGCGCGGGTCGGCTTCTTCGGTCAGTTGCTGGAAGAAATAATCCGCCAGCGGCTGCGCATGTTGGTTGATGCGTGCGCGGAACGCGTCGGTGCCTTCGGAGCGCACCAAGGTGTCCGGGTCTTCGCCTTCGGGCAGGAACAGGAAGCGCGCACGGCGCCCGTCCTGCAGGCTCGACAGCGTGGCTTCGAGCGCGCGCCAGGCGGCGTTGCGGCCGGCTTGGTCGCCGTCGAAGCAGAATAGTACGCTGGGCACGACGCGGAACAGGCGTTTCAGGTGCTCCTCGCTGGTGGCGGTGCCGAGGGTAGCCACCGCGTTGCGCAAGCCTTGCTGGGCCAGGGCGATCACGTCCATATAGCCTTCAACCACGATGATCTCATCGAGGTTGCGGTTGTTCTTGCGGGCCTCGAACAGGCCGTACAGTTCCTGGCCCTTGTGGAATACCGCAGTTTCCGGGGAGTTCAGGTACTTGGGCTTGTCGTCCCCCAGTACGCGGCCACCGAACGCGATGATGCGGCCACGGCTGTCGCGGATCGGGAACATCACACGGTCGCGGAAGCGGTCATAGCGCTTGCCGGTCTCGGCGTTTTCCACCAGCAGGCCGGCATCGATCATGGCTTTTTGCTGGAGGGTGTCGCTGCTCAAGTGTTTGTAGAGATTGTCCCAGCCGGGCGGGGCGAAACCGAGGCCGAAGTCGCGGGCGATTTCACCGGTGAGGCCGCGCCCCTTGAGGTAGTCGACAGCGGCCTTGCGCTGCGGATGGCTTTTAAGCGCCTGACGATAAAAGTCGGCAGCGGCCGTCAGCAGGGGGTACAGCGGCGAATCGGTGGGCTGGCGCGGTTTGTGCGGGCGGCCACTTTCCTCGCGGGGTATTTCCATGCCGGCGGCTTTGGCCAGGTCCTCGATGGCCTGGGGGAAGTCCAGGTTGTCGTGGTCCATGAGGAAGCCGAGGGCGTTGCCGCCGGCGCCGCAGCCGAAGCAGTAATAGAACTGCTTGTCGGGGCTGACGCTGAATGACGGGGTTTTCTCTTTGTGAAACGGGCAGCAGGCCGTGTAATTCTTGCCGGCTTTCTTCAGTTGCACGCGCGAGCTGACGACATCGACGATGTCGGTGCGGTTCAGAAGGTCGTCAATAAAGCTCTGGGGAATCAGCCCGGCCATGGCGTTCTCGTCATCACTGCGTGTAAATGAGGGCCCGTGAGGTGTTCAAGCGCACGTATCGAGTGCTCGAACATCCAGCGTCTGCATGGGGAGTGTATCTGCCGAACATTCGCTGACGTTAATTTCTATCAGTCTTCGGCATGGAAATGTTGCCCAGGCGCCCGGTGTTGACCAATGGCTGGCCTCGGGAACGCCTCGATGGGCACAGTCGACCGTTGGTCGTCTGTTTACAGAATTAGTGTGCTCGTCAGTAGCCTTGTTAGGCTCGTCAGAAGAGACGTGCACCGCTGGCAGAAGAGCCAGTCCTGACGTGTGAAGCAGTTGTCTCGGTCGCGTGTGCGGCGTCGACGATTTGAAGCATCAAGCGATATCCGCAAATGCCAACAGCCCGGCTGAGGGCCGGGCTTGGCAGAAGCTTGCTACGAACGTCTGTGTATTAGTACAGACGAACGGCGCGGCGCTGTTCGCGCTGAACTTTCTTGGCGTGACGCTTAACAGCGGCTGCTGCTTTACGCTTACGCTCAGAAGTTGGCTTCTCATAAAATTCGCGGCTACGAACTTCAGCCAGAACACCGGCTTTTTCGCAGGAGCGCTTGAAACGACGCAGAGCTACGTCGAAGGGTTCGTTCTCTTTTACTTTGACGGCTGGCATCCAGAGCTACCTTCTTTCATTACCGGGAATCAACGTTCTCGTCGCAAAAAATTCGCGGCTGAGGTCGTCGGTTTTTAAGGGTTGCGGATGTTAACCCCTCATTGCCCGGAATGCAAAGCCTCTGATCGAAAACCGCTAGTCGGGAGGGGGAGTGACGACTATTATGCGCGCCTTCGAATTCAGCCTCTACAAGGCGCAAACCCATGCTAGTACTGGGACTTGAAACCTCCTGCGACGAAACCGGAGTCGCACTTTACGACAGTGAACGCGGGCTTTTGGCCGATGCACTGTTCAGTCAGATCGACCTTCACCGTGCCTATGGCGGTGTGGTGCCGGAGCTGGCCAGCCGTGATCACGTCAAGCGCATGCTGCCGTTGATTCGCCAGGTGTTGGACGAGGCCGGCTGTGTGCCGACCGAGATCGACGCCATTGCCTACACTGCCGGCCCCGGATTGGTTGGAGCCCTTCTGGTTGGGGCCTCTTGCGCCCAGGCGCTGGCTTTTGCCTGGGGCATTCCGGCCCTGGGTGTGCACCATATGGAAGGCCATTTATTGGCGCCCATGCTGGAAAAAACACCGCCGCAGTTCCCGTTCGTCGCTTTGTTGGTTTCGGGCGGTCATACGCAGCTGGTTCAGGTCGACGGGATCGGCCAATACACGCTGTTGGGCGAATCTCTGGACGACGCTGCCGGCGAAGCATTCGACAAGACGGCGAAGATGATGGGGCTCAATTATCCGGGTGGCCCGGAAATCGCGCGCCTTGCCGAAAAAGGCGTGCCGGGCCGCTACACCTTCCCGCGCCCGATGTGCGACCGCCCGGGCCTGATGTTCAGCTTCAGCGGTTTGAAAACCTCCGCGTTGAACACCTGGCAGCAGAGCGTCAGCGCCGGGGACGACAGTGAGCAAGCCCGTTGCGACATCGCGCTGGCGTTCCAGCAGGCCGTGGTGGAGACTTTGACCATCAAGTGCAAGCGCGCCCTGAAGCAGGCTGGCATGCAGCGGCTGGTGATCGCTGGCGGCGTCAGCGCCAACAAGGCGTTGCGTGTTTCGTTGGAGAAAATGCTCGGCGACATGAAGGGCGATGTGTTCTACGCGCGCCCCGAGTTCTGCACCGACAATGGCGCGATGATCGCTTATGCCGGTTGCCAGCGCTTGCAGGCCGGGCAGCATGAAAGCCTGGCGATCAGCGTGCAGGCGCGCTGGCCGATGGAGCAGTTGTCGCCGTTGTGAGGCATGGCCTGCGCCGGGCGCATCGAACGTATTTAAAAATGCCGTTCGCGCCCGGCAAACAGGTCGCGTAAATTGCCCCGGTGGCGCCACACGATCAGCAGTGTCAGCACGCTCATCGGCAGCAGCGCCGCCGGTTCCTGCCAGGCCAGCAGCGGCAGGGTGAGCGGTGTGGCGATCAGCGCGGCCAGTGAGCTGGTACGCGTCAGGTAGAACGTCAGCAGCCAGGCGAGCACGGCCAGCAGGGCGGCGGGAGGGTAGATCCCCAGCAGCATGCCGGCCGCCGTGGCGACACCTTTGCCACCGCGAAAGCGGAAGTACAGTGGAAACAGATGGCCCAGGACGGCGCACACGCCTACCCAGGCCTGTTGTTGCAGGGTAAGGCCGGCGAGGCTGGCGATCAGCACGGGCAACAGGCCCTTGCAGACGTCGCCGAGCAGCGTCAGCACGGCAAGTTTCTTGCCGGCCAGGCGCAACATATTGGTGGCGCCGGCATTGCCTGAGCCACTCATTCGCGGGTCGGGGTTTCCCGTCAGGCGGCTGAGCAAAATGGCGAAGGACAGCGAGCCGAGCAGGTAGGCGAGAATCGCCAGTGACCAAAACATGCTAACTATTCCGGGCGAGGACGCCCTGATTCTAACGGGGCATCGCGCCCTTGTCGTGCTGCGGAGAAGAGCTTGGACAGAGTGTTTATCGAAGGCCTGGAAGTCGACACCGTAATCGGGGCCTACGACTGGGAGCGCGGCATCAAGCAATGCCTGCGCCTGGACCTGAGCTTCGCCTGGGACAACCGCCCGGCCGCCGCCGGTGACGACCTGACCCTGGCGCTGGATTACGCCAGCGTATCCACACGTATCCAGGCCTTCGCCGAGCAATCCCAATACCAGCTGGTGGAAACCTTCGCCGAGCGCCTGGCTGAAGTGTTGATGGGTGAGTTCCAGATTCCCTGGCTGCACCTCAAGCTGACCAAGCCGGGGGCCGTGCCGGCCGCCAAGGGCGTGGGCGTGGAGATCGAGCGCGGATGTCGCTAACTCAGGTTTACCTTGGCCTTGGCAGCAATATCGACCGCGAAGCCCATTTGCACGCGGGCCTCGACGCGCTGGCGGGCTTTTTGACCGACATGCGCTGTTCGGCGGTATTCGAAAGCCAGCCGGTGGGCATCAAAAGCGGGCCGTTCTTCAATCTGGTGGTGTCGGGGTACACCGACCTGCCGTTGATGGAGCTGGATCGCCGGCTCAAGTTCATCGAGGCTGACAATGGCCGTTACGCGCCGGACCGCAAGGGCCTGCCGTTGGATATCGACGTGCTGTTGTATGGCGATTTGGTCGGCAACTTTGATGGGTTGGTCCTGCCGCGTGCAGAGATCCTGAAAAACGCGTTTGTGCTGTGGCCGCTGTCGATGATGGCGCCCGATCGCGTGCATCCAGAGGTGGGCAAGACCCTGGCCGAGTTATGGCGCGATGCGCAGATCGATCAAGTGCTGGCGCCTGTCGGGTTTGAATGGCAGGGCCGGCAACTGACGCCGACGGATCTCCTGTAGCCGCCGATGCTCCTGGCTTGACCGGATCAACTGTGGGAGCGGGCTTGCCCGCGAAAGCGGTTAGTCAGCCAGCATCAATGTTTGCTGGGCCGACGTCTTCGCGAGCAAGCCCGCTCCCACAGGTTTTGCATTTAACTGAATCGGCAAAGGTTGGCGTCTACAGGCTGTGTTGTTCTTTGTAGGCCTTCAGTGCCTTGAGCCGTTCGCGCTTGAGCGCTTCGCCCAGCTCGGGGCCTTTGAAGCCCTTTTCCAGCAATGGCGCCACCGCCACTTCGCGCGCTGCTTTCGCTGCGCCGCGTAAATAATCCGCTTGTGGATAACTTCTCTGTTCCAGCCCTTTACGGCCCCGGGCGTCCATCTCACAACTCACCACAAATTCTTCAAAGCGCTGTGGCCGACGGTACACGTCAAAGCTCTGCAGCAACTCCAGCAGCGTCGAGGCCTTAAGCTCCAGCGCGCGATGGCCATGGGTGTGATATTCGCCGACCAGCAGCGCCAATTCCTGACAATCCCTGGGCACCTTGAAGCGTTCATTCACCGCTTTGATCAGCGTCAAGCCCCGGTGCTCATGGGCAATATGCTGTGGCAACTTATCCACAGGTGTCAGGCCCTTGCCCAGGTCATGCAGCAGGCACGCCCAGCGCACAGTCAGCGGTTGTTTGTGCAGGGCGGCCTGTTCCAGCACGCTCAAGGTGTGCACGCCGGTGTCGATCTCGGGGTGGTGGGCTGCCGGTTGCGGCACGCCGAACAGCGCGTTCACTTCAGGCATCAGGGTTTTCAGCGCGTCGCAGTCGCGCAGTACCTGGATAAACACCTGAGGCTGATCTTCCATCAGGGCGCGGGAAATTTCTTTCCAGCTGCGCTCCGGGGTGAGGGCCTCCAGCTCGCCGGATTCGCTGAGCTGGCGCATCAATTCCAGCGTCTCGGCGGCTACGGTGAAACCCAAGGGTGCATAACGCGCGGCAAAACGCGCAACGCGCAGGACGCGCAGGGGATCTTCGGCGAACGCGGGGGAAACGTGGCGCAAGATGCGGGCTTCAAGGTCGCGCCGGCCGTAATAAGGATCGGTCAGGTTGCCGTCATCATCTTGCGCCATCGCGTTGATGGTCAGGTCCCGACGGATCAGGTCTTCTTCCAGGGTGACGTCGGGGCTGGCGTGAAACACAAAGCCGCCGTAGCCGCGGCCGCTCTTGCGCTCGGTGCGGGCCAGGGCGTATTCGTCGCCATTTTTTGGGTCGAGGAACACCGGGAAGTCAGAGCCTACCGGTTTGTAGCCGTTGGCTAGCATCTCTTCAGCCGTTGCGCCGACAACGACGCGGTCGATATCGGTGACTTCAATGCCCAGCAGGCGGTCACGCACGGCCCCGCCGACTTTGTAGATTTTCATGAAAAAGCCTCCATTAGCGCCACAGGATACCGCCTGTGCCTGGCCAATGGAGGCTTTGCTGTTTCAGAGATGTACGACGGCCAGGTCCAGGCGCCCGTAGTCGTTGTCGTTGTGGTCGCTGCGTGGCGGTACATGGTGGGTTTTCATTACCTGATCGCCCTGCAGGGTCTCCAGGTGGATGTCGAAGCCCCATAGCCGGTGCAGGTGCTTGAGCACTTCCTCGGTGGATTCGCCCAAGGGTTTGCGGTCGTGCTGCTGGTGGCGCAAGGTCAGCGAGCGATCACCGCGCACGTCGATGCTGTAGATCTGCACGTTAGGCTCACGGTTGCCCAGGTTGTACTGCGCGGCCAGGGTTTCGCGGATGGTGCGGTAGCCAGGTTCGTCGTGGATGGCCGGTACCAGCAAATCGTCCTTGAGGTCGTCGTCGAGGATGCTGAACAGCTTGAGGTCACGAATCACCTGGGGTGACAGGTACTGCAGGATGAAGCTCTCATCCTTGAAGCTGCTCATGGCGAACTTGATCGTCGACAGCCAATCGCTGCCGGCGATTTCCGGGAACCAGCGACGGTCTTCCTCAGTGGGGTGTTCGCACATGCGCCGGATGTCGCGGTACATGGCAAAGCCCAGTGCATAGGGGTTTATGCCGCTGTAGTAGGGGCTGTCGAAACCCGGTTGGAACACCACGCTGGTGTGCGACGTGAGGAACTCCATCATGAAGCCATCGGTGACCAGGCCTTCGTCGTACAGGTCGTTCATCAAGGTGTAGTGCCAGAACGTCGCCCAGCCTTCGTTCATCACCTGGGTCTGGCGCTGTGGGTAAAAGTACTGGGCGATCTTGCGCACGATGCGCACGATTTCCCGTTGCCATGGCTCCAGCAGCGGCGCGTGTTTTTCCAGGAAATACAGGATGTTTTCCTGGGGTTCGGCGGGGAAGCGCGCATTGTCCTTGTCACTGTTTTTGCCGGTTTTCTTCGGGATGGTACGCCACAGGTCGTTGATCTGTTTCTGCAAGTGCTCCTCGCGCTCCTTCTGGCGCAGGCGTTCTTCCTCGGCGGAAATCGGATACGGGCGCTTGTACCGGTCAACCCCGTAGTTCATCAGTGCATGGCAGGAGTCGAGCAAGTCCTCGACCGCATCGATACCGTGGCGCTCCTCGCACTGCATGATGTACTGCTTGGCGAACACCAGGTAATCGATGATCGAGCTGGCATCGGTCCAGGTACGGAACAGGTAATTGCCCTTGAAGAAGCTGTTATGCCCGTAGCAGGCATGGGCCACCACCAGTGCCTGCATGCAGATGGTGTTTTCTTCCATCAGGTAGGCGATGCACGGGTCGGAGTTGATCACGATTTCGTAGGCCAAGCCCATCTGGCCACGGGTGTAGGACTTCTCGGTGCTGAGGAAGTGTTTGCCGTAGGACCAATGGTGATAACCCAAGGGCATCCCGACGGACGCGTAGGCGTCCATCATCTGCTCGGCGGTGATCACTTCGATCTGGTTGGGGTAGGTGTCCAGGGCATAACCCGCCGCAATGCGGCTGATTTCCCGGTCATAAGCCTGGATCAGTTCAAAGGTCCATTCGGAGCCTGTTGAAATGGGTTGGCGTTTATTCTCTTTTTTGGCGGTCATGTCACTAACCTGCGCTGGAAGAGTTCACGGAAGACCGGGTAGATATCGCCGGCCGAGACCAGTTGCTGCTGGGCGAATGTGTCGGCAAAGGCTTCGCCGATGCGCTCGTATTCGAACCACAGGGCCTGGTGCTCACGGGGGGTGATTTCGACGTAGGTGTAGTACTGCACGAACGGCATGATCTGGTTGATCAAAATGTCGCGGCAGATTGGCGAGTCGTCGTTCCAGTTATCGCCGTCGGAGGCCTGGGCCGCGTAGATGTTCCACTCGTTGGCCGGGTAGCGTTCGGCCATGATCTCCTGCATCAGCTTCAACGCGCTGGACACGATGGTGCCGCCGGTTTCCCGCGAATAGAAGAACTCTTCTTCGTCGACTTCCCGGGCGCTGGTGTGATGGCGGATGAACACTACGTCGATCTTGTCGTAGTTCCGCTTCAGGAACAGGTACAGCAGGATAAAGAAGCGTTTGGCAATGTCCTTGGTGGCTTGGGTCATCGAGCCGGACACGTCCATCAGGCAGAACATCACGGCCTTGGAGCTGGGGTTGGGTTGCTTCACCAGCAGGTTGTATTTCAAGTCGAAGGTGTCGAGGAACGGCACGCGGTGAATACGCGCGCTAAGTTTTTCTATTTCTGCCTCGATTTGCTGGATATCGCCGAAGTTGTCCGGCTCTTCACGCTTTAAGCGCGCCAACTCTTCCTTGGCTTCTTTCAGTTTTGCGCGGCTGCTGCCCGACAGGGCAATACGTCGCGCGTGGGCCGAGCGCAGGGTGCGGATGATATTGATGCGGGACGGGTTGCCCTCGTTGCTGATCCCGGCGCGCACGGTCTTGAAGGTGTCGGTACCGGTCAGGTTGCGTTTGACCAGGTTGGGCAGCTCCAGGTCTTCGAACATGAATTCGAGGAATTCTTCCTGGGTAATCTGGAACACGAACTCATCCATGCCCTCG
Source organism: Pseudomonas sp. S09G 359 (assembly GCF_002843605.1). Classification (NCBI taxonomy): domain Bacteria; kingdom Pseudomonadati; phylum Pseudomonadota; class Gammaproteobacteria; order Pseudomonadales; family Pseudomonadaceae; genus Pseudomonas; species Pseudomonas sp. S09G 359. The sequence goes on along the minus strand of NZ_CP025263.1, from coordinate 6,168,152 downwards.
CCGGAGTTGCCGGCCTTGCCCGGGCCTTTGCCGCCGCCACCGCCTTGGGGGCGCTGGATATGTTCGCCGGTGGTGAATTCCTTATTGCCCGGGTGCACGACGGTCTGTTTGCCGCCCCGGCCATGGTGCAGCACCGGTTCGTCGATGTCGCGTCCGGGAATGCTGATTTGCTCGCCATGCTCCATGTCGGTGATGGAGCGGCGGCTGACGGCCTCTTCAACGGCCTTTTTGATGTGGTCACGGTAACGCCGCAGGAAACGCTGGCGGTTTACCGTGCTCTTGTTCTTGCCATTGAGGCGTCGGTCGATCACATAGCTCATGGGGAGCCCTCCGGGCAGCTTCACGTTACAAGCTTCAAGCCGCGAGCTGGAAGCTTAGAGACAAGCGGTCGGCTACCCGGCCAACGGCCCGGCAGCCCACGCTTGTCGCTGCCTTATTGTGATTTACGAACCCGCAGGTACCACTCGGAGAGCAGCCGTACCTGTTTGTCGGTGTAGCCACGCTCGACCATTCGTGTAACGAAGTCGTTGTGTTTTTGCTGGTCCTCCTTGCTGGCCTTGGCGTTGAAGCTGATGACCGGCAGCAGGTCTTCGGTGTTGGAGAACATTTTCTTCTCGATGACCACCCGCAGCTTCTCGTAGCTGAGCCAGGTTGGGTTCTTGCCGTTGTTGTTGGCGCGGGCGCGCAGCACGAAGTTGACGATTTCGTTGCGGAAATCCTTCGGGTTGCTGATGCCGGCGGGTTTTTCGATCTTCTCCAATTCCTCGTTGAGGGCCACCCGGTTGAGGATTTCGCCGGTTTCCGGGTCGCGGTATTCCTGGTCCTGGATCCAGAAATCGGCGTACAGCACGTAGCGGTCGAAGATGTTCTGGCCGTACTCGCTGTAGGACTCCAGGTACGCTGTCTGGATTTCCTTGCCGATAAACTCGATGTAGCGCGGTGCCAGGTATTCCTTGAGGAAGCGCAGGTAGCGTTCGCGTGTTTCGGCCTGGAATTGCTCCTGTTCGATCTGCTGTTCCAGCACATAGAGCAGGTGCACCGGGTTGGCGGCGATTTCATGGGGGTCGAAGTTGAAGACCTTGGACAGGATCTTGAACGCAAAGCGTGTCGACAGGCCGTTCATGCCCTCATCCACACCGGCGGTGTCACGGTATTCCTGGATCGACTTGGCCTTGGGGTCGGTGTCCTTGAGGTTTTCGCCGTCGTATACCCGCATCTTCGAATAGATATTCGAGTTCTCCGGCTCCTTGAGGCGTGACAGCACGGTGAACTGGGCGAGCATCTTGAGGGTGTCGGGCGCGCAATGGGCCTTGGCCAGGGAGCTGTTGAACAGCAGTTTGTCGTAGATCTTGATTTCATCGCTGACCCGCAGGCAGTACGGCACCTTGACGATGTAGATCCGGTCGATGAAGGCTTCGTTGTTCTTGTTGTTGCGGAAGGTGTGCCATTCCGATTCGTTGGAGTGAGCCAGCAGGATCCCGGTGAACGGAATCGCGCCCAGGCCTTCGGTACTGTTGTAGTTGCCTTCCTGTGTGGCCGTGAGCAGTGGGTGCAGCACCTTGATCGGTGCCTTGAACATTTCCACGAACTCCATCAGGCCTTGGTTAGCCCGGCACAGTGCGCCCGAATAGCTGTAGGCGTCGGCGTCGTTCTGCGGGAATTCTTCCAGCTTGCGGATATCGACCTTACCTACCAGCGCCGAAATGTCCTGGTTGTTCTCATCCCCAGGCTCGGTCTTGGCCACGCCGATCTGGTTGAGGATCGACGGGTACAGCTTGACCACGCGGAACTGGCTGATATCACCACCAAACTCAGCCAGACGCTTGGTGGCCCAGGGCGACATGATGGTGTTGAGGTAGCGCCGTGGGATGCCGAAGTCTTCTTCGAGAATCGCGCCATCTTCCGTGGCGTTGAACAGGCCCAGCGGCGACTCGAAGACCGGTGAGCCCTTGATGGCGTAGAAGGGCACCTTCTCGATCAGTTGTTTGAGCTTTTCGGCCAGGGACGACTTGCCGCCGCCGACGGGGCCGAGCAGGTAGAGGATCTGTTTCTTCTCTTCCAGGCCTTGGGCGGCGTGGCGGAAGTAGGAGACGATCTGGTCAATGCATTCTTCCATTCCGTGGAAGTCTTCAAAGGCCGGGTAGCGACGGATCACCTTGTTGGAGAATATTCGCGACAAGCGCGAATTATTCGCGGTTTCCACCAGCTCCGGCTCGCCAATCGCCAGTAGCAGGCGTTCGGCGGCAGACGCGTAGGTGCTGCGGTCCTGTTTGCACAGCTCAAGATACTCTTGCAGCGTGAGTTCTTCCTGCTGGGTGGACGCGAAGCGTTGTTGGAAGTGGCTAAAAATACTCATGACGTCGTCACCTCGCTCGATACGTGGAGCCGACGCCGGATCAATCAGTCGATGCTGGCAGACATTGACGAACGCCAATGGCCGTTTTCCCCCCAGAACACCCTGAAACGCTACCGATGACCCGCACGCCGGTGTACCGGCTCTCCCCTGATTCGGATGGCCTGCGCTTAAGGATAGTTCGGAATCGGGGAGGTCAAGGCGCGATGCGTAATTAGTTTGGCCGCGCCGTTCGTCAGAAACGGCGCGAGCCCAAGCGTCACGCGGGGTAGCGGGGTTTGAAAAAAATTATTGCGAATCGCCCGAGGCAATTTCTGCAGGATAGGTCGTACGCCACAGCTCAAAGCCGCCGTCCAGGCTATAGACGTCGGAGAAGCCCTGGCTGATCAGGTAGGCCGCCGCGCTCTGGCTGGAGTTGCCGTGGTAGCAGGCCACGATCAGCGGCGCGTCGAGGTCGGCGGCGCGGATGAAGTCGGCGATATTGACGTTGTCCAGGTGCTTGGCGCCGTTGATGTGGGCGGCTGCGTACGTCGGCTGGTCGCGGATATCAACCACCACGGCGCCTTGCTCGCGCAGGGCCTGGGCTTGTTCGGGAGAGATACGTTTGAATTCGCTCATGGCGGGCTCCTATGGCTTGGCGGCCGGCAGTGTAACGGGAAGTGGGGATTCGCACTGGCAGCTGTGGCGCTCGCCGGTGTCGATGTTCATCAGGGTCATGGCGCCGCCCCACACGCAACCGGTGTCGAGGGCAAAGACGCCGGGCTCGTCGCACTTGCCTTCGAGGGCTGCCCAGTGGCCGAAGATGATCTTCGTGTCACGGGTCTTGCGCTCCTTGTGGGCGAACCAGGGTTTGTAGCCGGGCAGGGCGGTGTCGGCGCCTTCCTTGCTCTTGAGGTCGAGCTTGCCCTCGGCGGTGCAGAAACGCATGCGCGTGAAGTAGTTGGTGATCACCCGCAGGCGCGTGACGCCGGTGAGGTCGTTGTCCCACTTCACCGGTTCGTTGCCGTACATGCCGTCGAGGTAGGCGATGTACAGGTTGTCGTCGGCCAGCGCGCTCTCGACTTCGGCGGCGCACTTGAGGGCTTTCTTCAGCGTCCACTGCGGCGGCAGGCCGGCATGCACCAGTGCCATGTTACGGCGCTCGTCGTAGTGCATGAGCTTTTGTCGGCGCAGCCAGTCGAGCAGTTCGGCACGATCGGGCGCTTCGAGGATTTCCCGCAGGGTGTCGCCCTTTTTCAGACGCTCGATGTTATTACCGGCCGCCAGCAGGTGCAGGTCGTGGTTGCCGAGTACACACACCAGGGAATCGCGCAGGCTATATAGGTAGCGCAGCGTGTCCAGCGAGGCGGGGCCGCGGTTGACCAGGTCGCCGACCAGCCACAGGCGATCGTTCGCCGGGTCGAAGGCCACACGCTCGAGCAGGCATTTGAGGGGGGCCAGGCAGCCTTGCAGGTCGCCTACCGCGTACGTCGCCATCAGTGCAGGGACCCCGGCACGGCGAGGCGGAAGGGCGCGATAACGGCATCGAATAACTGACCGTCGGTGGCTTTCATCTGATAGGAGCCTTGCATGGTGCCGACCTTGGAGGTCATGACCGTGCCGCTGCTGTAGGTGTGGCTGGCGCCAATATCGATCAGCGGCTGCTGGCCGACCACGCCTGCGCCGCGGACTTCCTCGACCTGGCCGTCACCGTCGGTAATCACCCAGTGGCGTGACAGCAGCTTGGCCGGCACCAGCCCGTTGTTTTTCACCGTGATGGTGTAGGCAAAGGCGAAGCGGTTCTGTTCAGGTTGCGATTGGTCCGCCAGGAAGCGGGTGACGACGCTGACGTCGATCTGGTAGCGAGGATCGGACATGCAAGAGGCCTTAAAAGCAAAAGCGGAGGACAGCAGATGCGGATCAGTCTAGGCCAATAGGTGGGCACTAGGCCAGACAAGTGTCTGGCCAGGTCCGGGTGGCTCAGTCCGCGGCGGGCGCCGGCTGGATCGCAAGCTGGTCGGCCAGGCGCACGAACGCGGCCAGGTCCAGTTGCTCGGGGCGCAGGCTGCCGTCGACGCCGGCCGCTTCGATCTCGGCGTTGCTCAGCAGCGCCTTGAGCGTGTTGCGCAGGGTCTTGCGGCGCTGGTTGAACGCCTCGCGCACCACACGCTCGAGCAGCTTGTGATCCTTGGCCGGGTGCGGCAGCACCGCGTGCGGCACCAGGCGCACAATGGCCGAGTCGACTTTTGGCGGCGGGTTGAACGCGCCCGGGCCGACGTTAAACAGATGTTCGACGCGGCAGTGGTACTGAACCATGATCGACAAGCGACCCCAATCACCGCCACCCGGGCCGGCCGCCAGACGCTCTACCACTTCTTTTTGCAGCATGAAGTGCATGTCGCGGATGATCCCGGCGTTGTTCAGCAGGTGAAAAATCAGCGGCGTAGAGATGTTGTAGGGCAGGTTACCGACAACCCGCAAGCTGTTGGGCGCGGCATTGAGGCTGTTGAAGTCGAACTTCAGCGCATCGCCCTGGTGCAGGTTGAAGTTGGATTTGCCGGCGAACTGCTGGTTGAGGATCGGGATCAGGTCCTTGTCCAACTCCACCACGTCCAGCTGCCCGCCACTGGCCAGCAGGCCTTGGGTCAGCGCGCCCTGGCCCGGGCCGATTTCCAGCAGGCGGTCTTCGGGCTTGGCATGGATGGAGCGCAGGATACGGTCAATCACGCCAGCGTCGTGCAGGAAGTTTTGCCCGAAACGCTTGCGCGCCCGGTGTTGGTAATGCTCGGTCATATACGGGTCTCGGCCATCTGATAGGCGGTTTCCAGGGCCACGTGCAGGCTGCCGGTATCGATCTTGCCGCTGCCCGCCAGGTCCAGGGCAGTGCCATGGTCGACGGAGGTGCGGATGATCGGCAGGCCCAGTGTCACGTTGACTGCGGCGCCGAAGCCTTTGTATTTCAGCACCGGCAGCCCCTGGTCATGGTACATCGCCAGCACTGCGTCGCAGTGCTCCAGATATTTGGGGGTAAACAGAGTGTCTGCAGGCAATGGGCCACGCAGGTCCATGCCTTCTTGGCGCAGGCGCTCCAGGGTTGGTTCGATGATGTCGATTTCTTCATGGCCCAGGTGGCCGCCTTCGCCGGCGTGGGGGTTGAGCCCGCAGACCAGGATGCGTGGTTGGGCAATGCCGAATTTGTGTTGCAGGTCGGCATGCAGGATGCGCGTTACGCGCTCTACACGTTCGGCGGTGATGGCATCGGCAATGTCACGCAGTGGCAGGTGCGTGGTCACCAGGGCGACCCGCAGGCCGCGCGTGGCCAACATCATCACGACTTGTTCGGTATGGGTCAGTTCAGCAAGGAATTCGGTATGGCCGGAAAAGGCGATGCCAGACTCGTTGATCACGCCCTTGTGCACCGGGGCGGTGATCATGCCGGCGAAGTCGCCGTCGATGCAGCCTTGCCCGGCGCGGGTCAGGGTTTGCAGCACGAAGGCTGCGTTGGCCGTGTCCAGCCGCCCGGCAACCACCTTGGCCGCCAGCGGGGTATCCCACACATACAGGCTGCCGGCGGGCGCGGGCAGGTCGGGCCAGTTGCCGGGTGCCACGTCCAGCAAGTTGACAGCCACGCCCAGTTGCGCGGCCCGCTCAAGGAGCAGGTCGCGGCTGGTAATGGCAATCAGGGGGTGTGGCTGGGGTTGCGAGGCGAGCAGCAGGCACAGGTCTGGACCAATGCCGGCCGGCTCGCCGGGTGTCACCGCGAAACGCTGGGGTTTCACTGGGTTGCCTGGCTGGCGCCTGTTTGCTCAGCGCCTGGCAGCTTGTTTTCTACGTAGGCTTCGTCACGGATCTGACGCAACCAGGTTTGCAGCTCTTCGTCGTACTTGCGGTTACGCAGTACGTTAAGCGCCTGTTGCTCGCGGGCCTGGCTGGTGTTGTCGGTGGCGCGACGGCCAAGGACTTCCAGCACATGCCAGCCATATTGGGTTTTGAACGGCTTGGACAACACGCCTTGCGGGGTCTTGGCCATAACGTCCTGGAACTCTGGCACCAGCGCTTTCGGGTCGATCCAGTTCAGGTCGCCGCCGTTGAGGGCAGAACCCGGGTCTTCCGAGAAGCTCTTGGCCAGGGTGGCGAAGTCTTCGCCGCTTTCGATGCGGTCGTAGATCTTCTGGGCCAGTTCCTTGGTTTGCGCTTCGGTACGGATTTCGCTTGGTTTGACCAGGATGTGACGAACATGCACTTCGTCTTTCAGCGAGGTCTCGCCACCACGACGCTCCAGCAGCTTCAGGATGATGAAGCCTCCTGGGGTGCGGGCCGGCTGGGTGATGCCACCGACTTCCATGGCGCTGAGTTCGCGGTCGAATGGAGGTGGCAGTTGAGCGGCTTTACGCCAGCCCATGTCACCGCCTTCAAGGGCGTTGTCACTGCCGGACACGGCGATGGCCGTCTGCGCAAAGTCGGCGCCAGCCTTGAGGCGGTCATAGACAGCCTGGGTCTTGGCGGCGGCGGCATTGAGCTGCTCGGAGTTGGCGCTGTCCGGGGTAGGGATCAGGATGTTGGCCAGGTGCAGTTCTTCGGAAAGCTGCATCTTGCCCAGGTCCGATGCCAGGAAGTTCTTCACTTCCTGCTCGGAGACCTGAACCCGCTCGGCCACACGGCGCTGACGCACACGGCTGATGATCATTTCGCGGCGGATCTGGTCACGGGCGTCCTCATAGGACAAACCGTCGTGGGCCAGGGCGGCGCGGAACTGGTCAATGCTCATGTTGTTGCGCTGGGCAATGGTGCCGACAGCCTGGTTCAGTTCTTCGTCCGAAATACGGATGCCGGAGCGATCGCCGATCTGCAGTTGCAGGTTTTCGACGATCAGGCGCTCGAGCACCTGTTGGTCCAGGACGCTGGTCGGTGGCACGCCGCCGCCACGCTTGGCGATGGTTTGCTGCACTTCCTTGACGCGCTGGTCCAGTTGGCTCTGCATGATCACGTCGTTATCGACGATGGCCACTACTTTATCCAGTTCTTGAACCGCAGCGTGAGCCGATGCGGTACCCAGGAACAGTGCGCCCAGCACTAGCGGGCGCAGACAATCAGAAAGCTTGGTCTTCACGTTCACGATAACCTTCAATGCCTTTGTCGAGGAAGCTCTCTACCTTGGCGCCGGTCAGGCCGCCGAGTCCTTTGAGGACGATCTGCAGGAAGAGCCCGTGGTCACCCTTTTCGTTAAGCGGGGCGATCTGGCTGTATTCGTCGTTGGAAACCCAGTAGCGGTTGATGACGCGCAGTTTCCAGCAGCAGTTGTCGTACTCGAAACCACCAAAGGCTTCCAGGGTACGGTTGCGAGCGTAGTCATACTGCCAACGGGTGATCAGGTTCCACTGGGGAATGATCGGCCACATCATCGAGAAATCGTGTTGCTGGATTTTGTAGTAATCCTTCACGAAGTTCGCGTCGCCTGGCTGGCCGTAGTCACCACCGAACTGCCATTTGCCGGTCAGCTGGTTGTAGACGACCTGGTCGTTACGATAGCGATAACCAACGTTGATGATCTTGTTCGGGTTGTCTTCCGGCTGGTAGTGAAGCATTGCGCTGCCGGAACGAGGGCTGTGCTCCTCGGTGTCCCAGTTGTAGTCGGCAGTAGCGCGCCAGTCGCGGTTGAAGCGGAACTCGTAGTCCAGGGCAACCGGCGACACGTCGGTATTTGCATCGGCACGGTCAGACGCGAGGATGCCCGGCAGTTGGACTTCACGATCCTTGAAGTACAGGGCCTGGCCCACGGACACGCGCTGACGCTCGAAACCATTGTCTTCGATCCAGCGGCTGGTCAAGCCCAGGGACAGTTTGTTCTCGTCGCCGATCCGGTCGGAGCCGCTGAAGCGGTTGTCACGGAACAGCGACGCGTAGCTGAACGAGTACTCGCTGGTGTCGAATACCGGGATATCAGCCTGGTCCTTGTTCGGTACGTACAGGTAGAACGCACGCGGCTCAAGGGTTTGGCGATAGTTGGTGCCGAACCAGTTGGTATTGCGATCGAAGTACAGGCCGCTGTCGACGCTGGCCACCGGAACCGCACGGTCCTGGGAGCTCTTGAAGGTGCCGCCTGCGTACGGGTTGGCTGCAGTTGCCGCGGCTTGATCAGCAATGATCTGGTTCTTGCCGGTGCTGTCCAGGTCCAGGTCGTACTTGGTGTAGACGTACTTGAGCTTCGGCGTGACGAAGCCGTAGGTCCAGTTCATCGGGTACTCGACGGCTGGCGCTACGTTCAGGCGGGTACCGTTTGCACGGGTCAGGCCGCGTACGTAGGTGTCCAGGCGCGCTGTTTCGACGCCGTCCTGATCTTTGAACGTGCCGTTCTCCAGGTCGCGGTCGAAGCGTACGGCTTCGGTCTCGTAGCTGAAGTTCAAGCCACCTGGGTGGTACGGCAGCTGACCGTTGAAGGTGATCTGCGGCAGGCGGTCATACGGGGTGACCTGGGAAATCGTTGCCAACTGGTAGGCTTGCAGGTTCAGGCGTGCCTGGAAGGTATCGCCACGATAAGTGACGGCGCCCTGCTGGTTGACGTAGTCCCGGCTTTCAACACCTTCCTGGTTCGACTTGAGGTCCTGGAAGAAGTAAGGGTCGCTGATCGTGGTGTAGTCGACTTCGGTCAGTACACGCGAATCCAGCCCGCCCTTGTGTTGCCAGTTGAGCATGTAGCGGGTTTTTTCGTAATCGGTCTGCAGCTTGCGTTCGTCGTTGTCGTCGTTCAGGTACGCGCCGCCGAACTGGCCTTCGCTGGACTTGGTGAGGTAGCGGAATTCGCCTTCCATCATCATGCCGCGCTTGGTCATGTATTGCGGGTACAACGTGGCGTCGTAGTTGGGCGCCAGGTTGAAGTAGTACGGCGTAACCAGGGTAAAGCCGGTTTCGCTGCCGCTGCTGAAGCTCGGCGGCAGGAAGCCGGATTGACGACGGTCGTCGATCGGGAAATAGATGTAGGGGGTGTACAGGATCGGGATGTTCTTGATCCGCAACGTCGCGTTGGTGGCCGTACCGAAACCGGTGGCCGGGTTCAACGTGATGTTGTTGCCCTTGAGCTGCCAGGCGTTGCTGTCCGGCTCGCAGGTGGTGTACGTACCGTCCTTGAGACGGATGATCGCGTTCTCGGCACGCTTGGCGTACAGCGCGTTACCGCGGATACGCGACTTGTGCAGCACGTATTCGGCGTTGTCGACCTGCGCCGCACCGGTGTCCAGCTGAACCTCGGCGTGGTCGCCGACGATCAAGGCACCGTTGTCGCGCATACGCACATTGCCATTCAGCTCGCCACGGTTCTCAGCCTGGTACAGGCTGGCTTCCTCGGCTTCGAGCTGCATGCTGCCCTGGCGCATGACGACGTCACCGGCCAGGGTTGCGACTTGTTGTTCCTGCTCGTAACGAGAGGCCTTGGCACCGATGAAGGTGGGCGCATCGCTCTTGTTCGTCTTGTCGTTCATGCCAGGACGAATTGGCTCGATGTACGCACCGCCGCAGTAAGGACCGGTTTCGGCCAACTGGGCTGCGGTCAACTTATCGCGCGGTACCCAGTCCAAGTGGCTGTAGTCGGCGCTGCGCGAACGCAGGCCACGGCCCTTGGAGTCGGTGACCAGTGCGGTCTTCGGCTCGGCATCGGCTTTGCCACCAGTGTCGGCTTGCGCCGTGCTGTTGGCCGAGCTGATGGCTGCGCCATCATGCACCGGACGCGGTGGCAACGGGGCTGCGGCGGTTTTCGGCGCGCAGTCCCAGGCACCCGAAGCAGAGACTGAGCAGTCATACTGTTCCGCGGCGACCACGAATGAAGTGGCGAAGGGTTGCAGGGCCAGCAGACTGCCGGTTACCAGCAACGGAAATTTTCTACGAAACGCGGGGGATTTCAATGCCATCTTATTAGTCCGGGCTTCCTGCGTGCCATCTGCCCGCGGTTTGGGCCGCACGCCTCTCGATGGTCTGAAAAAGATGCGTGATAATAAAGCATGCCCCGCTTGACGGCTAGCGCCGTCGGAGACCCTTGTAATGCCCGAGCAAGATCTACGTTTACAACAGCTGGAAGTCTGGCTGGAAGAGCAGTTGCCGATCCTTTTCAACGCTCAAGGCTGGGGTGCCGTACCCCCGGCCACATTGACCGCGGCCAGCAGCGACGCGAGTTTCAGGCGCTATTTCCGCTGGGAAGGCGGCGGTCGAACCTTCGTCGTCATGGACGCGCCACCCCCCCAGGAAAACTGCAAACCCTTCGTCGATATCGCGCATTTCTTGGCAAAGTCAGGAATAAATGTTCCAAAAATTTACGCAGAAGATTTGCCGCGCGGCTTTCTTTTGCTCAATGACCTGGGCAAAAAGACTTACCTGGACGTGATTGACGAGCAAAACGCCGATCAATTGTTTGCCGATGCCATCGATGCCTTGCTGGCTTTTCAGCAACTGCCGATGGATACGCCGCTGCCCAGTTATGACGTGGCGTTGCTGCGCCGCGAGCTGGAATTGTTTCCCGAGTGGTACGTGCGCCGGCACCTGGGTATCGAACTGGATACCCGCCAGCAAGCCTTGTGGCAGCGTGTCAGCGACCACTTGATCGACAGCGCCCTGGCGCAGCCCAAAGTGCTGGTGCACCGTGACTATATGCCGCGCAACCTGATGATCAGCGAGCCGAACCCCGGCGTGCTGGATTTCCAGGACGCGGTGTACGGCCCGGTGACCTACGACATTACCTGTCTGTTCAAGGACGCCTTCCTCAGTTGGCCCCAGGCCCGCGTGCGCGAATGGCAGCGCGGCTACTGGGAGCGCGCGGGGCAGGCCGGTATTCCGGTGCAGGCCGACTTCAGCGAATTCCTGCGCGCCAGCGACCTCATGGGCGTACAGCGTCACCTCAAAGTCATCGGTATCTTCGCGCGCATTTGCCATCGCGACGGCAAACACCGCTACCTGGCCGACGTGCCGCGCTTCTTTGCTTATATAGAAGCGGTGTTGGCTGAACGGCCTGAATTGAGCGAGCTGGCTGAACTGCTGAACAGCTTGCGTCAGCCCGCCGAGGCCAGCGTATGAAGGCGATGATCCTGGCGGCGGGCAAAGGCGAGCGCATGCGCCCGCTCACCCTGCATACGCCCAAGCCGCTGGTGCAGGCCGGCGGCAAGCGCCTGATCGAGTATCACCTGGAGGCGCTGGCCAAGGCCGGCTTCAGCGAAATCGTGATCAACCATGCTTGGCTGGGCCAGCAGATCGAAAGCTACCTGGGCGATGGCGCGCAGTTTGGCGTGCGCATCCGCTATTCCCCGGAAGGCGAGCCGCTGGAAACCGGCGGCGGAATCTTCCAGGCCCTGCCATTGCTGGGGGATGAGCCGTTCCTGGTGGTCAATGGCGATATCTGGACCGACTACGACTTCATCCGGCTGCGCCAACCGCTCCAGGGGCTGGCCCACCTGGTGATGGTCGACAACCCGGCGCATCACCCTTCGGGCGGGGATTTCTACCTTGATCAGGGTTTGCTTCATGATGCGGCGCCCGGTGCCGATAACCTGACCTTCAGTGGCATTTCAGTGCTCGACCCCAAGTTATTCGCGGGTTGCAGCGCCGGTGCCTTCAAGCTGGCGCCGCTGCTGCGTGCGGCCATGGCGAAAGGGTTGGTAACGGGGGAACACATGGCTGGACGCTGGATTGATGTCGGCACGCTGGAGCGCCTGGCGCAAGTCGAAACCTTGCTGACAGCAGGCCAGTAACATGTTGTGGCCAGGGACGCTGATCGGCGCCGGGGCTGGCTTTGCCATTGCCAGCATTCCGGGGGCCTTATTGGGTGCGCTGTTGGGGCAGGCGCTGGATCGCCGCCTGCAACTGCAAAGCTGGGCGCAATTGCGCGAACGCCTGGGCGGGCGTGCGGCGTTGCGCAATGACGAGTTGTTGTTTGTGTTGCTCGGGCGCCTGGCCAAGAGCGGCGGGCGTGTGGTGGATGGGCATATCCAGCAGGCGCGGCAAGAGATGCGTTCTCTGGACATGACCGAATCGGCCCAGCGCCGTGCAATTGCCGCGTTTAACCGTGGCAAGTCCGGCTCCGACCGGGTGCGCAGCTACCTGCGTGTGCTCAAGGCCCAGCCCCATGCGGCGGAAGGTGTGTTGCGTGCGTGCTGGCGGATGGTCTGGGCGGATGGCAAGGCGGATGACGCCGAGCGCGACCTGATCGATCTGTGGGGCAAATGGCTGGGCTGGACGCCGCAACAACTCCAGGCGCTGGCCGCTGACTACACGCCGGAACGCAAGCCGCTGGTCAATCGCGGTGGCAGCTACCAGGATGCGTTGCGCTTGCTCGGCGTCACGGCCACCACCGAGCCATCGGCGATCAAGCGCGCCTATCGCCGCCTGCTTAGCCGCCACCACCCGGACAAGGTGGCCGGCAGTGGCGCCACCCCCACGCAAGTGCGCGAGGCCACCGAGCGCACCCGCGAATTGCACAATGCCTATGCGTTGATTCGCGAGCGCCGGGATTTTCGCTGAAAACCACAATTTTAGTGTGACAGCCCAATCCCATGTGGGAGCGGGCTTGCTCGCGAATGCGGAGTATCAGTCGACTCATTCGTCAACTGACAGACTGCATTCGCGAGCAAGCCCGCTCCCACACAAGCCCGCTCCCACATGGGTTCTGTGGTGTTATTGAAATAGTGATCAGTCCGCGTTGGCCTGCGGGCTCAACCAGCCACGAACCCGGCGATACAGCTGCTCCTGCTCGGCAGCACTGTTGCCGGGTAGGGTTTTGAGCGACACCTGCTTATAACCGTCGTTTTTTGCACGCTTGGCGGCCTGGGCGCGCTCTTGTGCGTTTTTGCGATCCTGGGGGCTGTCTTGATAGAAGACATCCGCCGTGGGCACTTTCAAGGTCGGCGCCAGTTGCTGCAGGTCCGGCGTGCGTGCCGCCGGGGTTTTGCCGGCCACCATGACCAATTTCTGCACCTGGGCCGGCTGTTTCTCGCTCAGGTAACGTGCGGCCCACCAGGCGCCGGTGCCATGGCCGGCCAACACTATGCTGCGCGCACTCTGGGTTTGGGCGAAGGCCACGGCGGCATCGATGCGCGCAAAGATGCGCGAGGCGTCGGTTTTGTCCTGCTCGTCGGCCCCAGGCACCACGGCCGGGTCAGTGCCTTCGGCTTCGGCGCTGGCGGCCTGCTCGATCGGTTTGTCGGCGGTGGCCGCGTCTTTGCTGCTGGTGTCGACGGTGGCTGCGGGCGCTGGTGCGGCGCGCGGCGGCAGGGTGTCTACGCTGATATCCGGCAGCGACAGGCTGAGGCTGCCCCAATTGGCATCCGGCAATTTGCGCCGCAATGGGCCGATTGCTTGCGGCCAGTCAGCATTTTCCCCGGCGCCCGGGACGATAATCACCACGCCTTCGGGCTCGGCGCTGTTGGCGGGCTTCCACAGGGCGAGGAACGAATCACTGCCGGCCTGCAACTGTTGCTGTTCCTGTTGCGGGATTTTACGCTCCAGCGCGCTGGCTTCTTCCAGGCTGCGCTCGGGCAAGGGCTGGCGTTCTGCGGGTTTTTCGGCGGCCGGCGCAGGTGCGTCGGCGGCCTGGACAGAAAAGGCACTGGTAACGAGCAGTGACAGGCACAATGCTGGCAGTGCCGAACGGTTTCGATGTGGCATCGTTGATTTCCGGCCAGAAGTGATTCCAGCAGCCTAATGGGTTGGTCAGTATTTGTCAGTGATGTGAGACGTGGATCATGGGTTTTCGCTGTCTGCTGGTTATCGGCTGTTTGTGCTTTGCCTTGATGGCAAATGCTGCTCCCGCGCCCGCCGCACCGCAGGCGCAACTTACCGCGCAGCAACGTGAATGGCTGGTGGCGCACCCGGAACTGCGGGTGGGCGTGGTATTGCAGGCGCCCTACGCGCAATACGATCGCCGCCTGCAACGCTTGTCCGGGGCCAACGTGGAATTGATGCAGTGGCTGGTCAAGGCGCTGAATATCGAAGTGTCCTGGCGCAACTTCCCCAACCAGGAAGCGCTTGAAGCCGCCGTGCGCGATGGCGAAGTGGATATCGCCCCCGGGCTGCAACAAACCCCGGCCGGTTTGCGCCTGTGGCTGTTCAGTGACCCGTATATGCGCGTGCCCCAGCACATCGTCGGCATCCGTGACGGCGGCGGGGCGGTGGAGCTGGAAAAGCTCGATGACCAATCCCGCGTTGCCGTGCGCATGCCCAGCGCCGTGGCCGACTACCTGCGCAGCACCTACCCTGCACTTAATCTGCAAGGCGTGCCCCTGGAGCGCCAGGCTTTGCAGTTGCTGGTCAGCCAGCAGGCGCGGTATGCCGTGGTGGATGAAGCGCAGCTGAGCCGGTTGTCTGCTGAGGCCGAGTTCGCCGGGCTGGCAGTGGTGGGGGATATCGGCCTGCCGCAACTGCTGCGGGTGGCCACGCGGCGCGAATGGCCGGAGTTGGCCGGCATTATGGAAAGCGCCCTGCGCGCCATCCCCGCCCGCGACCTGGACCAATTGCACAACCGCTGGCTGCAAGCCAAATACCCACGGTTGTCGGAATCCCCGGGCCTGTGGCAAAACCTCAGCCTGTTGCTGGGCCTGTTCCTGCTCGCCAGCCTGGCCATCGTGTTCTGGCAGCGCCGCCAGCAACGCGTGCTGGAACATGACCTGCTGGCCGCCCGCGAAGAAAGCGCGGCCCGCGCCGCCGGTGCCGAAGCGCTGCGCTTGACGCAGTTTTCCATCGATCAAAGCACCGTCGGCATTCTCTGGGTCAACTGGGACAGCCATGTGCGCTACGCCAACCGCGCGGCCGAAAGCATGCTCGGCTATGGCCCCGGCGCCTTGATCGAGCGCCCCCTGGTCGACCTCGACCCGAGCCTGGATATGGACCGCTGGCTCAACCTGTGGAAACGCGCGCGGGCCAGCGAAGACGGCCCGCAGAACTTCGCCACCGACTGCCGGCGCGCCGATGGCAGCATCCTGCCGGCCAACGTGTCCTTGAGTTTTCTGCGCTTTGCCGAGGCCGAATACCTGGTGGTCTACCTCAACGACGTCACCGAGTTGCGCCGCACCCTGGCCGCCTTGCTGCAAAGTGAGGCGCAACTGCGCGAGCTGTCGGCCCACCTGGAAACCGTGCGCGAAGAAGAAAAAGCGCGCATCGCCCGCGAGGTCCACGACGAACTCGGGCAGATGCTCACCGTGCTCAAACTGGAAACCTCCATGTGCGAACTGGCCTACGCACAGCTGGACTCTGGCCTGCACGAGCGCTTGAACAGCATGAAGCGTCTGATCGCCCAGCTGTTCCAACTGGTGCGGGACGTGGCAACCGCGCTGCGCCCGCCGATTCTCGACGCCGGGATTGCCTCGGCCATCGAGTGGCAGGCGCGGCGTTTCGAAGCGCGCACGCAAATCCCCTGCCTGGTGCAGGTTCCGGATAACCTGCCGGCCCTGAGTGACGCCAAGGCCATTGGCCTGTTCCGCATCCTGCAGGAAGCGCTGACCAATGTGATGCGCCATGCCCAGGCGCATACTGTGGAGCTGACCCTGGCGGTGGAAGGCACGGACCTGCGGCTGACCATCAGCGACGACGGCGTCGGCTTCGTCCAGCCCCAAGGCCGGCCGGTGTCGTTCGGCCTGGTGGGCATGCGCGAGCGGGTGCTGATCATGGGCGGGCAGTTGAGCCTGGAAAGTGAAGTGGGCGAGGGCACCACCCTGAGTGTCACGGTGCCGCTGGATGCATAACCATATGAGGAAACCCTTGTGATTCGCGTACTGGTAGCCGAAGACCACACCATCGTTCGAGAAGGCATCAAGCAATTGATCGGCCTGGCCAAAGACCTGCTGGTGGTGGGCGAGGCGAGCAATGGTGAGCAATTGCTCGAGACCCTGCGCCATGTGCCCTGCGAGGTGGTTTTGCTGGATATCTCGATGCCCGGCGTCAACGGCCTGGAAGCGATTGCGCGGATCCGCGCATTGAGCAACCCGCCGGCGATCCTGGTGCTGTCGATGCACGATGAGGCGCAAATGGCCGCCCGTGCCTTGAAGGTCGGCGCCGCCGGTTATGCAACCAAAGACAGCGACCCCGCGCTGCTGCTCACGGCGATCCGCAAGGTGGCGGCCGGCGGGCGTTATATCGACCCGGACCTGGCCGACCGCATGGTCTTCGAAGTCGGCTTGACCGATACCCGGCCGTTGCATTCATTGCTGTCCGAACGTGAGTTTTCGGTGTTCGAGCGCCTGGCCCAGGGCGCCAACGTGAACGACATCGCCCAGCAACTGGCGCTGAGCAGCAAGACCATCAGCACCCACAAGGCACGGCTGATGCAAAAGCTCAATATCACCTCCCTGGCGGAACTGGTGAAGTACGCCATGGAGCACAAGCTTCTGTAGCGACATGCCTGTTTGCGACGCCCTTTGAGTTGCGCTGAGCCGATTCCCGGCGCGCGGCGCGGCGGCACTGTTCCATCCCCGCCATCTGTGTAGGGCGATCCCTACCCCCAACCTTCCATCCGGCTGATGCAATTCTCTCACGGCCCCCGATTTCCGGGGCCTCGCGCCTGGACTACGCTTGTGCCACAGCAGTCCAAAATACAAAGGTGCGGGTATGAGCGAGGTGGATTCAAATGATGTGCTGGTCAGCTTTCGTGGCGTGCAGAAGAGCTACGACGGCGAGAACCTGATCGTCAAAGACCTCAACCTGGAGATTCGCAAGGGCGAGTTCCTGACCCTGCTCGGGCCGTCCGGTTCAGGCAAGACCACCAGCCTGATGATGCTCGCCGGTTTTGAAACACCGACCGCCGGGGAAATCCAGCTGGCCGGGCGGTCGATCAACAACGTGCCGCCGCACAAGCGCGATATCGGCATGGTGTTCCAGAACTACGCGTTGTTCCCGCACATGACCGTCGCCGAGAACCTGGCGTTCCCGTTGTCGGTGCGTGGTTTGAGCAAGACCGATATCAGCGAGCGGGTCAAACGCGTGCTGAGCATGGTCCAGCTCGATGCCTTCGCCCAGCGCTACCCGGCGCAACTCTCCGGCGGCCAGCAACAGCGCGTTGCCCTGGCACGCGCGCTGGTGTTCGAACCGCAATTGGTGCTGATGGATGAACCCCTCGGCGCCCTCGACAAGCAACTGCGCGAACACATGCAGATGGAGATCAAGCACCTGCATCAACGCCTCGGCGTGACGGTGGTGTACGTGACCCACGATCAGGGCGAAGCGCTGACCATGTCCGACCGTGTGGCGGTGTTCCATCAGGGCGAGATCCAGCAGATCGCCGCGCCGCGAACCCTGTACGAAGAACCGAAGAACACCTTCGTTGCCAACTTCATCGGCGAGAACAACCGCCTCAATGGCCGCCTGCACAGCCACACCGGCGACCGTTGCGTGGTCGAGCTGGCGCGCGGCGAGAAGGTCGAGGCGCTGGCGGTGAATGTCGGCCAGGTCGGCGGCCCGGTGACGCTGTCGGTGCGCCCGGAACGCGTGAGTCTTAATGGCTCCAGCGAGAGTTGCGTCAACCGCTTCTCCGGGCGGGTGGCGGAATTCATCTACCTGGGCGACCACGTGCGTGTGCGCCTGGAAGTCTGCGGCAAGGCCGATTTTTTTGTGAAACAACCGATTGCCGAGCTGGACCCAGCCCTGGCGGTTGGCGACGTGGTACCGATTGGCTGGCAAGTCGAGCACGTTCGCGCACTCGACCCACTTCTAGAGGCGAATTAATCGCCCCCATGGCTTCACCAACCCTGCACGTGGAGAGAACAACAATGTTGAGTTCCTTGAAGTATTCCGTTCTGGCATTGAGCTTGATGGGCGCGACACAGGCCATGGCCGGCCCGGACCTGACCGTCGTATCGTTTGGCGGCGCGAACAAGGCGGCCCAGGTCAAGGCCTTCTATGCACCGTGGGAAAGTGCGGGCAACGGCAAGATCGTCGCCGGCGAATACAACGGTGAGATGGCCAAGGTCAAAGCCATGGTCGACACCAAGAGCGTGTCCTGGGACCTGGTGGAAGTGGAATCGCCAGAACTGTCGCGTGGCTGCGACGAAGACATGTTCGAGCCGCTGGACCCGAAACTGTTCGGCAACAGCGCCGATTACGTCAAAGGCGCCATCCAGCCATGCGGCGTGGGTTTCTTCGTGTGGTCGACCGTGCTGGCCTACAACGCCGACAAGCTGACCAGCGCACCGACCAGTTGGGCGGATTTCTGGGATACCAAGAAATTCCCGGGCAAACGCGGCCTGCGTAAAGGCGCCAAGTACACCCTGGAATTTGCACTGATGGCCGACGGTGTGGCGCCGAAGGACGTGTACAAAGTGCTGGCCGGCAAAGATGGCCAGGACCGTGCGTTCAAGAAACTCGACGAGCTGAAACCGTCGATCCAGTGGTGGGAAGCCGGCGCACAACCGCCGCAGTACTTGGCCTCGGGTGACGTGGTAATGAGTTCGGCCTACAACGGCCGTATCGCGGCCGTGCAAAAAGAAAGCAACCTGAAAGTGGTGTGGAACGGCGGCATCTACGACTTCGATGCCTGGGCCATTCCAAAAGGCCTGGCGAAGGACCGCGCCGAAGCGGCGAAGAAATTCATCGCCTTCTCGGTAGCCCCGCAACAGCAAAAAACCTACTCGGAAAACATCGCCTACGGCCCGGCCAACACCCAAGCCGTGCCGTTGCTGGCCAAGGATGTGCTGAAGGACATGCCGACCACCCCGGAAAACATCGCCAACCAGGTGCAGATCGATGTGAGCTTCTGGGCGGATAACGGCGAGCAGTTGGAGCAGCGCTTCAACTCCTGGGCGGCTAAATAACCAGCAACACCGCTAAATCCTTGTGGGAACCGGTAAGTGTGGGAGCGGGCTTGCTCGCGAAAGCAGTGTGACAGTCAACACATGAGGAGGCTGACCCACCGCATTCGCGAGCAAGCCCGCTCCCACACAAGCCCGCTCCACATGGGATCTGCTGTGTTGGGCAGATTGCATTCATTTTCATAATCGGAGTTTGCCATGGCTATCGCCATTCCTGGCCCCACCCTCAAGCAGCGCCTGGCGCGTGCCGAGCGGCTCAACCGCTGGAAGGCCCAGGCCTTGATTGCGCCGTTGGTGCTGTTTTTGCTGCTGGTGTTCCTGGTGCCTATCGTCGCGCTGCTGTTCAAGAGCGTCGGCAACCCGGAAGTGGTGGGCGGTTTGCCGCGTACCGTGGTGGCGGTGACGGCCTGGGATGGCCGCGGCCTGCCGGGCGAGCCGGTGTACCAGGCCCTCAGTGAGGATCTGGGCGAGGCACGGGCCAACCAGACCTTGGGCGATCTGTCCAAACGCTTGAACATGGAACTGGCGGGCTACCGCAGCCTGCTGACCAAAACCGCGCGGGCGCTGCCGTTCAGCGAAGTGCCTGGCTCGTATAAAGAAGCACTGGAAAACCTCGACGAACGCTGGGGTGACCCGGCGTACTGGCAGGCGATCCGGCGCAATACCAGCAGCCTGACGCCGTTCTACCTGCTGGCAGCCGTCGATCACCGTATCGACGACCTCGGTGAAGTGGCCCCGGCCACCCCCGACCAGGCGATCTACCTGGACATCTTTGCCCGCACCTTCTGGATGGGCCTGGTGATCACCGCCATCTGCCTGGTGCTGGCGTACCCGCTGGCGTACCTGCTGGCCAACCTGCCGGCGCGTAAAAGCAATTTGCTGATGATCCTGGTGTTGCTGCCGTTCTGGACCTCGATCCTGGTGCGGGTGGCCGCGTGGATCGTATTGCTGCAGTCCGGTGGTTTGATCAACAGCGCGTTGATGGGCATGGGCCTGATCGATAAGCCGCTGGAACTGGTGTTCAACCGCACCGGTGTGTACATCTCGATGGTGCATATCCTGCTGCCGTTCATGATTCTGCCGATCTACAGCGTGATGAAGGGCATCTCGCCGACCTATATGCGCGCGGCGATTTCCCTGGGCTGCCATCCTTTCGCCAGCTTCTGGCGTGTGTATTTCCCGCAGACCTACGCCGGTGTCGGCGCCGGTTGCCTGCTGGTGTTCATCCTGGCAATTGGTTACTACATCACGCCCGCGCTGCTGGGCAGCCCGAACGACCAGATGGTCAGCTATTTCGTGGCCTTCTATACCAACACCAGCATCAACTGGGGCATGGCGACGGCGTTGGGCGGCTTGCTGCTGCTGGCGACCGTGGTGCTGTACCTGATCTACAACCGGCTGGTGGGCGCCAGCCGCCTGCGCCTGAGCTGAGGAGACCTTTGCGATGCTGAGCCCTTATATGTCACCGGTGGAACGGGTGTGGTTCTACAGCTTGCGGATCCTCTGCGGCTTGATCCTGCTATTCCTGATCCTGCCCGTGCTGGTGATCATCCCGCTGTCGTTCAACAGTGGCAGTTTCCTGGTGTACCCGTTGCAAGGTTTTTCGCTGCACTGGTACCAGGACTTCTTTGCCTCGGCCGAATGGATGCGCGCCCTCAAGAACAGCATCATCGTCGCCCCGGCGGCCACGGTGCTGGCCATGGTATTCGGTACCCTGGCCGCTATTGGCCTGACCCGCGGCAATTTCCCCGGCAAGGCGCTGGTCATGGCCCTGGTGATTTCGCCGATGGTGGTGCCGGTGGTGATCATCGGCGTGGCCAGTTACTTGTTTTTCGCGCCGCTGGGCCTGGGCAACAGCTTCTTCTCGTTGATCGTGGTGCATGCGGTGCTCGGCGTGCCGTTTGTGATCATCACCGTGTCGGCGACCTTGCAGGGCTTCAACCATAACCTGGTGCGCGCGGCGGCCAGCCTGGGCGCGTCGCCGTTGACTGCATTTCGCCGGGTGACCTTGCCGCTGATCGCGCCGGGGGTGATTTCCGGGGCGCTGTTCGCCTTTGCCACCTCGTTCGATGAGGTGGTGGTGACGCTGTTCCTCGCCGGCCCCGAGCAAGCGACCCTGCCGCGCCAGATGTTCAGCGGTATCCGGGAAAACCTCAGCCCTACGATTGCTGCAGCAGCGACCTTGCTGATTGCGTTCTCGGTATTGCTGTTGCTGACCCTGGAATGGCTGCGTGGGCGTAGCGAGAGGCTGCGAACTGCCCAAGTCTAAAGCCCAGCAGAGATCAAAATGTGGGAGCGGGCTTGCTCGCGAATGCGGTGGGTCAGCTATTCATTGATTGACTGACAGTCCGCATTCGCGAGCAAGCCCGCTCCCACATTGGTTCTGTGTCCATTCAGTGGGTGAATGCAAGACAACCAGCTTCAGTCAGCTACTCTTGTGCCAGCCCACCACTAATAAGAGGCCGCGCACATGAGTACCTCCTCATTCAAGATCGCCCACAAACTGCTGACCGGCGCCGGTGCCATCGAGCAACTGGCCGCCGAGCTCACGCGCCTGGATGTGGATAACCCGTTGATCGTCACCGATGCCGCGCTGGTCAAGTCCGGCACCGTGGCGTTGGCCCTCGAACACCTGGGCGAACGTACCTACGAGATTTTCGACCGCGTATTGCCTGACCCGGAAATCGCCATCGTCGAGGACTGCATGCGCGTGTACCGCGAGGGCGGGCATGACGGCCTGATCGGCGTAGGCGGCGGCAGCGCCATCGATATCGCCAAAAGCGTCGCGGCCTACGCCGGTTATCACGGCGCCCTGGCGGATTTGTTCGGCGTCGACCAGGTGCCGCGCAAGGGCCCGCCGCTGATCGCCATCCCCACCACGGCCGGCACCGGCTCGGAAGTGACCAATGTGGCGATCCTCTCTGACAAGGCCGCGCAGCTGAAAAAAGGCATCGTCAGCGATTACTTGCTGCCGGATGTAGCGCTGATCAGCCCGCAAATGACCCTCACCTGCCCGCGCAGCGTCACCGCCGCCAGTGGTGTGGATGCGCTGGTGCATGCCATCGAGTCGTACCTGTCGCTGCATGCCTCGCCGATCACCGATGCCTTGGCGATTGGCGCGATCAAGCTGATTGCCAAAGCGTTGCCCAAGGCCTACGCCAACCCGGCCAACCTGCAGGCACGCGACGATATGGCCACCGCCAGCCTGATGGCCGGCATGGCCTTCGGCAATGCCGGGGTGGGCGCGGTGCATGCCTTGGCCTACCCGCTGGGCGGGCGCTTCAATATCGCCCACGGCGTCAGTAATGCCTTGCTGCTGCCGTATGTGATGCATTGGAACAAGCTGGCCTGCGTAGAGCGCATGCAGGACATTGCCCAGGCCATGGGCGTGAATGTGACCGGGCTGAGTGCCAACGATGCCGCCGACCAGGCCGTCGAGGCGATGACGCGACTGTGTGCCGCCGTAGAGATCCCGGCGGGCCTGCGTAGCTTCGGGGTTCCCGAGGACGCAATCCCGGCCATGGCCACGGAAGCTGCGGGTATCGAGCGGCTGATGCGCAACAACCCGCGCAAGCTCAGCGCGGCGGATATCGAGAAAATCTACCGGGCCGCGTTCTAACCGTTGAGTTAGGTCACGGTGCGCGCAGCAAAGCATGAGGTATACAATGCGCGCCATCGTGATTTAGCTCAAAAAAGGTGCGTCATGCAGCCCTTCGTTATTGCTCCATCGATTCTCTCCGCCGATTTCGCCCGCCTGGGTGAGGAAGTGGACAAGGTGTTGGCCGCCGGTGCCGACTTCGTGCACTTCGATGTCATGGACAACCACTATGTGCCCAACCTGACCATCGGCCCGATGGTCTGCGCGGCGCTGCGCAAGTACGGCATCACCGCGCCGATCGACGCGCACCTGATGGTCAGCCCGGTGGATCGCATCATCGGCGACTTCATTGAAGCCGGCGCGACCTACATCACCTTCCACCCGGAAGCCTCGCTGCACGTGGACCGCACCCTGCAACTGATCCGCGAAGGCGGCTGCAAGGCGGGCCTGGTGTTCAACCCGGCGACCCCGCTGGACGTACTCAAGTACGTGATGGACAAGGTCGACATGGTGCTGCTGATGAGCGTCAACCCAGGCTTCGGCGGGCAGAAGTTCATCCCCGGCACCCTCGACAAGCTGCGCGAAGCCCGTGCACTCATCGATGCCTCGGGCCGTGATATCCGCCTGGAAATCGACGGTGGGGTCAACGTCAACAATATCCGTGAAATCGCCGCTGCCGGCGCCGACACCTTTGTGGCCGGCTCGGCGATCTTCAACGCCCCGGACTATCAGCAAGTCATCGACACGATGCGTGCAGAGCTGGCGTTGGCGCGCCCATGAGCGGCTTCGAGCAGCTGTTCCCCGGCAAACTGCCACGGCTGGTGATGTTCGATCTGGACGGTACGTTGATCGATTCGGTGCCTGACCTGGCGGCGGCGGTGGACGAAATGCTGCTCAAGCTGGGGCGCAAGCCGGCGGGGGTCGAGTCGGTCCGCGAGTGGGTCGGTAACGGCGTGCACATGCTGGTGCGCCGCGCCCTGGCCAACCACATCGACGCCGAGGGTGTCGATGAGGTGGAGGCCGAGCATGCGCTGGAACTGTTCAACGTGGCCTATGAAAATGGCCACGAACTGACCGTGGTGTACCCCGGCGTGCGCGACACGCTCAAATGGCTGAGTAAGCAGGGCGTGGAAATGGCCCTGATCACCAACAAGCCGGAGCGCTTCGTCGCGCCGCTGTTGGACCAGATGAAAATCGGCCGTTATTTCCGCTGGATCATCGGTGGCGATACCCTGCCACAGAAGAAACCCGACCCGGCGGCGCTGTTTTTCGTGATGAAAATGGCCAATATCCCGGCGTCACAGTCGTTGTTTGTCGGTGACTCGCGCAGCGATGTGCAGGCGGCAAAGGCTGCTGGCGTGCAGTGTGTAGCCTTGAGTTACGGCTACAACCATGGCCGGCCGATTGCCGAAGAGTCCCCGGCGCTGGTGATTGATGACCTGCGACTGTTAATCCCGGGTTGCTTGGGAGCTGGCGCTGAGATAACGTTGCCCGATATCGATCCGTCCCCTTCTGGAAATTCCATCGTGGTGGTCACTCGCAAACTCTGGATGAAAGTCATCAAGGCCCTGGCCCGCTGGCGTTGGCGCGCCTGACTGATCCTGGCCGCACTCTGCGGTACGTTTGCATACCTGACTGTTAGACCCTCATGCCACGAGGCACATCATGATCCGCGAAGAATTCCTGCGTTTGGCCGCTGCCGGCTATAACCGTATTCCCCTGGCCTGCGAAACCCTGGCCGACTTCGACACCCCGCTGTCGATCTACCTGAAACTGGCCGATGAGCCCAACTCTTACCTGTTGGAATCGGTGCAGGGCGGGGAGAAGTGGGGCCGCTATTCGATCATCGGCCTGCCGTGCCGTACCGTCATGCGTGTTCACGATCACCATGTGAGCATCACCCATGATGGCGTCGAGATCGAAAGCCATGATGTCGAAGACCCGCTGGCCTTCGTCGAAACCTTCAAGGCGCGCTACAACGTGCCGACCATCCCTGGGCTGCCGCGCTTCAATGGCGGCCTGGTCGGGTACTTTGGCTACGATTGCGTGCGCTACGTGGAAAAACGCCTGGGCAAATGCCCTAACCCGGACCCGCTGGGCGTGCCGGATATTCTGCTGATGGTGTCCGATGCGGTGGTGGTGTTCGACAACCTCGCCGGCAAGATGCACGCGATCGTGCTTGCCGACCCGTCCCAGGCCGACGCTTTCGAGCAAGGCCAGGCCGGCCTCGAAGCCCTGCTGGAAAAACTGCGCCAGCCGATCACCCCGCGTCGCGGCCTGGACCTCAGCCGTCCGCCGGCGGCCGACCCGGTGTTCCGCTCCAGCTTTACCCAGGATGACTACGAGCGCGCGGTGGATACCATCAAGGAATACATCCTTGCCGGTGACTGCATGCAAGTGGTGCCGTCGCAACGCATGTCCATTGACTTCAAGGCCGCGCCGATCGATTTGTATCGCGCGCTGCGTTGCTTCAACCCGACGCCGTACATGTACTTCTTCAACTTTGGCGACTTCCACGTGGTGGGCAGCTCGCCGGAAGTATTGGTGCGGGTCGAAGACAACCTGATCACCGTGCGCCCGATTGCCGGTACTCGCCCACGGGGCGCGACCGAAGAGGCCGACCTGGCGCTGGAAGAAGACCTGCTGTCCGACGACAAAGAAATCGCCGAGCACCTGATGCTCATCGACCTGGGCCGCAACGACACCGGGCGCGTCTCGGAAATCGGTTCGGTGAAACTCACCGAGAAGATGGTGATCGAGCGTTATTCCAACGTGATGCACATCGTGTCCAACGTCACCGGCGAGCTGAAAGCCGGCTTGACCGCGATGGACGCCCTGCGCGCGATTCTGCCGGCGGGCACCTTGTCGGGCGCGCCGAAAATTCGCGCGATGGAAATTATCGACGAGCTGGAGCCGGTCAAGCGCGGCGTCTACGGCGGCGCCGTGGGCTATTTCGCCTGGAACGGCAACATGGACACCGCCATTGCGATCCGCACGGCGGTGATCAAGGACGGGGAGCTGCATGTGCAGGCCGGCGGCGGGATTGTTGCCGACTCGGTGCCGGCCCTCGAATGGGAAGAAACCCTGAACAAGCGCCGCGCGATGTTCCGCGCCGTTGCGCTGGCTGAACAGACCCCCAATTCCTGAGGTTTCCCCCATGTTGCTGATGATTGATAACTACGACTCCTTTACCTACAACGTAGTGCAGTACCTGGGCGAGCTGGGTGCCGAGGTCAAGGTGGTGCGCAACGACGAACTGAGCGTGGCCGAAATCGCCGCGCTCAACCCGGAACGCATCGTGGTGTCGCCGGGCCCGTGCACGCCGACCGAGGCGGGTATTTCCCTCGAAGCGATCAAGTATTTCGCCGGCAAACTGCCGATCCTCGGCGTGTGCCTGGGCCACCAATCCATCGGCCAGGCCTTTGGCGGTGATGTGGTGCGCGCGCGCGAGGTGATGCACGGCAAGACCAGCCCGGTGTTCCATAAAGACCTGGGCGTATTTCAGGCGCTGAACAACCCGGTGACCGTGACCCGCTACCATTCGCTGGTGGTCAAGCGCGAAACCCTGCCGGAATGCCTGGAACTGACCGCCTGGACCCAGCTGGAAGACGGCTCGGTCGATGAGATCATGGGCCTGCGCCACAAGACACTGAATATCGAAGGGGTGCAATTCCACCCTGAGTCGATCCTGACCGAGCAGGGCTACGAGCTGTTCGCCAACTTTCTCAAGCAGAGCGGCGGCACGCGCTAAGGACTTTCCATGGATATCAAGACTGCCCTGAGCCGTATCGTCGGCCACCTGGACCTGAGCACCGCTGAAATGAGCGATGTGATGCGCGAAATCATGACCGGCCAATGCACGGACGCGCAGATCGGCGCGTTCATGATGGCCATGCGCATGAAGAGCGAAAGCATCGACGAGATCGTCGGCGCCGTCTCGGTGATGCGTGAGCTGGCGGACAAGGTCGAACTCAAGACCCTCGACGGCGTGGTCGATGTGGTCGGCACCGGCGGCGACGGGGCAAATATTTTCAACGTGTCGACCGCGTCATCCTTTGTGGTGGCGGCGGCAGGTTGCACGGTGGCCAAGCACGGTAACCGTGCCGTGTCCGGCAAGAGCGGCAGTGCCGACCTGCTGGAAGCGGCCGGCATCTACCTGAACCTCACCCCGGTACAAGTGGCGCGCTGCATCGACAACGTCGGCATCGGCTTTATGTTTGCCCAATCCCACCACGGTGCGATGAAGCACGCCGCCGGCCCGCGCAAAGACCTCGGCTTGCGTACCCTGTTCAACATGCTCGGCCCGCTTACGAATCCGGCCGGTGTGAAACACCAGGTGGTCGGCGTGTTCAGCCAGGCGTTGTGCAAGCCGTTGGCCGAAGTGCTGCAACGCCTGGGCAGCAAGCATGTGCTGGTGGTGCATTCCAAAGATGGCCTGGACGAATTCAGCCTGGCCGCGCCGACCTTTGTGGCGGAGCTGAAGAACGACCAGATCAGCGAATATTGGGTCGAGCCTGAAGATCTCGGCATGAAGAGCCAGAGTCTGCACGGCCTGGCGGTGGAAAGCCCGGCGGCCTCGCTGGAGCTGATTCGCGATGCCCTGGGGCGTCGCAAGACCGAAAACGGTCAAAAAGCTGCCGAAATGATTGTTTTGAATGCTGGCGCGGCACTTTACGCGGCCGACCATGCCTATAGTCTCAAGGAAGGTGTCGCCTTGGCCCACGATGCGCTGCACACCGGCCTGGCTCGTGAAAAACTCGAAGAGCTGGGAGCATTCACCGCAGTATTCAAGATGGAGAATGAAGGATGAGTGTGCCGACCGTTCTGGAAAAGATTCTGGCCCGCAAAGCCGAAGAAGTCGCTGAGCGCCGTGCCCGTGTCAGCCTCGCCGAGCTGGAAAGCCAGGCGAAGCTCGCGGATGCACCGCGTGGTTTTGCCAGAGCCTTGATCGCCCAGGCCAAGCTCAAGCAGCCGGCGGTGATCGCCGAGGTCAAGAAAGCCTCGCCGAGCAAAGGCGTGATCCGCGAACATTTTGTACCGGCCGAGATCGCCGTCAGCTATGAGAAGGGCGGGGCGACGTGCCTGTCGGTGCTGACCGATATCGATTACTTCCAGGGTTCCGACCTGTTCCTGCAGCAGGCCCGCGCCGCGTGCAAGCTGCCGGTGATCCGCAAGGATTTCATGGTGGACCCGTACCAGATCGTTGAGGCCCGTGCCCTGGGTGCCGACTGCGTGCTGCTGATCGTTTCCGCACTGGATGACGTGAAGATGGCCGAGCTGGCAGCCGTGGCTAAAAGTGTCGGCCTGGATGTGTTGGTGGAAGTGCACGACGGCGATGAGCTGGAACGTGCGCTGAAAACCCTCGACACACCGTTGGTGGGGGTTAATAACCGTAACCTGCACACCTTCGAAGTCAGCCTGGAAAACACCCTCGACCTGCTGCCGCGTATTCCGCGCGATCGCCTGGTGATCACCGAGAGTGGCATCGTCAACCGTGCCGATGTGGAACTGATGGAAATCAGCGGGGTGTACTCGTTCCTGGTGGGCGAGACGTTCATGCGCGCCGAGAACCCAGGGGCGGAGTTGCAGCGCCTGTTTTTCCCGGAGCGGGGTGTGGCGGTGAGTGGGTCGACCCTGGACTGACTCAAGCGCGGTCAACATTTGGAATACGGTTTAAATGTGGGAGGGGGCTTGCCCCCGATGGCAGTGTGTCAGGTTCAAATGTGTTAACTGACCCACCGCTATCGGGGGCAAGCCCCCTCCCACATTTGGTTTTTGTGTTTATCCTGATAGGTAGGTGTTCCTATGATCCGGCCCGTGATGATGACTGTCGAAGCAGGGCTTGCCGCCGAGCAAGACTTGCTGGCCGCCGTTTGCGCCGGTGAGAGGGAATTCGGCCTGCTGTTCTGGCAGCCCAGCGATCAAGCCTTGGTCATGCCGCGCCGTCTGAGCCGCCTGCCGGCGTTTGAAACCGCCAGCCAAATCTCAGCCGATGCCGGTTGGCCAGTATTGCTGCGCGAAACCGGTGGTGAGCCGGTACCGCAATCAGCCGCCACGGTGAATATCGCCCTGGTCTACGCGCCACCGCGCAGTGAGGGCGATCAGGGCCGTATCGAAACCGGTTACCAGCGCCTGTGCCAGCCGATCTGCGATCTGTTGCTCGAGTTGGGCGGCGATGCTTCCGTCGGTGAAATCGACGGAGCGTTCTGCGACGGTCGCTACAATGTCAACCTCAACGGCCGCAAGATGGTCGGCACCGCTCAGCGCTGGCGTCAGAGCGGCGGTCGTCCGGTAGGGTTGGTGCACGGCGCGTTGTTGCTGGATAACGACCGTGAGGCATTGATTGCGGCGGTCAACCGCTTCAATGCAGCCTGCGGCCTCGATCAGCGGGTGCGCGCCGACAGCCATATCGCCCTGCATGAAGCTTTCCCCGCGCCGGATGCGATCAGCCGGCTGGATACCCTGTACCGTCAGATGCTGGCCAGCTTCCTGCCGGTTTAACGGGTACCGAACACCACCATCGTCTTGCCTTTGACGTGCACCAGGTTGCGCTCTTCCAGGTCCTTGAGCACGCGGCCGACCATTTCCCGTGAACAGCCGACAATGCGCCCGATTTCCTGGCGCGTGACCTTGATCTGCATGCCGTCGGGGTGGGTCATGGCGTCGGGCTGCTTGCACAGCTCCAGCAGGCAGCGGGCTACGCGACCGGTGACGTCAAAGAACGCCAGGTCGCCGACCTTGCGCGTGGTGTCGCGCAGGCGCTGGGCGATCTGGCCGCTGAGGGCGTAGAGGATATCGGGGTCGTGCTGGGCCAGTTCGCGGAATTTGGTATAGCTGATCTCGGCCACATCGCATTCGACCTTGGCGCGTACCCAGGCGCTGCGTTCCTGCTCCTTGCCGGCTTGTTCGAACAGCCCCAGCTCCCCAAAGAAATCGCCGGTGTTGAGGTAGGCGATGATCATCTCGCGGCCGTCTTCATCCTCGATCAGAATGGTGACCGAGCCTTTGATGATGAAGAACAGTGTTTCGGAGCGCTCGCCCGCGCAGATGATGTTGTGCTTGGCCGGATAGCGGCGGCGCTGGCAGTGCATCAACAGCTTGTCGAGATTCTTGATCTTGGGTATGGGAGTAAGAGCAACCATGGTTGTATCCCGAAAAGACAGCGCGAAGTGGTTTGAGTTTTTGTATTCATCGGTATCGGCATTGATACACGTTGTATAAAGGGTGGCAATACGCCATCGATTTGGCGCCAGCTTAACAGACACATTCTGTCTCGATTAGCCAATTTACTGGGCGCGCCGCGTTATTGGTCGCTTTGATGGGAAACGCTGTGGTGGACGGGCCCTGTGCTAAGCTGGCGACCCTTTTTTAGCAGTGGAGTCTGGGCGATGAAGGCACGCATCCAATGGGCGGGCGAAGCCATGTTCCTCGGTGAGTCGGGCAGTGGCCATGTAGTGGTCATGGACGGCCCGCCGGAAGCCGGTGGCCGCAACCTGGGCGTACGCCCGATGGAAATGCTCCTGCTCGGTGTAGGCGGTTGCAGCAATTTCGACGTGGTCAGCATCCTGAAAAAATCCCGCCAGGCCGTGGAAAGCTGCGAAGCCTTCCTGGAAGCCGAGCGCGCCACGGAAGACCCGAAGGTGTTCACCAAGATCCACATGCATTTCGTGGTGAAGGGCCGGGCGCTGAAAGAAGCCCAGGTGAAGCGTGCCATCGAGCTGTCGGCCGAGAAGTACTGCTCGGCATCGATCATGCTGGGCGCGGCGGGTGTGGCCATCACCCATGATTACGAAATCATCGAGCTGGGTTGATCCAGGATCGGCCGGCAAAAAAAGGGCGCTTTGAAAGCGCCCTTTTTTGTGGCTCAGATTCGATACGTGCTTTTGGTCATGACCTTGGCCAGCAGGCTCATGCCAAACCGTACCGGCGCCGGAAAGCGGAAACCGCCGGCATCCAGGGCGCTTTCTGCGTGGTGTTCTTCGTCAATGCGCATCTGCTCAAGAATCGCCCGGGACTTTTCGTCTTCGGCCGGCAATTGCTCCAGATGCTCATCCAGGTGCTTGCACACCTGATGTTCGGTGGCGGCGACAAAACCCAGGCTGACCTTGTCGCTGATCAGGCCAGCAGCCGCACCGATGCCAAATGACAAACCATAGAACAGCGGGTTGAGCACGCTGGGGTGGCTGCCCAGTTGGCGGATGCGTTGCTCGCACCAGGCCAGGTGGTCGATTTCTTCCTCGGCCGCATGCTCCATGGCTGCGCGCACCTGTGGCAACTTGGCGGTCAGGGCCTGGCCCTGGTACAGCGCCTGGGCACAGACTTCGCCGGTGTGGTTGATGCGCATCAGGCCGGCGACATGGCGGGTATCGGTCTCGCTCATCTGTGCGTCGGGCTGCACGATGGCGGGGGATGGGCGATACGGCTGGCCGCTGAACGGTAGCAGCGTGCGCATGGCCATGTCGGCTTGCAGCAACAGACGGTCAATCGGCGAGTAGTGACGTTGGGTAGTCATGCTGACCTCCGGGAAGAATCTCGGCGGCCAGTTTACCGCAAGAGAGGGCGAAGCGTTTGCGCTGAGTCAATTGTGGCCAGGGAGCTTGCTCGCGCTCGAGCGCGAAGCGGTCGCAAACTCCCCCATGAGACTCAGCCCGGCGGCCAGTTCATCTGGCGCTGACCCAGCACATGCATATGGATGTGATAAACAGTCTGCCCGCCTTTCGGGTTGCAGTTCATCACCACCCGGAAGCCTTCCTCGCAGCCTTGCTCCAGCGCCAGGCGCTGGGCGGTGAACAGGATATGGCCGGCCAGGGCTTTGTCTTCCTCGGTCAGGTCATTGAGGGTACGGATGTGTTTTTTCGGGATGACCAGGAAATGCACGGGCGCCGCCGGAGCGATGTCCTTGAAGGCCAGGACTTGATCATCTTCGTAGATGATCTCCGCGGGTATTTCTCTGTTGATGATCTTGGTGAACAGAGTATCCACAGCTGTTTCTCCGTTATGAAAGTGCAGGGTGAGTGTACTCAGCCGGTCAGCGCGGGCAATAGGCCTTGTTGATGGCCCCGGCGATCTTGCGGGTCAGCCAGCGCGGGCTGAAGCGCGAGCTGAAGGTCATCCAGCGGTTGCGCCGGCCGGGAATAATGATGGCTTTGTTCCTTTCCAGGGCGCGCACGGTGTAAAGCGCCACTTCTTCCGGGCTCATCAGTTTGTCACTGCGTTCGAGCTTGGCGGTGTCCATTTGCGCGGTGCCGAAGAATGCGGTGCGCGTAGGGCCGGGGCAGAGCACCGAGACCTTGATGCCACAGGTCTTGAGTTCTTCGCGCAGGCCTTCGGAAAAGTGCAGCACATAGGCTTTGCTCGCGTAGTAACTGCTCATCC
This sequence comes from Pseudomonas sp. S09G 359, assembly GCF_002843605.1. Taxonomy (NCBI): domain Bacteria; kingdom Pseudomonadati; phylum Pseudomonadota; class Gammaproteobacteria; order Pseudomonadales; family Pseudomonadaceae; genus Pseudomonas; species Pseudomonas sp. S09G 359. The sequence continues at coordinate 6,136,078 of NZ_CP025263.1, read as the reverse complement.
ACGGGCCGGGCTGGAATGCCGCGACGGAGGCGACGTTGAGAATCTGCCCGCCACCCTGCAGCGCCATGGCATTGCCGAGGGCGTGGCACATGCGGGTCAGGGCCAGGATGTTGACTTCGATCAGGTCTTGTTCGGTCATCCAGTCCTGGGCCAGGAACGGCCCGCTGGTGCCGATGCCGGCGCAGTTGACCAGCAGGTCGATCTGCCGTTCGCCTTCTTCAAGCTCCAGCAGGAAACCGGACAAACGCAGTGGCTCGCCCAAGTCGCAGGCCCGAAACAGCACCTCGACACCAAAGCGTTGGGTCAATTCGATTGCAATGCTTTCCAACTGATCACGCTGGCGGGCCACCAGAATCAAGCTGCGGCCGCGGCGGGCCAGTGCTTCGGCCAAAGCCAGGCCGATGCCGCTGGAGGCACCGGTGATCAGAGCGTAACGGGTCATGCCTTTCTCCATCGCAACGCCCCCGGGCCTGTGATGGAGGCATCACAGGCGGCGGGCGTTTCTTCACTGTTCCGGAGAGTCTACAGGTTCGGCCGCTTCGTCAGCACTTTGCGCTTCGTCTTCCTCGACGGTGGCGCCTTGATCGTAGGCTTCATCGGAGGTGATGGAGCTGTTTTCGTAGCTGCTGTCCATATTGGCTTCGAGTTGATCCAGGTAGCCGTTCATGCCCAGGGTGACCACGATGGCCAGCATCACCGGAATAAACGCCAGCCACAGGGTGGCCAACACTTTGACCGCGGTGGAGTTGCGCGGAGGTGGCGCGCCGTACTGGTTGGCGCCTGCATTGCCCGGCAGTACCAGCAGCAGGATCGGGAACACGCTGTTCACCAGCGGGACCAGGTTGAGGAAGTACAACCAGCCGGACCAGCCCAGGTCGTGCAGGCGTTGCACGCCGATTTGCACGCTCACCCAGACCAGCGCCACAAACAGCCCAAGCCCCAGCAACACGCCGAGAAGGGTGCCGGCGGTCGGCGAGGCGGTCGCCACGGCAAAGCTCACGGTGCTGATGATGCCGCCGATGACCAGCATGGCGAGGGTCAATACCAGCGTCCAGGCCAAGTAGCGCAGACGGCCAATGCGCCCGTGGATGGTGAATACCTTGAGGGTGGCGTATTCCGGCAAGTCGTCGCCCACGGCTGCGCGCGGTGGCGCATAGGGTGAGGCAGCCGGGCGCGAGAAATCAGCAGCGGCGGAGTCGGTCTCGTGGGTTTCGGCGAGATTGAAGGCCACCGGTTGCTCGGTTTCGATACGCGCATCGATGCCGGCGTTTTTCAGGGCGGTGAGGTAGGTTTCGGCATCGGGGCGCGACAGGTCGCGTTTCAGCGCGACCGGGCGACCGGTAAACAGCTTCTCGATAGCCGCGACATCACTCTTGAACAGCTCAGCCAGGTTCAGTTTGGCTGTGGTGCTCTCGACGCCCGGGAGCAAGGCCCCATCAAATACAATCTTGAAACGGTTGTCGCTCATGCAGGCATCCTTGTCACTTATTCAGGAAGGTTGTGCAGGCCTGCTCAAACGGCAGGCCTTGCGGTGGGTTCAGCGTGGCCAGCGCAGTTGTGTCGCCTGCTCGCGGGCCTTGCGGTATTCGGCATCCAGGCGGGCAACGAGTTCATCGACGCTGGGCAAATCATCAATTTCACCGACGCCCTGGCCGGCGGACCATACGGTCTTCCAGGCTTTGGCTTCGTCGCTCAACGGCTTGAGCTTGGAACCGAAGTTGACTTCGCCTTTGCCTTGCAAGGCGGCGAGGTCGAAACCGGCGTTTTCCAGGCTCTGGCGCATAAAACTCGCAGGCACGCCGGAGACAGCGGGAGTGTGCACGATGTCGGCGGCGCGCGATGTGAGCAGCATCTCTTTATACGCATCCGGGGCGTGGCTTTCGGTGGTGCCGATAAAGCGCGTGCCGAAATAGGCCAGGTCTGCGCCCAGCAGTTGGGCGGCGAGTATCTCATGCCCATGGTTGAGGCAACCGGCCAGCAGCAGGGTTTTGTCGAAGAACTGACGAATCTCGGCGACCAGCGAGAACGGGCTCCAGGTGCCAGCATGGCCACCGGCGCCTGCGGCCACCGCGATCAGGCCATCCACGCCGGCTTCAGCGGCCTTCTCGGCGTGGCGCCGCGTCGTCACGTCGTGGAACACCAGGCCACCATAGCTGTGTACGGCATCCACCAGTTCCTTGACCGCACCCAGGCTGGTGATGACGATCGGCACTTTGTGCTCCACGCAGATCGCCAGGTCGGCCTCCAGCCGGGGGTTGCTGTTGTGCACGATCAGGTTGACGGCATACGGTGCGGGGTTGTCCAGTTGCGCAAGGCCCGCTTCGATCTCTTCCAGCCAAGCCTTGAAACCACTGCTTTCACGCTGGTTGAGGGCCGGGAAGCTGCCGACCACTCCATTGCGACAGCAGGCCAGGACCAGTTGCGGGTTGGAAATCAGAAACATCGGCGCAGCGACGACAGGCAGGCGCAGACGTTGTTCGAGCAAAGCGGGCAGCGACATTGGAGGTACCCCGAGTAATTGAAATTAGAACGGTTTGACCACGACCAAAATTACGATAGCCAGCAATATCAGAACGGGCACTTCATTGAACCAGCGATAAAAGACATGGCTGCGGGTGTTTTCGCCACGGGCGAAACGTTTTACCTGTGCGCCGCACATGTGGTGGTAGCCGATCAGCAGCACCACCAGGGTCAGCTTGGCGTGGATCCAGCCGCCAGACTGAAAGATCGCGGGGTTGAGGTAGATCAGCCAGCCGCCGAATAACAGGCTGGCGATCATCGCCGGGCCCATGATGCCGCGGTACAGCTTGCGCTCCATGACGCTGAAGCGTTCCTTGCTGACGGTGTCCTCGCTTTGGGCGTGGTAAACGAACAGGCGCGGTAGGTAAAACAGCGCGGCAAACCAGCAGACGATGCTGACAATGTGGAAGGCTTTGATCCATAGATAGAGCATTTCTAGTTATTCCCAGGTTCACGGTAGCCGAGATAGTAGTAGCTCATACGTCCATACGTCACGTTGACGGTTGTCGCAGGACGATACGGCCCCTATTATCGACGGCTTTCCAGTGGGTTCGTTGAGGGCAGGTATATGGTCAAGGTCGGTATCGTCGGCGGCACGGGTTACACCGGTGTCGAATTGCTGCGTCTGTTGGCTCAGCATCCGCAAGCAGAGGTGGTGGTGATTACCTCCCGATCCGAGGCCGGCCTGGCCGTGGCCGATATGTACCCGAACCTGCGAGGCCACTACGACGGCTTGGCGTTCAGCGTGCCGGACATCAAGACACTGGGCGCCTGTGATGTGGTGTTCTTCGCCACGCCTCACGGTGTTGCCCATGCGCTGGCCGGTGAACTGCTGGCCGCCGGCACCAAGGTGATCGACCTCTCCGCCGACTTCCGCTTGCAGGACGCCGATGAGTGGGCCAAGTGGTACGGCCAGCCCCACGGCGCGCCGGAACTGTTGGAAGAGGCGGTGTATGGCCTGCCGGAAGTCAATCGTGAGCAGATCAAGCAAGCGCGCCTGATCGCCGTGCCGGGTTGCTATCCGACTGCGACGCAGCTAGGTTTCCTGCCATTGCTGGAAGCTGGGCTGGCAGATGCTTCGCGCTTGATTGCGGACTGCAAGTCGGGCGTTAGCGGCGCCGGTCGTGGCGCGGCCGTAGGCTCGCTGTACTCCGAAACGTCGGAAAGCATGAAGGCCTATGCGGTAAAAGGGCATCGCCACTTGCCGGAAATTCGCCAGGGGCTGCGTCGTGCTGCCGGTAAGGATGTGGGCCTGACCTTCGTGCCGCACCTGACGCCGATGATCCGTGGCATTCACTCCACGTTGTACGCAACCGTGGTCGACCGCTCGGTTGATCTGCAGGCGCTGTTTGAAAAACGCTACGCCAACGAACCGTTCGTCGACGTAATGCCGGCCGGCAGCCACCCGGAAACCCGCAGCGTGCGCGGCGCCAACGTGTGTCGGATTGCCGTGCACCGTCCGCAGGATGGTGACCTGGTGGTGGTACTGTCGGTGATCGATAACTTGGTCAAGGGCGCGTCGGGCCAGGCGGTGCAGAACATGAACATCCTGTTCGGCCTGGACGAGAAGCTGGGCTTGTCCCACGCGGGCATGCTGCCTTAAGGCTGTTTGGCAGTTAAGCAAAAGGCCCGTTGATCGGGCCTTTTGTGTTTTTAATGGCCGCCGCGCAGATTGATATACCGTAACAATAGTTGACCGCTTTTCTAGGAGAAGCGGATAATGCCGCCCATTACGCATATGGCGGCGTTACGCCGGGAGATTATCAGCATGAGCGTTGAATCCTTCACCCCCACGGCTTTGCAATTCACCCACGGTGCCGCGCACAAGGTGAAGAGCCTGGTCGATGAAGAGGGTAATGATCGCTTGAAGCTGCGCGTATTCGTTACGGGCGGCGGTTGTTCAGGGTTTCAGTACGGTTTTACCTTCGATGAAGATGTGGCCGATGACGACACCATCGTGGAGCGCGAGGGCGTGAGCCTGGTCGTGGACCCGATGAGCTTCCAATACCTGGCGGGTGCCGAGGTGGATTACCAGGAAGGTCTAGAGGGTTCGCGTTTCGTGATCAAGAACCCTAACGCCACCACGACCTGTGGTTGCGGGTCTTCGTTCTCGATCTGATCGGTAACCTGATCTACACCAGATAACAAAACGCCGCTTGGCCCTGATCGGCCAAGCGGCGTTTTGCTGTCTGCCTGGTGTGAAATGTATTCAGGCGGGGTAGATCGCGCCCAATACCCGCAGCCCGCGCGCACCGGTGACGCTCGGGCGGTTGGCGGCGATGCCTTCCAGGCAGCAATGAGCCAGCCAGGCAAAGGCCATGGCTTCGACCCAGTCGGGGTCCACGCCGTAAGTGGCGGTGCTGCTGACCTGGGTATTGGGGAGCAGGGCGGCCAGGCGGCTCATCAGTGTGCCGTTATGGGCGCCGCCACCGCAGACCAACAGGGTTTCTGTGTTGGCTTGGGCGGTTTGCAGGGACTCAACGATGGTCATGGCCGTCAGCTCCAGGAGGGTAGCTTGTACATCCTGGGGGGCGAATGCCGGTAGTTGGCTCAGGTGTTGTTGCAGCCATGGCAGGTTGAACACTTCACGGCCGGTGCTTTTCGGGCCTTGGGTCTGGAAGAACGGGTCGCCGAGCAGCGCGTTGAGTAGCGCAGGCTCTACCTTGCCGCTGGCGGCCCACTGCCCATCGCGATCAAAGTGTTCGCCGCGTTGTTGATGAATCCAGGCGTCCAGCAGAACATTGCCCGGGCCGCAGTCGAAACCGGCTACGGGCTTGCCGGTCTCGATCAGGCTGAGGTTGCTGAAACCTCCGACATTCAATACGGCGCGATTACCGCTGCGCTCGCCAAACAATGCCTCATGAAACGCAGGCACCAGTGGTGCGCCCTGGCCACCGGCCGCGACATCACGACTGCGGAAATCACTGACCACGGTGATGCCGGTCAGCTCGGTGAGCAAGGCCGGGTTGCCGATCTGTACGGTAAAGCCCCGCGCGGGTTCGTGGCGGATGGTCTGGCCGTGGCTGCCAATCGCACGAATAGCCTGGGGCTTGAGGTTTTGCTGGTCGAGCAAGGCGTGAATGCCCTGGGCGGCGAGCTTCACCCAATTCTGCTGGGCGATTGCCGAGCGGGCGATCTCATCCGGGCCACTTGCGCAAAGGCCAAGCAGCTCGATGCGCAGCGCGCTCGGCATGGGAATGTAATGCGTGGCGATCAGCTTGACCGCCGGGGCTTGTTCGATCAGGGCGATGTCCAGGCCATCAAGGCTGGTCCCGGACATGACACCTATATAGAGCGGCATGCCTTAACGCTTCGCCGAGGCTAGCAAGGTGGAGCGCTCCTGGTCCATGCGTGCCATGAGCGGCTGGCTCTGTTGCATGAAGCGCGCACGCTCGGCCTTGGCAATCGGGTCGGCCATCGGCAGCTTCTGGCCCAGTGGGTCAACGTGTACGCCATTGACCTGGAACTCGTAGTGCAAGTGCGGCCCGGTGGACAGGCCTGTGGTGCCGATATAACCGATCACCTGGCCTTGCTTCACGGTGCCGCCAGTCTGCACGCCTTTGGCGAAGCCTTGCATGTGGCCATACAGCGTACGGTAAGTGTTGCCGTGCTGGATGATCACGGTGTTGCCGTAACCGCCGCGGCGCCCGGCCAGCAATACTTTGCCATCACCGGCCGCCTTGATTGGCGTACCGCGAGGGGCGGCATAGTCGACGCCTTTGTGGGCGCGGATTTTGTTCAGAATTGGGTGCTTGCGGCCCATGGAGAAACGCGAGCTAATGCGAGCGAAGTCAACCGGAGTACGGATGAAGGCCTTGCGCATGCTATTGCCGTCAGCAGTGTAGTAGCTGCTGTTGCCTTGTTTGTTGGTGTAGCGCACGGCGGTGTAGGTCTTGCCGCGGTTGGTGAAGCGCGCGGACAGAATGTTGCCGGTGCCCACCACCTTGCCGTTGGCCATCTTCTGTTCGTAGATCACGTCGAATTCGTCGCCCTGGCGGATGTCCTGGGCGAAGTCGATGTCGTAGCCAAATACGCTGGCCATGTCCATGGTCATGCTGTGGGACAGGCCGGCACGCGCGGCGGATTGCGACAACGAGCTGTTGATCACGCCGTGCACATAGGCGGAACGCATCACCGGCTTGGTGGTGATGCGGTTGAAGGCAAAGCCTTTGGCGCCTTTGGTCAGTGTGATGCTTTCGAGGTCACTGACATTGCTGTGCAGGTTGTTCAGCTGGCCGTCGGGGGTGAGTTCGAACTCAAGTTTCTGGCCATGTTTAAGCTGGGTGAACTGCTTGGCCTGTTTGTCGCTGGCCAGCACCTCGTTAACTGTTGCAGCGGGCAGGCCGACCTTCTCGAAGAGGGTCGATAGCGTGTCGCCTTTGGCCACAATCACTTCGCGGTGCTGTGGGTTCTTGGCGACGTCTGCTGCGGGCGGCTGTTGGGTGGCTTGCTGGGTGTCTTCAGGGGTGGTTTGTATCTGCGCGAAGGGTGACTCGGTTGGCGCATTTGTGGCTTGTTGGGCGTCGGAAGCGTCTTGATCTTGTGTGAGTTGTTCAACCGGGCTTTCCAGGTCAAGGCTCAGGGATGTTCGTTTGGCTTCTACGTCACTGGAAGGGAATACCAGGAGTGCCAGGCTGAGAAGGGCGGCGATACCACTTGCGGCCAGCAAGTGGGTCTTCGGGTAAAGCGGCGGCGCTTTAGACGGTTCAGTGGTCATAAGTAATTTTGACTTTGAAGATGAAATGGAAAAGATGAATGACATGATGAAGATGAAATAACTGTATAAAATATAACCAAATCATCTGTGGCGCAAGCTCGCGAATGCTGGGCTTGCTGAACGGTGTCCGTGCGCAGGGCAAAACTTGTAATTAGTCCCTGATCTTGTATGGTTGGTTCCCTTTTGAATCTGAGCCTTGCGGGTCTGTTATGAAGTCGGTTGAAGAGCAGCTAGCGCTGATAAAACGTGGTGCGGAAGAACTGTTGGTCGAAGCGGAGCTGATCGAAAAGCTCAAGCGTGGCCAGCCCCTGCGTATCAAGGCCGGCTTTGATCCGACGGCGCCGGATCTGCACCTGGGTCATACCGTGCTTATTAATAAGCTGCGTCAGTTCCAGGAGCTGGGGCATCAGGTCATCTTCCTTATAGGTGACTTCACCGGGATGATCGGTGACCCGAGCGGCAAGAGCGCGACGCGCCCGCCGCTGACGCGTGAGCAAGTTCTCGATAATGCCGAGACCTACAAGACTCAGGTGTTCAAGATTCTCGACCCGGCCAAAACCGAAGTGGCATTCAACTCCACTTGGATGGACCAGATGGGGCCGGCGGATTTCATTCGCTTGACGTCCCAGTACACCGTGGCGCGCATGCTTGAGCGTGATGACTTTGACAAGCGCTACTCCACCAACCAGCCGATCGCGATTCATGAGTTCCTGTATCCGCTGGTTCAGGGCTACGACTCGGTGGCGTTGCGTGCGGATGTCGAGCTGGGCGGTACCGACCAGAAGTTCAACCTGCTGATGGGGCGTGAGTTGCAGCGCGCCTATGGGCAGGAAGCACAGTGCATTCTGACCATGCCGTTGCTGGAAGGGTTGGATGGCGTCAAGAAGATGTCCAAGTCCCTGGGTAACTATGTAGGTATCCAGGAAGCGCCGGGTGTGATGTACGGCAAGCTGGTTTCGATTCCTGATGCGTTGATGTGGCGCTACTTCGAGCTGTTGAGCTTCCGCTCGATGGACGAGATCAATGCGCTGCGTGCGGATGTCGAGGCAGGTACCAACCCGCGTGATGTGAAAATCAAGCTGGCGGAAGAGATTGTTGCGCGCTTTCATGGTGAGGAGGCTGCGGCCAATGCTCACCGTGCCGCAGGCAATCGTATGAAGGATGGCGAGCTGCCGGATGACCTGCCAGAGATCGAGCTGAGCGCTGCTGAAGCGATGCCGATTGCTGCTGTCCTTAATAAGGCGGGCCTGGTGAAGAACTCGGCGGTTGCGCGTGACCTTCTGGGTTCCGGCGGTGTGCGTATAGATGGTGAGGTGGTAGATCGCACCTTTATATACCAGC